>CAYYWB010000345.1:0-2603 GCA_964475285.1 uncultured Bifidobacteriaceae bacterium | reverse complement strand
TCGGCAGCGTCGTGCTGGCCACCGACCTCGGCACGAACCAGCCGGAGACGTTCACGATCCTGGGCGCGTGGGATTCCGATCCGGACAAGGGCATCATCAGCTATCTTTCGCCCGTCGGCGCGGCGCTGCTGAACCACAAAATCGGCGAGGAAGTGGAATTTGAATTTCACGGCGCGAAGCACCGTTACCGCATCGAGAAAATCGAGGCGTGGAAAATCGAGGCGCCCGCCGCTTCGGCGGCGGTTCCGGCGGCGCAGGCTTGAAACCTGCGGCATCGCCCGATTTGCAGCCGGCAGCGTGCAAATCGGCAGGCGGTTAATTGGACTGCTGATGCCTCGCGGATTGCGAGGCCGCAGGGCAGCCGGCTGCCAGTCGGCTGCCACGGTTGGCGCTCGGCTGCGACGAAGACGGGGACAAAAATGACTTTGAACCCCGAACTCTGAACCTTAAACTCGCCGCATGGCAAATCTGTTCCGCCACACGCACCGCGTCAGCTACGCCGAATGCACCGTCGGCGACCACGTCTATCACTCGCGCTATCTCGAATGGCTCGAGGCGGCGCGCGGCGAATTCATCCGCTCGCTCGGCCCTACCGTTCTGCACTGGCAGGAAAAGGACGTGATTTTTCCCGTCATCGAGGCGCGGCTGCGCTACAAATCGCCCGCGCGCTACGACGATTTGCTGGCGATTGAAGTCTGGCCGACGCTCATCGAGCGCGTGCGATTGAACTTCGGACATCGCATCACCAACCAGCACGGCAAACTCATCCTCGAAGCCGAAACCTTCCACGCCTGCACGGGCGTTGACGAAAAACCAAAGCGAATGCCAGAGGAACTGGCCGCGAAACTGAAGCCGTTTCTGAACGGAACCGGCCTGGTTTAGCGGCGGTATCGCGGGGTTCTGGAAAACTGGTTGTTCCCCGCGACTCCGTGCCGGCATGGCGGGCTGACTCCGGCGCTTTCCCTCACTCTGCCTTGGGCGAATCGCCGGCGGATTGGCGGAACTTTGGGAAAATAAATCGGGTGCGTTTCATGTATTCCCGATATTCCGCGCTGTGCTCGGAAAGATGCGTCTGTTCCAGGTGCGCCCGGTAGAGCAACAAGGAAATATGCATCGCAACCAGCAGGAAGTAGGCGACCGAAAAGTTCGCGATGGCGACGCCGACGCACATGCAACACGCGCCCAGATACATCGGATGACGAACCCATTTGTAAGGCCCGGTCGTAACCACCTTTCTCACTGTGACATAAATGCCAAATGAACGTCCGAGGTGCAAAATGCCCCAAAGCCCGAACAATGGCCCGACGACGGCGCAGGTCAGGCCGGCGGCGAGGAGCGACATTTGCAAACTCTGCGGACAAAGGTTGATTTGCAATGACGCCGGAAACCATGGAACGGTGGAATAGGCGAGGTAGAAAAAAGTCGCGGCCAAAGGGACGAGA
Source organism: uncultured Bifidobacteriaceae bacterium (assembly GCA_964475285.1). Classification (GTDB taxonomy): domain Bacteria; phylum Verrucomicrobiota; class Verrucomicrobiia; order Limisphaerales; family UBA11358; genus UBA11358. The sequence continues at coordinate 1,161 of CAYYWB010000345.1, read as the reverse complement.
ATAAATCTCAACTTTTGCGGCGGCACCGCGGGACGGCACGCCAGCAGCAATAACATGCCGGTGAACAGATACAGCAGGAGCATGATCAGGTGGTTGCCCGCTTTCACGAACACCGTGGTTTCGGCGCCGAGTTGCCCTGACAGGAAGCTCCAGATTTGTTTGAACTCCGGCAAGGCAAGGCAGAAAAACACCAAAGACAGCACATATTTTTCGGTGTAAGCCGCAAACAAAGCCAAACCGCGATTGAGGGTCGTTGTCATCAAAGTTCGCTGATTAGAAGGAAAGCATACCGGCAATCGCGGTGAAGTAAAGAATCGCCTCGAAGCCGGTTCCCTTCCGGCTTGCGCCCGCCATCCGCATTTGTGACAATTCAGCGGCGCGGCGATGCAACAGCAAAATTATCCCAAACATTATTGCGGCGTGTTCGGCATTTTCGGTCATCCGAATGCGGCCGAGCTGGCCTACTACGGCCTTTACGCGCTCCAGCATCGCGGACAGGAAAGCGCCGGAATCGTCACCTGCCATGACGGGAAATTTTTCAAGCACCACGGCATGGGCCTCGTGCCGCAGATTTTCAGCGACGCCAAAATCCTGCACGGACTCGTCGGCAACATGGCCGTCGCCCACACGCGCTATTCCACCACCGGCTCGTCGCACCTCCGCAACGCCCAGCCGCTCACGGTGGATTGCATGCGCGGCCAGATCGCCGTCGCCCACAACGGCAATTTGACCAACGCCGCCAAGCTCCGCGACGAACTCGAAAGCCGCGGTCTCGTTTTCCAGACGACCGTGGACAGCGAAATCATCATCATGATGCTCGCGCAGCCGACGATCGGCGGCATGGAGAACACGCTCGTCCAGACGGTGCGCCACATCGAGGGCGCGTATTCCCTCGTCATCATGACGGAGAAGGAATTGATCGGCGCACGCGACCCGTTCGGGTTCCGCCCGCTGTCCATCGGCAAGGTGAACGGCGCGTGGGTGCTGGCCAGCGAAACAGTGGCGCTCGACCAGATTCAGGCGAAGTTCGTCCGCGACGTGGCGCCGGGCGAAATTGTCATCATCAACGAAAAAGGCCTGACGAGCGTGCAGGCGTTTCCCGAACATCAGAAGCGCGCGTTCTGCATTTTTGAATACGTCTATTTCGCGCGGCCCGACAGC
>CAYYWB010000344.1:0-2605 GCA_964475285.1 uncultured Bifidobacteriaceae bacterium | reverse complement strand
ATTCCGGCGGCGACGGAATGCAACAGCCGTCGCGTTTCCTGTCGGAAATCCCCGGCGACCTGTTGAACCGGTGGAATTTGAGGCCGTCGAACCGTTATTGAACCAACATGAAAATACCAGCCATCAACAAACAGGAACATTTGCAGGTGGAAGCAGGGGTTTCCAAACTCTACAAAGTGGAGTTTGCGAGAAATCCCTATCCGGCGCTGCTGAAGGAACCGCGGAATTTCTGGGATGAAATCTTTATTGCGAATGAAGCCTACATACTGGACGAGGTGACGCATCCCCGCATCCGGCCAAAGTTGGCGTATGATGCCGCGACGCATCGCCTCTTCCTGGAATATATCGAGGCCGTTACCCTCAATGAACTGATCCAGACGGGCGTCACCGTCAAGGACCAGAGCCGCACCCACAAAATCCTGCAATGCGTGGCGGAAACGGTGGCCGATATGCACGCCGGCATCCTGTGCGACCGGCCGATCATCCATAACGATCTCAAGAGCATGAACGTGCTGGTGCCAGCCGCCTCTCCGGCGGAAGGCATTTTGATTGATTTGTCACATTCCTATTTCGCCGGTTATCTGCCACCTTTCATCACGGACAAGAAGCACGACCCCGTGGGCACGGCCAAGTATATGGCGCCGGAGAAGTGGGACGGCGACTACTCGAACGGTTTCAAGAGCGACGTCTTCGCCTTCGGCGTGATGGCTTATTACGCCTGCACCGGGAAACACCCGTTTGAAGGCGAGCAGGCCGGGATCGAGAAACAGATTCGGGAACTGACACCGCCGTCGCCGATACAGGCGGGGCTGAATGTCCTCCGCAATACCACCGCCATCATCATGTCGTGCCTGGAGAAAAAGCCGGACAAAAGGCCTTCCATGGAACATGTCGCCAAATGTTACGCGGACGCCGCCAGCCTGTTCGAATAGGTCGTCTGGACGCAGGGCCGGGCGAGCGGACGCAGCAAGTCGAAGAAGCTGACAGTCGGAAAGACTCACGTCCGCTGCTACATCACCTTTTCCCAGTCGCGCACTTTGCCGGAAACGATTTTGAACAGCGGATGCGAGACGGGAATTTTCACCGCTGCAAATCCGCGCAGCCGTTCCGGGTCGCGCTGCTTCAACTTCCGTTTCAAGTGCCGCCATTCGTAAAGCAATTGGCCGCGCGTTTCCTTGATTTTCCCGCGATATTTTCGGCGCCCGATCTTCCTGGTGTCAAATTTGTAATCGCGTTCCACGGCTTCGTCGTGGACGGCTTTCAGGTAGGCGGCGAGCGCGGCGGACGGATCCGGCTGCCCGGCAAAACGGAGAAGCTGCGGATGATGCCTGTAGCCTCGCGTCGCGCCGCGCAAAACCTTTTGCGCCAGCAACGCCTCGCGCCAGAGCGCGACCAGTCCGCGCGCGTCGAGATATTTCGGATGGAGCGTCCACAGGCGCATGGCGGGAGGATGATTCGAGCGCGGCGGATTGTCATCGAAAATAGCTTCAAACGCTTTGGCAAATCTGGCATCTAATCATCGTGCGACACAAAGGAATCCTGTTTGCCACCTGCCTTGCGGCATTGACACTGTTCAATGCGCGGGCGCAGACGGGCCTGCCCTCGCTCGGCGGCCTGCCGCTGACAGCGAATCACACGCAGGCGAAATTAATTTTGTCCGCCGACGCCGCCAGACCCGGCGACACGATTTGGGCCGGCGTGGATTTGAAAATGGAACCGGGCTGGCACACCTACTGGAAAAATCCCGGTTCGGCCGGGCTGGCCACCAAAATCGAATGGCAACTGCCGCCCGGCGTCACCGCCGGCGAAATCCAATGGCCGCTGCCGGAAAAATTCCCGCCCGTCGAAGTCACCACTTACGGCTACAGCAATGAAGTTGTGCTGCTCGTGCCGCTGACGTTTGCCTCAAATTTGACCATCGGGCCGCTGGATTTGAAGGCGAACGTCTCGTGGCTTGAATGCAAGGACGTTTGCATTCCAGCAAATCAAGAAGCCGAAGCGAAATTGAGCATTGGCAACGAAACCAAAACTACCGCAGATGCCTCGACGATTAAATCGTGGAAAAGCAAAATCCCGCAAACGAATACGAATAATTTCAAGTCATTGGGAGCATGGTGGGAGAAGCCTGCCAGCGATGACATAAGGCCATTGATTATTGGCATGCCACTACCGGCTGACGTTTATTGGAATATAAAATACGACTCGGTTGATTTTTTCCCTGATGCCAGCGACCAGTTTGAGGTTCAAGCAACCACCGAAACAATGACTGCCTATTCCCCTTTTCTCCGCCTGCGCAAGCTTGTGAAAAAATTCTCCGGCGACTGGCCGAAGGAAATTTCAGGCGTGCTGGTTATTCAAAGTGGCAATTTGAGAACAGGTTACGAATTCAGATCATCTGTCAGCGATAAAGCTCCAGCGGACGAAGCATATTATGCGCAAACGCCGCCGGAAAGTAGGACAGGCGAGACGCCCGCGCTACCTTTGATGCTGCTCTACGCCTTCATCGGCGGACTGATTTTGAACGTCATGCCGTGCGTGCTGCCGGTCATCGCGCTGAAAATCCTCGGTTTCGTCAGCGAGGCGCGCAGCGAACCGCGCCGCGTCC
>CAYYWB010000343.1:0-2608 GCA_964475285.1 uncultured Bifidobacteriaceae bacterium | reverse complement strand
CCACAACTAATGGTGTTTTTCGGGCAAAAATACTTCAAATAAACATTGTGCAAAAACGGCGGTTTTTATACTATTTTCCCGTCTGAAATTGGATGCTCGCAAGCGGGCTTTTTGTGAATTTATATGTCGAAAAAATCTGATTCCGCCGGGGTGGAAAACGCGCTGGCAACATCCGCCGCCGAGAAATACGACGCTTCAAAAATTGACAAGCTCGAAGGCTTGGAAGCCGTGCGCAAACGGCCCGGAATGTATATCGGCGACCCGGACGAGCGCGGGCTGCATCACAGCGTGTTCGAGGTGCTCGACAACTCGATTGACGAACATCTGGCGGGTTACTGCAACAAAATCGAGGTGACGGTCCACGTGGACGGCTCGGTTTCGATCCGGGATGACGGACGCGGCATTCCGGTGGACATGCACCCGAAGTGGAAGATGCCCGCCGTGGAACTGGTGCTGACGAATTTGCACGCGGGCGGAAAATTTGGCCAGGGCGCCTACAAATATTCCGGCGGCCTGCACGGCGTCGGCGCGAAGTGCGTCAATGCGCTTTCCGACTGGTTCAAGGTTGAGGTCTCGCGTGACGAAAAAGTCTATTCGATGGAATTCGAGCGCGGCAGAACAACGCAGAAACTCGAAGTCATCGGCAAATCCAAAAAGACGGGAACGCTGATCACGTTCAAGCCCGATCCGACCATTTTCACCATCACAACCGAGTTCAAGTTCGACATCCTGGCGAACCGCTTGCGCGAACTGGCGTTTTTGAATCCGGGTATTGAAATTGTGCTCAAGGACGAGCGCGACGAGAAGACGGAGACGTTTTTTTACCGCGACGGCATCGAGCAGTTCGTCCGGCAGCTTGGCCGGAGCAAGCAGCCGCTGCATCCCAAGCCCGTCGTGATTTCGGGCAAACGGCCGAGCAAGATTGACGGCAAGGACGAGGACGTGTTTGTGGATTGCGTGATGCAATACACCGACAGTTACAGCGACCAGATTCTCTGCTTTGCCAATTCCATTCCCAACACCGACGGCGGCACGCACCTGACCGGCTTCCGCTCGGCGCTGACCCGCGCCATCAACCAATACGCCAAGCAGAACGAATTGCTGAAGGAAAAGGATCCGACGATTTCCGGCGATGACGTGCGCGAAGGCCTGGTCTGCGTGTTGAGCGTAAAGCTGCCGAATCCGCGTTTTGAATCGCAGACGAAGGTGAAGCTGGTGAACACGGAAATTGACGGCATCGTTTCGTCCGTTGTTTATGACGGGCTGATGACGCACTTTGACGCGAATCCGGGCGTCGCCAAGAAAATCATTGAAAAAGGTTTGCTCGCCGCCCGTGCGCGTGAGGCCGCCCGCAAAGCGCGCGAGACGGTCCGCAAGGGCGCGCTCACCGGCGGCGGTCTGCCCGGCAAGCTTGCCGATTGCTCCGACCGCGATCCGGCCAACACGGAATTGTTCATCGTCGAGGGTGACTCGGCCGGCGGCTCGGCCAAACAGGGCCGCGACCGGAAATTCCAGGCGATCCTGCCGATTCGCGGCAAACTCATCAATGTCGAGAAGGCGCGGCTAGACAAGGTTCTTCAGAACAATGAAATTCGCACGATGATTACCGCCGTCGGCACGGGTATTGGCGACGGCGAGGGCGAAGGCGCATTCAATCTCGAAAAGCTCCGCTACCACAAAGTCATCATCATGACCGATGCGGACGTGGACGGCTCGCACATCCGCACGCTGTTGCTGACCTTTTTCTACCGGCAAATGCCCTCGCTGGTGAAAAATGGTTTCATCTACATCGCGCAGCCGCCGCTTTACCAGATCGCGCGCAAGAAGCGCGTGGATTACGTCGAGGACGATGCGAAGCTGAACAAGATTTTGATCGAACTCGGCACGGAGGAAGTGCGTTTGAGAAATCTTTCCGACAAGAAGGAGCTGTCGCAAAAGCAGCTCGCGGAAATCTTGGAATTGCTCGAATCGCTTGACAAATATGCCAGCGCCTTGAAGCGTCACGGCGGCGATTTTGCGGAATATGTCGAACGACGCCAGAAAAAGACCGGCGAATTGCCGAGGCATCTGGTCAAGGTGCGAGAAGGCAACGACGAGACGGTCCATTATTTCCACACCGAGGATGAACTGGCGCAATTCGGCGCGAAGAACGCCGATCTCAAATTGTTCGGCGGCGAGGAGGAGGGCGACACAACGACCGTTGAGAAGAAAAATGGTTCGACCCGGCGCGCCCGGCACATTGAGCTGCATGAAAGCAAGGCCATCGTTGAATTGCTGGGCAAGCTCGACAAGAAAGGTTTGAGCATCGAGCACTACGCCGGACAGGACCAGCCGTTGTTCGAGCTTCGCGAGGGCGAAGGCGACCGGGAGACCGTCAAGCCGCTGTTTTCGATTCCGGAAATCCTGGCGGGCGTGAAGGAAGTCGGACGGCGCGGCCTCTCCATCAAACGGTTCAAGGGCCTTGGCGAAATGAACGCGCGGGAGCTTTTCGACACGACGATGGACCCGGCCAAGCGCAAGCTGCTGCGCGTGGACCTCACCGACGCCGTTGAGGCCGAGGAAATGTTCACGAAGCTGATGGGCGAGGAAGTCGAGCCGCGCCGCCAGT
>CAYYWB010000342.1:0-2636 GCA_964475285.1 uncultured Bifidobacteriaceae bacterium | reverse complement strand
AAAACAATTCCGACGAGGCGTTTGCCGCGCTGGTGACGCGGCATATCAATCTGGTTTATTCCGTGGCGCTGCGGCAGGTGGGCAATCCCCATGCCGCCGAGGAAATCACGCAGGCCGTTTTCATCATCCTGGAAAAAAAGGCGGCGCAATTGCGCCATGACAAGGCGCTTTCCAGTTGGTTGTTCCAGGCCACGCGCCTGACGGCCAATAATTTTATCAGAAGCGAATCCCGCCGTCACCACCGTGAAGAGGAGGCGTATATGCAATCTGTTTTCAATGAAGCCGGAACCGAGGTCTGGCCGAGAATCGCGCCGCTGCTGGACAGCGCCGTCGCGGGGCTGCGCGAAAAGGATCGTCGCGCCGTCGTGCTCCGGTTTTATGAGGGCCGGAATCTGCGCGAGGTCGGGCTGGCGCTGGGCGTGAGCGAGGACGCGGCGGAAAAGCGCGTCAACCGCGCGCTGGAAAAGCTGCGGAAATCATTTGCCAAACGCGGGGTGAATTCGACCTCGGCCATCATAACCGGGGCGATTTCCTCCAACTCCGTTCAAGCCGCGCCTGTAGCGCTGCCAAAGGCCGTGACCGCCGTGGCGATTGCCAAAGGCGCGGCGGCCAGTAGTTCAACCTTGATTCTAGTGAAGGGAGCTTTGAAACTTATGGCGTGGGCAAAAGCAAAAATGGCAATTGCCGCCGGAGCAGTCGTCCTGATGGCCGCTGGAACAGCCACCGTGGCCGTCGTGGAAATCGAAAAACCATCCGTTCCAGCAGTCATCGCGCAGACCGGGAATCCGTCCAATTATCCGTGGCAGGCGGAGGGGTATTTCACCAACGCCAATGGAGGTCAGGGCATTAACGGCGATTTCCTGCTGTCGGCTAAAGCGCCGCCCCTGGTGGAAATTCTGCCTACAGTGGCCCCCAACGGCGGCCCCGGGGTGACGGAGGGATCAGCAGATGAGGTAAAGAGACTCCAATTTGGTTCCACCGTCCAACAAATGGTTATGAGCGCATACGGATTCGCATTTGCCGATGACCGGAAAATCATTGCGACCCCGTTGCCATCAGAACGGTATGATTATATTGACAATCTTTCTCACGGTGCAACGCAAGCCTTCAAAGACGCGATCCACGAGAAATTCGGCATCATTGGCAGAGTCGTGGCCATGGAGACGAATGTTTTGCTGCTTCAGATCGAAAATCCCAATGCACCAGGCTTGTCACCAAGCAGATCGAATTCCTTGAACCAGAGTTTTTCGGAAAATAACGGAATGAATTCCAAGGAAATCCACACTGTCGGCAAATCCTTCACGGAATGGGTTAATTTTTGCGAAAACACTTTGCAAATTCCAATCGTTGACCAAACCGGACGGACTGGCAAATATGACACGGATCTCAAATGGGCATGGAAAAGGGGAGGATCTGAAAAAGTCGCCTTCAAGCAAGCCGTGCTCGACCAACTCGGTCTTGCACTCGTGCCGAGCCGGGAGAAAATTGACATATTGGTCATTGAGAAATCCACAAAGCCTTTTACCGCTTCCAAAATTCTTCCGGAAGCCTACCCGTCACCAATCCCGCCCGGACAGGTTGATTTTCCAAAAGCATCCTGGGCATTTATCGGATATGCTTCTCCCAAAGCCGCGCTGGAATCCTATTTCTGGGCGTTAAACAAACAGGACACAACGAACCTGGAAGCCAGCATGACGCCCGCTGCGCAGGAGGATTTCACCAAGACATTGCAAAATGCCGGCAAAACCGAAGATCAATTCATCCGGGGGCTGGCTCCGGTATTAAAGAACATTTCGGGATACCAGATTTTGGGAACGAACGATTTTGTTATTGATTTCCAGATTGAGATAAACGGCGGGGTCAACAAAAGCGACAGGGTGGCGACCATGATCGTCGGAACGGCATGGAAAGTGAACGAGACGCCGCTTCATTTCTTCAGCACCAACCCGCCGGCGGTCATGCCCAAGCAGGTTGATTATCCAAAAGCATCCTGGGCGTATGCCGGATATGCTTCGCCCGAAGCCGCGCTGCAAACGTATTTCTGGGCGCTCAACAAGCAGGACGCAAAAAACTTTGAAGCCAGCATGACGACAAGTGCGCTGCAAGATGCCGGCGAACCCATCGAACAGGCCATCCGCGAAGCCGCGCCGGAATTGAAGAAAATTTCGGGATACCGGATTTTGGGAATAGAGGCGATCGCCGCCGACGAGATTGTTTTCAAGATTGCCACGGAGGGTGGCACGGACCAAGGCGGTGACAGCGATGAAATGACCATCAAAAAAATCGGCGCGGAGTGGAAAGTGGACGAAACGCCGTAACACCGTTTTAGCTATTTGTTCAAACACCAGCGAACTTGTGGCCAGCCGCGAACTCATCAATATGTTGGCGGTGGAGAAAACGCAGCAGGCCATTCAATTTTCTATCATCAAAAATCCCATGCCGTTGACCGCACCCTTGTCGAATTCCACACACAAATCGCAGACGAAATTATTTGACACCCTGCGCCGGCACCGCGGGATTGAGGATGTTGTTGTCGCCCATCCAGTCGGCCAGCCGGTCCGGCCAGTCTTTGATGGTCGTAAGCCGGGAATGGCCGCCCATGCCAAAGGCGTGCTGCCCCCGGGTGAAAACGTGAA
>CAYYWB010000341.1:0-2647 GCA_964475285.1 uncultured Bifidobacteriaceae bacterium | reverse complement strand
ACACGCTGTTTGAACTGCTCGACCCGCTGGTGGCCGACGGCCAGAAAGTTCTCGTGTTCAGCCAGTTTGTCCGGATGCTGGAACTGCTCGAAAAGGAATGCCGCACGCGGCAAATCACCACGCACGTGCTGACCGGCCAGACGAAGGACCGGCAGCGGGTCGTCGGTGAATTCCAGGCCGACAAAAGCGCCGGCGTGTTCCTGTTGAGCCTGCGCGCGGCAGGCACCGGATTGAACCTGACCAACGCCAGCTACGTGGTGCTTTACGACCCGTGGTGGAACCCGGCGGTGGAGGCGCAGGCCATTGACCGCTCGCACCGCATCGGCCAGACGCAGACCGTGAACGCCTACCGCCTCATCGCGCCCGGCACCGTCGAGGAAAAAATCTGGGAGCTGCAGCAGAGCAAGGCGCAGACGATTGCCGACGTGCTGGGCGAGGAAGGCTTCGCCCGCAGCCTCACCGCCACGGATCTGGATTATTTGTTCTCGGAAGATTAAAACCGTAGGACGGGCATCCTGCTTGTCTCCATTTTTTGAAAGTTGGAGACAGGCGCGACGCTTGTCCTGCGTTCAAAGATGGCGATGCCCCCAATGACAAATCCGGCCGAACATCCAATTTGGCCTTGCCCGCGGGTGGACGGCGTGCAACGCCTGTCCGACGAAGCGCAGGCAGAGCGAAGGCGCGGGCAAAGGCGGCGGGGGCTGCCAGTTCGAGAAATCGGGGAGGTGATGTTTGCGGACGGCTGCCGCCAAAGCTTCGCCGAGGGCCGAGGCCAGGCACTCCCATTTTTTCAACGTCGCGTAATCCGTCAACGGGATGGGAAAAAGTATGCCGATTTCTAGGAAACTCTCGGCTTGAATTTCTATTGTGGTGGAAAATTTTCCCAGCCTGATTGTATGCCGAAACCAAATCCCATTTGGACAAGCATATTCAAGTCTTCCGAAGACACCGATCCTCCTTTGGTCAATTCTCTGTATAACTTTGAAAACAACCAGAGTTTATATCGCCCATTTTCCAACGGGGTTGCCCCAGTTCGAAAATGTAAAACCCTTTCAGAAACTCCCTTTTGAATGTCGGATTCGGTAGCCTTTACGTTATCCAGCCATTCTGCTTTAACTAAAATGTCGTAAGCTCTTTTCTCGAATTGTTCCATACGTTTTGTTTTACTTTTAGTCGTCTTCGTCAGCAACAGGGCGTCCTCGCGGATGATGATGACGGCAAACGAGCCTGCCATTTTCGACTTCGGTTCTTCCACCGTCTCGGTAGGCGATTGGAAAATGATCATATTCTTCGTCACCAGCTTCGACCGGCTCGCCACCTATTGCGCACTTGCCTTCTGCTCGCTTGTAAATTTCCCGTTTCTGTTCTTCATCAAACGATCGTCGTGGGTCAAGGCGAATACCAACATCGCCTACTTTATCGCGCCAAACGCGATAATACTCTGCGATCCTCGGCCCAGATGTTGACCTAGCTGCATTATTTAGGGTTTGTGAATCGCAAAGATGTGGAGCGACCTGTTCACAAAACTGGCGATTCATTACAAATAGCGGATTCTTGGAAAGGTCTTGCACAAACAAAAATGTGGAAACGATGTTCAGCTTCTTGAATTTCTTTTTGCGTCCACGCGCCCCTTCGACCTCCAATTCCAAAGCCACATTGCAAATTTTGATTGTTTGTTTCAGCGCGTTTTCAAATTTCAGTGCGCTTTCGCCAGTAGGATCGAACTCGGTATTCTCGTGGTAAAGCTTGTCCAATTCATTCGCCCCAACGCTCTGCTGCGAGCAGGGGTCATTTTGCCGGGCCAAAAACAAACAAAGCAGTTGCGCACAAAACTGCCTGTCGGTCATGTATGGATCACGCTCTTCTTCTGACCGTTCACCCCACTTACCAGCAAATTTTGAAAAATCGTATTTGGGAGTCCGCTCCATTTTGCCTGCCAGCTTTTCGATATACGGCCCGACATTTCCCGGCCAAGCATCTCGAATCTGCTGACGTGATAAAGCCGTTCCCGATTGTAAGCGAATGAATAAGTCTCGGATTTCATCTTGGTGCATAACTTCGTTGATTACGAAGACATCGAGCTTTTTCTTTTTGAGTTGGTCTTGCAATGCTGCGTCCAACTCGGAGAATCGCCGTTGCCCCCACGGTGCTGGCATGGCACGCAGACTGTTCGGCAGCCGTAGTTTTTTGTCGTCAGGATTTAGGAGCTGATATTTGTCGCCGAGAAAATCCACCAGTGATCGAATCCGTTGTTGCCCATCAACAACGTCGTAACGCACTGACTTACGACCTCCCAATCCTTTTTCAGAAACCTCATGAAGAAACAATGGCGGGATTGGGTAGTGGCGAAAAAGCGAATCAATCAATGCTTGTTGCTGGTGCGCTTTCCAAGCTGACCCGCGCTGGTATTCGAGATTTGGCTGGAGCGATCTTTTATTCCATGCGTCAACGATTTCTTCAACGGTGAAAGCTTCGGGTTGGCAATTCATAAATTTATTTAGGCATTTGCAACTTCACCCTCGCCGCCACGGTCTGCACGTCTTTGTCGCCGCGGCCGGAGAGGTTCACGATGATGAGCGCGTCCTTGCCCAGCTTCGGCGCGCGCACCATGCACTCGGCCACGGCGTGGGCGCTTTCCAGCGCGGGG
>CAYYWB010000340.1:0-2647 GCA_964475285.1 uncultured Bifidobacteriaceae bacterium | reverse complement strand
CCGAGGCATCGTCGCCGGGAAGAAAGTGAACCTCGTTCAACTGCATCGGCGTCCCCTTGACCGCCGCCGACCAGTGACAATTCGTCGGCTCGACGGAAAGCCGGAGATTGGCCGTTTCAATGTTGATGGGCGCCGCTCCCGCCGGCACAGACAGGCCGAGTGCAAAACCGGCGGTCAGGAGGGAAATGCGAATTGAAGTTGCAATGGTTTTCATAAGCCAGATTTTTTGTAATGTCGGTGCGTTTGCAAATGAGCCTGCCGCTTGCCCGGATTTATTCAAGCGCAAACACATTTTGACAGGATGGACAGAATTCCGAAAAACCATCCGAACGCGCGGAAGCGAATTTGGCGACTGTCGCGCGCGCATCGAAAATATCAATGTCGCCGCATTAATTATCAATTACGCTGCTTGCCTGCGGCCTGGCAGAATGACGGGCATGAATCCAAATCTCCGCATTGCCGGATTGATTGCAACGCTCGCCATTCTGTTTCCCGTTTCGACTTCATGGGCAAACGGGAGCGCCACAGTTCCAGACCAGCGTCTGGTTGGGCATTGGCATGGAACGAATCAGTTCTTTGGGATGAGTCACGAGGAAATTACGGAGAAGAAAGTGGCGATCCAAACTGTGGAGGCCGTATTGGACATTTCAACCGATGGAAGCGTGACCGGGCGGGTTGGCGGGGCGGAATTGAGCGAATGCGTCGTCGAGGCGAATCGCGGCTGGTTTGGACGGCTGTTGCATATCAAGACCGATTTCATCATTCGCGGAAAGGTCGTCGGGCCGGTCGCAACCGGCTCCGACAGCGGAACTCATTTGATCAACGCCCCGTTCAATTTGGACGGCACTCAAGTCACTGGCAGCATATTTGTGATCCGCGGCGCATTCACCTATCCCTATCCCTTTCTCAAGCTCCGATTAAGTCGTCGAACCATGAAGCGCAGTTTGGGCACTGGCCGGTGAACTTCACCGCGATTTTTCCCAGAGCGGCAGCCACGGCTTCGCCATTTCCTCCGTCTCGATGGCGTTGAGCGCCCATTGGACACTGGCCACGCCGTGCAACTGCCAGCCGACCGGCCCGCCGAGAAACGCCGGGTCGGTCACGGGGCGCACAACGTTCGGACCGCTGACTTTCGCGGGACGCGCAGGCGGCGGCAGCGCGTTGCCGATGAGCTTCTGCCACGCGAGCAGACCCAGCTCGGGGCTTTGCTTTTTGTAGGCGGCGTAGGCGAGCATCCGGGGCGCGGTCATCTGGCCGCCGTTCACGTTGCGGCCAATGTATTCGCAGGTGTCGGCCCACACGCGCCAGAAATCGGGCGCGTCGGGATACATCGGCTCCATCTCCCATAAATTCTCCGGCCCGCCAAATATCACGTCGAAATAACCGCCGCCCGCGAAACGCCCGCCCTGGCTGCCGGCGGCCATCGCCTTCATGTCGGCGAGGACGAGGTCGTGCCATTGCGTGTCGCCGGTGCGCTCCCATTCGACCGTCCAGTTCATCGAGTAGCAGAGCCATTCGAGGGCGAACCGGCTGGTGACGCCGCGCGGCGCGTCCGAGCGCGGAGGCAGATTTGCCGGGAACGGCGCGGGCGGATTGCCGTTGAGCTGCGCCTGACCGTCAGCGGTCGGGACGTAGTGCGAACCATTGTAGCGCTGGAGCAAATCATAGGCCCGGTCGGCGTCATTCTGCTCGTGCATGAGGTCGCCGATGCGGTCGTCGGCGGCGAGGAAGTAATAAAACTCCTTGATGCCGTCGTGGCTGGCGCGGGGCTGTTTCGCGCCGTCGCCAAAGTGGTTGACGTTGTGCCGCGAGCCGAGCGGCGCGAACGGGCCGATGTGATAAACGTCCACCTCGCTCGTGTGGCGCGTCATCGCCTCGGCGAACCGGAACAGATCGGCGCGGCCGGTGCGGAGGAATGAATACCAGAGCAGCATGTCGGGCATCAACTCGGTGTTGGCCCAGGCCCAGCCGCCGACATCATAACGCCATTCGTGGCGGCCAAAGTCGTAGTTGTGCATGATGTCGCCGTAATCCCAGAATCCATACCACGAGCGCTCCTCGACCTGGCCGTGGTAATAATCCACCAGTCCCTGCACCTGTCCCTCGACCCACGCGAGCGTCGGCGTGGAAGTGTCGGGCAGACTCCAATGGCCGAAGACCTGAAGTGAATGATAATACTCCGGCGCGCAGACGAGGATCGGCGTGTCGGTGGTTTCCTTCGCCATGGCGACGAGCTGCGCGTTGGAGGGAATGGCGGCAAACGGCCAGAGCGTGAGGTCGGTGGTGTTGGCGGTGCCGTAGGCGTCGCCCCAGCCGGGTTTCCAGTCCTCGTAATTGATGTTCAAGCCGTGCGGAACGTCGTCGTAACGGCGCATGTCCATCGCGGGCGCGTCGGGCGACCAGAACCAGATTTTCATTTCGCCCGCATCGGTCGCGGCACCGGTGATTTCGATGGACGACGGATTTTTCTCCCAAAAATGTTTCAGGCCGACGGCAATCCCGCCTGACACGTCGCCGAGCACGGCAAGACCAAGCGAGCGGTGGCCGTCCATGACGTGCAGCCACGAACTGGCGGTGGTGGTGCGTTTCTCAATGCTGAAGCTGTTCGGGCCGGACTGGCTCAACTTGGCGTCGCCCCAGATCGGCA
>CAYYWB010000339.1:0-2651 GCA_964475285.1 uncultured Bifidobacteriaceae bacterium | reverse complement strand
GCTCCACCGGCGTGACGCTCACGGCGTCCGGGTGTTGCACGAGTCCTTTGACGACGTATTCCAGAAACGCCTGCATTGCGAAATCAACTCAAGCCGCCGCCGGCGGCGCCGCCGCCTTGCCGGCCTTCTTGATGAAGCTGGCCACGGTGTCGCTCGGCTGGGCGCCCTTGCTGACCCAGTATTGGGCGCGATCCAGCTTCAAAATGAAATTGTCGCCCTTTTTCAGCGGCTGATACGATCCGATTTCCTCGATGAACTTGCCATCGCGCGGACTCCGGCTGTCGGCCACCACAATGCGGAAATACGGGGCATTTTTGGCCCCGACACGCTTCATGCGAATTTTTACTGCCATAAATTTATCAAAAGAGCATGGAAACTAGCCGCCCCCGCGCCGCTTGGCAAGCTTGTTTTGACGGAAAAATGCCGCCGGTTGACTCGCGGGTGCCTTCAATCTGCAACGACTTTTGCCGTCAGCAGCAAATCCGGTCCGAGCCGCCTCCATTCCACGTCGCGCAGCGAAAGCGCCTCCGCCAGGCTTTTTGCGCCGCCGCCCGCGACGGCCTTGCGCGAATCGCGCCCGCCCAGAATCTTTGGCGCGTAGAAAAACGCCACCCGCTGCGCCAGGCCGCCGAGCAGAAATGAGGCGTTCACCTCGCCGCCGCCCTCGACCAGCAGGCTGGTGACATTTTCCGCGCCGAGCTTCTTCAGCAGCCAGCGCAGGTCAATTTGAGATTTGAGATTTGAGATTTGAAATCCGCGGCACGGCGCGACGACGACATTCACGCGCCTGGCCAGCGCCGCCACGCGATTTTTCGGCGCGAGTTTGCCCACTACAACCGTTGTCAGCGCCGCGAATTCGTCGCTCACCACTTTCGCGGTCAATGGCGTCCGCGCCATTGAATCCAGGATAATCCGGCGTAGCCGCAAATTGTTCTTCTGATTTCTGGCTTCTGGTTTCTGGCTTCTGACTGTCAAGCTCGGATCATCCGCCAGAATCGTGTTGATGCCGGCGAGAATGGCATCGCTGCCGCGCCGCAATTTCATTCCGTGCGCGCGGGCTTTTTCGCCGGTGATCCATTTTGACTCGCCGCTGGCGGTGGCGATTTTGCCGTCGAGCGTCATTGCGGTCTTCACCGTGACGAACGGCGTGCGGCGGACAATCCAGTGGTTGAAGGCTTCGTTCAATCGGGCGCACTCGTCGGCCAGGATGCCGTGGACAACTTCAATTCCCACTCGTCGCAAAATTTTGAAGGCGCGGCCGGAATGCTTCGGGTTCGGATCGGTCGCGCCGATGACGACGCGCTTGATTCCGGCGGCAATGATGGCGTCCGTGCAGGGCGGCGTGCGGCCGCGCGTGCAGCAGGGTTCGAGCGTGACGCAAAGCGTCGCGCCGCGCGGATTGTGGCCGCGTTTTTGCGCGTCGCGGAGCGCCTCGATCTCCGCGTGCGGCAGGCCCGCGCGCCGATGCCAGCCGCGCCCGATGATCTTGCCGCCCTTTACCAGCACCGCGCCGACCATCGGATTCGGCGAAGTCGCGCCGAGGCCGCGCCTCGCGAGGCGCAAGGCCGCCCGCATCCAGGGCAAGTCTTGATGGCGAATCCCAATATTCTGCGGCTTCGTGGTCACTGGATTGGAAAGCTGGTTGTTTTATCCGGCGGAGTTGACGATAAATGACGCGAACTCGTCGTGAAAATGCGGCGGGATGCGCGCCTTGAACCGCGCCGTCTTGCCGGTGTAGCGCCGCTCGATGACCTGTCCGACCTTGTGCAGCCGCGCGATGAGGGCGGATTGCTCGTGGGGAATTCGCAATTCGAGAAACTCGCGTTTGGGCCGGAGCTGCGTGCCGATTTCGGCGAGCAGCGCCGGAATGCCTTCGCCGGTCGTCGCGGAAATGGCCACCGCGTGCGGGAATTTTTCCCGCAACCGGTTCAACGCGCCGGGGTCGGCGATAGTGGCACGGGCATCTTGCCCGTGCGTTACGGGCGAGACGCCCGTGCCACTTGAATTCAGCCGGTCCATTTTGTTGAAAATCATCAGCGTGGATTTTTCGTCCGCGCCGATTTCCTTGAGCACGGCATCCACTGCGGCGATTTGCTCCTCGGCCTGCGGATGGCTGATGTCCACGACGTGCAGCAGCAAATCCGCCCGCACCACTTCCTCCAGCGTGGCCTTGAACGCCTCGACCAATCCGTGCGGCAGTTTTTTGATGAAACCCACAGTGTCCGTGAGCAAAACATTCTGGTTCGTCGGCAATTTCAATCGCCGCGTCGTCGGGTCGAGCGTGGCGAACAAAATGTCCTTCGCCAGCACGTCCGAGCCGGTGAGCGCGTTCAGCAGCGTGGATTTGCCGGCGTTGGTGTAACCGACGATTGAAGCGAGCGGCCACTGGCTGCGCTGGCGACCGGCGCGCTGCGTCGCGCGCTGGCGGCGGACGGCGTCGAGGTCGCGCTCGATTTTGTCAATGCGTTCGGAAACCTTGCGGCGGTCGGCTTCAAGCTGCGATTCGCCTTCACCGCCGCGCATGCCGATGCCGCCGGATTGCCGCGACAGGTGGCCCCAGAATTTTGTCAGGCGCGGCAGCAGATGCTGGAGCTGTGCCAGCTCGATCTGCAACTTGCCTTCGCGCGTCCGGGCGCGCTGGGCGAAGATGT
>CAYYWB010000338.1:0-2651 GCA_964475285.1 uncultured Bifidobacteriaceae bacterium | reverse complement strand
CGCAGGTGGGCCGGCGCAGCCTGCCGGTCGAGACGCGCATCCCGCTGGATTACCTAGCTTCGGGCGACGCCGTCGGCGCCTACGCGCAAATGCGCGAGCTTTGCCTGGCCAATCCGCTGGCCGCCTGGGCGGCCTACATTGGCGGAAGCATTTTCACCCTGCTGAAGGAGGAATCCGTTGAACTGCCCTTCGGTTTCAGTTTCATGCTGTTGAGCGCGGTGCCGATGAACGTGGGCATCGGCAGTTCCGCCGCCGTGGAAATCGGCACGCTCTCCTGCCTCAACGCCTATCTCGGCCTCAAGCTCGACGGCGTGCGAATCGCGCGGCTGGGCCAGATGGCCGAAAATCACGTCGTCGGCGCGCCGTGCGGCATCATGGACCAGATTGCCGTCGCCAGTGGACGCGAAGGCCGGCTCACGCACATCCTCTGCCGGCCCGGCTCGATTGTCGGCGAGGTGGAAATCCCGGCCGGCACCGGCTTCGTGGGCATCAACTCGATGGTCCGCCATTCCGTCGCCGGCAACGCCTACGGCAACGTCCGCATCGGCGCGTTCATCGGCAAGAAAATCATCAACGAACTCCGCGCCAAGACCGGACGCGCGGCGCTGAATTATCTCACCGAGATTTCATCCGACGAATTGAAGTCGGAATATCAGGCGCAAATTCCAGAAACGATCCTCGGCTCGGATTTTCTGGCGCAATACAAGACGCACGACGACCCGGTGACGACGGTGCAGCCGGATGCGACCTACCGCGTCGCCGGTCCCACGCGGCATCCCATCGGGGAAAACGAGCGCGTGTTGAAATTCATCGAGTCGCTCCGCGCGGCAGCCGGCGGCGACGAGCACGCGTGCATCGTGGCCGGCGAAATGATGTATGGCGCGCACGAGAGTTACCGCGACAACTGCCGCCTCTCGGTGCCGGAGGTGAATTTTCTGGTGGAAGCTGTCCGCAAACGCGGCCCGGAAAGCGGGCTTTTCGGCGCGAAAATCACCGGCGGCGGCACCGGCGGCACGGTGGCCGTGTTCGGCAAAATCGAAGCGCTCAAGGAACACATCCCGCAAATCGCCGTTGAATTTTCCCGGCGCGTCGGCGTGATGCCGGACATTTTTGAGGGCATGTCGCCCGGCGCGATTGAATTCGGCGCCAAGCGTTACGCCTTCGGCGCGAACGGCTGGAAACGGTTTGATGTGTAGGCAGTTCAATGTTCCGTGTCACTTTAATTTGTCATGGTTTGCCTGCTAAGAGCGGCGAAGAAGCCGCGCGCAACATTACGAACGAATTTACAAATCATCGCAAGTGGCACGATAGCGTCCGTTGTGAGTGGGACGGCACCCGACTTGTTTTGAAGTCAGAAAATGATTTTGACACCAATGGCAAGGCCACACTTGATGAGTTCAGCGATTGCATTCTTGCGTATGTCGCCGATCCCGGAAAGTTTAGCATAAGTGTCGAGTCGGTTGATAAATTCATATAAATACGCCGAGCACATTACTCGAACCAACACCGATTCCGCGCGGTTTGTTATGAATTCAAAATCAATTGTTCGCAAAGCCGTCATTCCCATCGCCGGCCTCGGCACGCGCCATTTCCCGGCATCGCACGCGGTGAAGAAGGAATTGTTTCCCGTCGTCGGCGCGGACGGAATCGCCCGCGCGCTGTTTCATTATCACCTGCTCGAACTCGAAGCCGCCGGCATCGCGGAGATTTGCATCATCGTCCAGCCCGGCGAGGATGAAATGGTGCGCGACTATCTGCGCGGCCCGGATGACAATTATCTCAAGCGGCTGGAGAAATATCCGGCGCTCCTTCGTGAGGCGGAACAGATGCGCGGTTTTGAGCGGCGCGTCAGCTTTGCCGTCCAGCGCGAGCAGGAAGGCTACGGCCATGCCGTTTTTCAGACGAAAAAGTTCGCCGGCGACCAAATGGTTCTGCTGGTGCTCGGCGACCATTTATTTCGCGGCAAGCCAGTTTCTCCATATCGCGAACTCGCGGACATGGCGGAAATTTCCGGCGGCAAAAGTGTTTCCGCCGTGAACCGGATTTCCGCCGCAAAATTGAAAGGCTACGGCACCATCGCCGGCACGCGCCACGCGGAAAATCCGCGCCTGATTGACGTTTCGCTCATCATCGAAAAACCGGCCGTGGCCGTCGCGCGGGAAAAATTGCAAGTCAACGATCTGCACGCCGGAACGTGGCTCGGCTGGTTCGGGATGCACCTGCTCGCGCCCTCGATTTACGAAATCCTCGGCGAAATGATCCGCGATGACGTGCGCGACAATGGCGAGTTTCAATTGACCCGCGCCCAGGAAATTCAGCGGCGGCGCGACGGTTATCTCGCCTTGGAAATGACCGGCGCGGAGCGTTTTGACTTCGGCGTGCCGGACGATTTTGTGCGGAGCATCCAGGCGTTCCGGGGCGCGTCCTGATTGTCCCGAGAATTATTTGCTTGCAACGGGAACGGTTAGCGCTTAATTAAACGGTATTGTTTGAATTAGTCCGACGACAGAATTGATGCCAAAACTTACAGCTATGCCACAACCAACGGGGGTGTCTTGAGCCGCCCCTTCCCTTCACGCAATTCTCCGTCCGATTCCTTTGTCCGGGTCAACGGCAAAATCCGCGCCCGCGAAGTCCGGGTCATCGGAGTG
>CAYYWB010000337.1:0-2659 GCA_964475285.1 uncultured Bifidobacteriaceae bacterium | reverse complement strand
GTCCTGGAGCATCAGGGCCGGAAAATTTATCACGCGGGCGACAGCGCGTATTTCGGCGGGTTCAAGGAAATCGGCGAGCGGCTCGCGCCGGAAATCGCGCTGCTGCCCATCGGCGCGTATCACCCGGAATCGTTCCGGCGCGTCCACATGGGGCCGGACGAGGCGGTGAAGGCGTTCCGCGACCTGCACGCGCGGCAGTTGGTGCCGATGCACTACGGCACATTCCGGCTGTCGTTCGAGGCCATGGACGAGCCGCTGCGCTGGCTGCGCGAAATCGCCGCCAGGGAAAATCTCACGAAGAAGCTGCGCGCGCTGAATGAAGGCGTGCCGGTGGTGTTTTGAAATCGGAGTGCGGAGTGCGGAGTGGAGCTTGAATTCCGCATTTTGCACCCCGCACTCCGCACTTCAAAAGGATTGACACGCCGCGCGAAATCCGCTTTTTGTCGCGGTCAATGACGGATGGCAAGCGACAACTTGATTTATCCTTTCTCGAACCTTTTCGCCGCTACGTGCCGCTGGCGGCGTGGACGATTGTCATTCTGCTGCTCCTCTACATTCCGCTGAAGGTCATCGGCTACGGCTATTTGCCGGCGGACGACGCGTTGCGGCACGCGGCCAAGGCGGTGAGCGGAAAAACGTGGCCGGAAATTTTGGTGCTGGGGCCAGCGTTTCATTTCGATCCCAACTGGGGCTGGCACTGGCTGCTGGAACGGATTCATTTCCTGAATAACTGGGACGCCGAGTCGTTGGTGGTGTTCGCGGTGGTGGCGCTGTTTCTCATCGGCAACGGCGCGGTGGTGGCGTGCCTGAAACGGCCGGAGGCGTGGCTGGCGGCCTTCATTCTGGTGTGCCAGCCACAGGTGTCCGACTTCACCGAACGTTTTTTGATCGGTCGCCCGTTCATGTTGAGCATCGCGGCGATGGCGGTGATTCTGCTGGTCTGGCAGCGGCGCGGCGCTTCGCCGCCCAAATGGCGGGCGGTCCTCTGGATGACGCCGCTGATTGCCGCGGCCGTTTTTCTGCACGGCGTCTGGTATTTGTGGGCGCTGCCGGTCGCGGCGTTTTTCCTCGCGCAGCAATTCCGCTGGTGCCTCCTGCTGGCGGCAAGCTGGATTTTGGGAACGCTGCTCGGCTCGGCGCTCACCGGCCATCCGGTGGAAAGCATTTTGCAGGCGCTGCAACTGGCGTTGCGCGCCGTTGGGATGCACCGGACGCAACTCACGCTCGTCTCGGAATTGAAGCCGTCCGGCGGCGAAATTTTTCCCATCCTGCTGCTCGGCGGCGTGATTGTCCTGCGGCAACTGGCGAAGCTGAACGCGCCGCCGCTGGTCCGCCATCCGGCGTTCTGGCTCGCCGTGATGGGCTGGGTGCTCGGCTGCCAGACGTTCCGGTTTTGGGAGGATTGGGGCCTGCCGGCGCTGGCGATTTTGATCGCGGGCGACTTGCAATTATTTTTTGAATCGCGCTTCGCCGCGGATTCATTCCAACGGCTCGCCCTGGTGTGCGGACTGGCGTTGACGATGTTTGCCGTGACGACCAACGATTTCAACAGCCGCTGGACCAACCACCTCGCGTGGCGTTACCTGACGCCCGACCAGCCCGAAATTGCCGGCTGGCTGCCGGACAAGGACGGGATTTTTTACACGGTGGATCAATCGCTCTTTTACCAGACGTTTTTCAAAAATCCGAACGGCGACTGGCGCTATGCCCTCGGTTTCGAATCCACGCTCATGACCGACGAGAATTTCGCGGTTTATCACAATGTGCTGTGGAATTTCGGCGACGCCAAGGCCTACAAACCGTGGGTGGACAAAATGCGGCCGGAAGACCGGCTGGTCATCCGCGGTGCCAGCGCCAGCGTGCCGCCCATCCCGCAATTGGAATGGAACCACGGCGTCGGCGACATCTGGATTGGCCGGCTGCCGCGCCCGGCACCGCCCGGCACCGCGCCGCCGACAGTTCCGGCGACCGCGCTGCGCGAAGGTTCAGCGAAGTGACAACTGGTCAAACTGCCGCGCCAGGTCAAAATCCTTCTGCGTCAAGCCGCCCGCATCGTGCGTCGTGAGCGCGAGCGTCACCTTGTTCCAGCGGATGTCAATGTCGGGATGATGCCACGCCTGCTCGGCGAGTGCGGCCACGGCGTTCACAAATTTCATCGCGGCGGGAAAATCCTTGAATTGAAACGTCCGCGAAATCGTGTCGTTTTGCCGCTGCCATTGCGGCACGGTGGCGAGTGCGGGCGCGATTTGATTTTCTTCCAGTTTTGGCATCGGCGGCGCGGTGAAATTTTTGATCGCCTGCAAGTTGTCCGCCGAGGCTTCGCGCAGCAGGCTCGCACTCGTCACCGCCGACCAGAGCCATGCCAGGATGACAAGGCCGAAGCCGGTGCCGGCTTCGGTGAGCAGTCTGGCCCAGTCAATCAGGGGCGGCGGCGCATCAATGGATGCAAGCCGGTAATACTGCGCCAGCATCCCGGCGACGGGGATGAAGAAAATGAAAAAGCCCGCGACCGCCAGCACGAGTTGACCGGTGCCGGCAATCCAGCGTCCGCACAAAAGCGAGCCGAGGCCGGGCGTGGCCAGCAGATTGAGCAGTTGGGCGTTCCGGGCCTTCGCGCGGCTAACCGGTTTGCGGCCGGGAGAAGATGGTTTCATAAGCA
>CAYYWB010000336.1:0-2662 GCA_964475285.1 uncultured Bifidobacteriaceae bacterium | reverse complement strand
AATGCCAACGGTCGCCGAACAACTCCGCGCGGCGCGCGAGGCCAAAAACCTCACGGTGCAGCAGGTCGCCGACGCGACAAAAATCCGCACCGACCACATCCGCGCGCTTGAAGACGGAAATTTCAGCGTGTTCTCCGCGCCGATTTACATCCGCGGCTCGGTGAAGAATTACGGCGCGATGCTCAAGCTGGACGTGCCGCAACTCATGGCCGCGCTGGACGGCGAGTTGAAGGGGACGAAAAAATTCAGCGAGCCGCCGCCGCTGGTCGAAGCCTCCAAATCGCCGCTCGACCATGTGATGTTCCTGCTGTCGAAGGTGAATGTGAAAATGGCGCTGGCCGGCGGAGGCATTCTGGCAATCGCCCTGGTAATCGTGATTGCCGGCTGGGCGCTGCGGATTCACAGGAACAGCCATGCGCCGCCCAATCCGCCGCCGGCGGTCTATCAGCCCGCCAGCTCCGACGACACGCTGCCGTTGCCGAAAAAGTGAATGCAAAAGGCAGAATGTAGAACGAAGAAACAAGGTTCATTCGACCGAAAGCCCTTTCTGCATTCTCCATTCTTCCTTCCGCCTTTGCGCTACACCTCGCTCATGTAAATCGCGCGGTTGCGCCAGAGGTAAATCGCGCCGGACGCCACCGTCAAGGCGACCGCCACCCACAGCATGATTTCCGCGAACGGCGGGACCCAGGACAGGAAGAATTTTTGCAGCGCCGCCGGCCATTCGTTGCAGGCGTCCAGCACCAGCAACGCATTGATGGCCACGATTTGCGAGACGGCCTTGTGTTTGCCGAAATTTTCGGCAGCGAGCACGATGTTTTTCGACGCCGCCAGCAGCCGCAGCCCGGTGATGGTCAGTTCGCGCGCCACGATGACAATGACCATCCACGCCGCGACCCTGACCGGCGCATTCGGGTTCAAGTGCGTGCTTTCGACAAGTGCGATGAACGCCGAGCAAATCAGGATTTTGTCCGCCAGCGGGTCCATCAGGATGCCGAAATTGGTGATGAGCCTGCGCTTGCGGGCAATGCGGCCGTCGAGAAAATCCGTGAACCCGGCCATCGAGAAAAGAACCAGCGCGAGCGTGTCGTTGAACCGGAGCGGCGAGAACAGCGCCCACAGAAACAGCGCCGTCAGCACGAAACGCGAGACGGTGAGTTTGTTGGGCAGGTTCATTTCAAAATCATCCTCATCCTCATCCTCCTTCATCCGGTTTGAGGATGACGATGAGGATGAGGAGGTGCAGGATTGTTACGCGCCGAATTTGTCGAACATCCGCGCGTTGGCCTGCATCAGACGGATGAGAAACTTCGCCGGGAAAATGCCAAGCGAGCCGCTGTTCGCGCCGGTTTCGGTGAAGCGTTCCAGCTTGTCCGAGCCGCTGGTCGCCGAGTGAATCATCACCGGCTGCGGATGCCACGAATGGCCCTTGAGCGCGCACGGCGTCGAGTGGTCGCCGGTGACGACGAGCACGTCCGGCTTCTTCCGCAGCAAAATCGGCAGCGCGGCGTCAAAATCCTGGATGGCGTTCATCTTTGCCACAAAGTTGCCGTCCTCGCCGTATTTGTCCGTGTACTTGTAGTGGATGAAAAAGAAATCGAAGTTGTCGTATTCGACGAGGTAACGCTCGAACTGCTCCGCGATGGTCGCCGGGCCTTCTATTTTTTTCATGCCGACGAGCTGCGCCAGGCCTTTATACATCGGATAAACCGCCAGGCACGCGGGCTTGAGCTTGTAGCGCTCCTCGAACAGCGGGATGTGCGGCTGATGCGCGATGCCGCGCATGAGAAAGCCATTCGCCGGCTTCTCCTTCGCGATGACCGGCAACGCCGCCTTGTAAAAATCGGCAATCAGCCCGGCCATTTTTTTCTGGCCGGCATTGTTCTCGTCGCGCGGATGAACGGTCGGGATCGGGAAACCCTCGCGGTTCGGGTCGGCGTCCGTGAGCGGGCCTTCCAGCCCCTTGCCGCGGAAAATCACGACAAAGCGGTGTTCCTTCCCGGCCTTGACGATGATTTCCGTGTCGCCGATTTTTTTCACCTTTGCGGAGAGCAGTGCGCAAAGTTTCTCGCAAACTTCCGTCGCGATTCGTCCGGCACGGCGGTCGGTGACGATTCCATTTGGGTCGAGCGTGGCAAAATTGGCGCGGGCGCAAACGTCGCCGGGTTTCAATTCCACGCCGAGGCCGAGCGCCTCGATGACGCCGCGACCCACCTGGAATTCCAGCGGGTCATAGCCGAACAGTCCGAGATGCCCCGGCCCGCTGCCGGGCGTGATGCCGGGCGCGGCGGGAATCATCCGGCCCTGCGCGGAATCCTTGGCGAGCTTGTCGAGGTTCGGCGTCGAGGCGGCTTCGAGCGGGGTCATGTAATTTTGCTCCGCCGTGGCGATGTCGCCGAGGCCGTCGAGGACGATGAGCACGAGCTTGGTTTTGGTTTTGAGCGTCAGTTCGGAATAAAGTGCGTCTAAATTCATGCGCTTATTTTGCAACAAGCGCGGCGGAGCGCAACAAACGATTTTTTATTTTCCCGCTCGATTTTCCGCCGAATCCGCCCAAACATATTCCAGAAACAACTGCCATTCGCCAAAAATGAATTTGAAAATAAGCCCATTCCTGAAAAATCTGCCGGTGTATCAGCCGGGCCGGCCGATTGAAGAAGTC
>CAYYWB010000335.1:0-2666 GCA_964475285.1 uncultured Bifidobacteriaceae bacterium | reverse complement strand
TTTCATCGCCAGAATGCCAGTCCAATCGCGCCGGCCACGGCAATGAGGCCGCCGGCCATCTCGCGCCCGGAAATTCTTTCGCCTTCAAAAATCCGCGCCAGCGGCAGCATGACGATGGGCGTCATGGCAATGATGGCGGTAACGATGCCGGCGCGCGTGTTTTCCAGCGCCCACTGCATGCAACTCACGCCGATGGTCTGGCCGGCCAGGCTGTTCACCAGCACCCACGGCCAGAGCTTAAGTTTTTCGCGCGCGGAAAATGAATCCTTGAGCTGCGCGTCGCCGCCGCGCCGGCGGGCATGCCGCCATTTCACGACGAGAAAGACGACGCCGAGCACAACCGCGCCGCCGAGAACGCGCTGGTAGCCGGTCGTGCCGGGGTCGGGATGTTCGCCCGCCGCGTGCGCCACGGCGTAGGCCTTGCGGCTCAACACCGCGCCCAGCGCGCCGCCCAGCGCGGCAATGGCGGCGGCCAGCACGCCGAATTCCAGCCGGCGCGGCTCGATTTTCAAATGGTCGCCGGGCGCGAGCGCGACCGCCACGCCGGCCAGAATCACGGCGATGCAGAGAATCTCCGGCAGGTCAAGCTTCGTGCCGAGCCAGAGCCATTCAATCACGATGGCCGCCGGCGCGGTGAGGCATTGCGTGAGCAAAACGGTCCGGCGGCTGCCCAGCCGCGGCAGCGCCTGGAAATACGCGGTGTCACCCAGGCCGATGCCGGCCAGGCCGCTCCAGACGAAAATCCAAAATGCCGCGCCGACGGCGCCCCGGCCGAACAGGTTTGCCCAGATTGCCAAAAAGATCAGCGCGCCGACGATGCGCCAGAAGTTGGCCTCCACGCCGCCGAGCCGCGTGGCGGTGCGATGGCCGCACAGCGCGGAAACGGAAAACAGCACCGTGGTGAGCAGCGCGGCGAACATCAGGAGAGCGTGCGGACGGTTTCGACGCGCGTGATGAGCCAGTCGCCGCCGATTTTCTGGAGGGTGAACTTCATTTCCTGCACGTAAAATTCCTTGTTGCCGGCGGCCTGCACCTGCACGACGACATCGGCCACGGCGGATGATTTGTCCGGGCCGACCCTGATGCTCATGTCGGGAAATTCCACCTTCAAGCTGCCGGCCATTGAGCGCGCGCCCGCGGCGGCCTGGATGATTTCATCGCGCCCGGCTAAATTGTGAAGTCCGTGTTCCGGCAAGTTGATGTTCAACTCCACGTTTGTGCTGAAGAACCCGGCGAGGGTTTCCGCGCGGGCCGCGCTGGCGAGCGGATTTTCGCCGGATTTGAAAGACGCCTCGCTGGCGGCCTGCGCCAGGCGTTTGCGGATGATATTTTCGGGGCTGGGAAAAAGAATCGTCCAAAGCCAGACGCCTGCCGCGATGAGTGCGGCCAGCAGGAGGAGCTGGAACACCATTTTCATAACCGCGCCTTTCCCACGATTTGGTTCCGCTCGCATTTGCCATGCACGTGGTCTTCCTGCGGCATGGAACGATTGTCGCCGACGACGTAGTATTGATCGGGACCGAGTGTGACCGGCGCGCAGTTCCAGTTGCAGTCAAGTGTTTCGTAAGGTTCGTCCAGGATTTCGCCGTTGATCAGAGCGCGGCCGTTCACAAAGGCGACCGTTTCGCCGGGCAGGCCGATGATGCGTTTCAACAGCACGATATGCGGCGGCTCCATGCGGCTGATGGAATCATCCGGCGTGACAAAGCGGATGGCCACAACGTCGCCGCGCTGCGGTTCGTGCCGGAGATAGGCGAGCCGGCTGACCCAATAAATGGACTGGTCCGCGCAGGTCGGCAACATGCTGATGCCATCCACGCGGATGTGGATGAACAGGAGTTTGAACACCACCACGCAGAGCGCCGCCCAGAGCGCCGCGCGCAGCAGCATCACTTTCGGGTTGCGCCCGAACACCGCGCGGCGCAGCCACGAACGGGAGACCGAATTGTTGGCCGGAGTTTGAATGGGATGGGCGATGGACTCAACCAGCCCGGCGAAGGCCGGTTTCGTTACAATTGATCGTAATAATCGTCGTCGGCGATTTCGCCTTCGCCTTCGTTTTCAGTTGCCATGCCGCCTTCCTTCAGGATTTTGGCGATGTCGGGCGCAACCCATTGCTTGCCCAGCTTTTTTTTGGGAACCGGTTTGATGCGATAACGCCCCTGAATGTCGCTTTCCAGGATGTTGCGCTCCTCCATCCGCATCAGAATCGGCTTGGCCCAGTTGGGATCATCGTAAAACCTTTTTTTGCTGCCAGCGCGCCGGCAGATTTCCATCGCGTTGATAAAATCAGCCCCCCAGGTCTTCAAATACTGGAAAATGTCTCGCTCGTCCGAATCCATGACACAACCCTGGCAAACAAGCGCGGCGAAGTCGAGAAATAAAACCGGGCGTCATTCATTTGCAATGAACCGTTCCAGCTTCCCCGGACTGGCATTGAAGAGGCGGTGGAATATTTTTCCGAGCGACGGCCTCCCGATTTGGCAGCCGCGCCTGCCGTCGCGAAACGCCGCCATTGGAGGGCGGATGTTTCCCGGCCAAAACATCAAAACACCGGTTGGAACCAAAACTTGACGCATCGCCGGACTTTCAATAATCTTCAAGCCCCCATCGCGGGGGCGTAGCTCAATTGGTTAGAGCGCTGCCCTGTCACGGCAGAGGTTACG
>CAYYWB010000334.1:0-2689 GCA_964475285.1 uncultured Bifidobacteriaceae bacterium | reverse complement strand
TCTCTACCTGGCCGCCGCCATCATCCTTTTGCGATATTTATGAGATGGCTTCTAACAATATCGCTGACGTGAACTGGATATTGTCAGTTACTGTTCGGATTGCAACGACAAACACAGATCCGGGAATATTTTCTGCAATCGTTGACACAGGTGCTTCAAGTTCTCCTCTTTTTAGCCTACAGTTCGGATCTGATTCCAGCGGAAATCCGATTGTGGAAACTGGCGGATCGAACGGCATTCAATATAATTACACGTTGACAGATGCAGGCTCCACTTACAATAACTATCAACTTGTCTATGACGCCGGAACAGAGACAGCCAATCTTTGGGTAAATGGAACAGAAGAGCTTTCGGGAATTGCGGGACGGTTTGGGCCGACATCCGCTTCCTTCGGCTGGGGAGGAAATTCTTCCTATCAAACCTCTGGAACTTCTCAAGCTAACTGGAGCTTGGTGTCTTTGGAAATTACTCCCGAACCTTCAGCAATCTCTTTGCTTTTTCTCGGCGGCGTTTTTTTAATTTATGTCCGCAATCGCAAAGCGGCTTAACATTTAAGCTGGCCTTGACTCGATTGTGGGCTACTCTACGGACGCCGGCAGCGTCAGCGTGAAGATGGAGCCTCTGGCAATATCGCTCCGCGCTTCAATCGCCCCGTGATGCTCCAGCGCGATGCGTTTGGAAATGGCCAGCCCCAGCCCCGTGCCGTTTTTCTTGGTGGTGAAAAACGGCTCGAATAGCCGCTTCAGATGCTTCCGCTCCACGCCCATGCCGGTGTCCTCGATGTGAATTTTCAGCAGCCGCTGTCCGCCGCGTTCCGCGATTTCCGTGCCCACCGTCAGCACGCCGTTCATGCACATCGCCTCAATCGCGTTGAGCAGCAGATTCATGAAAACCTGCTGCAATTCCGCGCCGTCGCCGCGGACCGTGTCCGGCTCGGCCCGGTAATTCCGCCGCAACGAAATTGTTTTTTCGATGATCCGGTGGTGCAACAGCCGCAGCGTCTGGTCGAGCAAATCATGCATTTGCACGGTGGTGAACGTCGCGGCCCTCGGCGTTGCCAGTTGCAGCATCTGCGACGCGACGGTGTTGATGCGGTGCAATTCGCCCCCGACCAACTGGGACAGCTCGGACTCCGGGTGTTTCAGCACCAGCAAATCCACGAACGTCCTGATGGCCACCAGGGCGTTTTTGGTTTCGTGCGCCATGCTGGCCGAGAGCGTGCCGAGGCTGGCCAGCCGGTCCAGCCGCCTCATGTGCTGCTCGAGCACCGGCGCGGAGGGGAGATGGTTAAGCACGACGACCACCTGCGATGACGCGCCGGCTTTCACCGGCAGAACGCTGGCGCGCAGCGCCGTCGCGCCGCCGCGCGAAGCTTTGATTTCGATTTCCAGGTTCTCGATGGTTTTGCCGCTTTTGGCGGCGGCGCGGATCAATTCCGGCAGCGGCGGCGGCAGCGAATGGACGGGCGCATTTTTCAATCGCGCCGCCTTCGCGCGCAAATGCGCGGCGGCCACGGCCGTGCAGGCGGCAATGCGTCCGCGCGCCCCGACGACAATGATGCCGCAGGCAAGATTGTCCTGAAACATGCTCGCCGGACTTCCAGCCGGAAGTCCTCCGGATTTTTCGCTGGAACCGCCGGGTGACATAATCATTAAAAATACAGACTGACTGACGCCCGCCTGCCCCCGCTTTGGATCCAATTGCAAATCGAGGGCTGGACAACATCATACATTTCTTGTGTTGCGCAAGCAATAAAAGCATCAATTAACCGGCCGGCTTCCCTCCGTCGCCGGCAATGCCTCAAAATTGGCGCTCTTTGGCAACTGGATGCGACCCCTCACCGTTGGTTCCCAGGCGACCAACGCCATTATCCGTTGCTGGACCTGTTGGGTGATTGTTTCCGCGTCTGCACGGGCGCCAAAATTTGCCAAGCCAAATGCAAAATCGAACGTCAGCACCAATGCTGGCAGGGCCGACTGCCCGCCCTTTTCGCCGCCGAAAACATCACCGCACCGGAAGACGCCAACGCGCTGCTTCCCCAACTTCGCCACCACCGTAACGCCCGGGAAAATCGCACCGTCTGAAGGGGGAGAGAGGATTGCCGGGCAACGGGTCCAGCTTTTCCCGCCGACGTGCTGTCCGCTACTTGAATCGCAAGAGTTGGTTCAACAGGTTTCCGACGGGCGATGAATTGGTTTTAGACGGGTTGAGTAAACTCCCGCCGACGGAATGAATGACGACGCCCGTCAGCGCCAGCTTGTCAATATTCGCCTTGGGATTCCCGACGGTGCCGGTCAGCGTCAAAAACTGCGGCAGCGGCACGTAGGTGGCGTTGCCGGACGCCGTGGTGGAAGTCACATTCAATTGTTTGGCGATCGCCTGGCTCAAGGAAACGGTGACGGGAATGTTGATGACGGAATTGGTTAACATCGGATCCAGCGTGATGGTGCCGGTGGCGTCCGCCTCGAATGCGGAGCTTTGAACGGTGGACGATTGCAAATCAACCCGCCCGCCGCCCGCCCTGGCCTTCACGGAAATGACCTTGATCGGCGCCTGTTGCAACTGGTCCATCAGACTGCCATGTCCGCCCGTGCCGCCAAACAGCGAGGCAATCGCGCTGGCCGGATTGCTCAACAGTTCGGGAATCGTGGCCACGACGTTGATGACGGATTTGAGGATGGTGCTGTGG
>CAYYWB010000333.1:0-2706 GCA_964475285.1 uncultured Bifidobacteriaceae bacterium | reverse complement strand
GCATGACCAATCTCGGCGAGGCCAAGTGCGCCCGCGAAGCCGAAATTGCCTACGCCACGCTGGCCATGGCGACCGATTACGATTGCTGGAAGGAAGACGAACACGTCACACTCGAAATGATCATCGCCAACCTCCACCGCAACGCCGACTCCGCAAAAACAATTGTCGCCGCCGCAATCGAAAAAATTCCGTCCGAACCAAACTGGCCCTGCCATTCCGCGCTGAAATACGCCATTTTGACAGACAAGAAATTCTGGCCGAAGAAAACCGTGACGGCGCTAAAGCCGATTTTGGCGAAATACCTTTGACCGGCAGCACTCAATTCTCAACCATTATCCGATGACCAAAACCATCATCAAACCCGCGAAATCGCCCGCCACCGTCGGCCCTTACAGCCACGCCGTGCGCGTCGGCAATTTGCTGTTCTGCGCGGGCCAGATTCCAATCGAGCCGGCCAGCGGCAATCTGATTTCCGGCGACATCAAGGCGCAAACCGAGCGCGTGCTCCAAAACGTGAAGTCAATTTTGGACGACCAGAAATTGACTTTTGCGAATGTCGTGAAAAGTACCGTGTTCCTGACCGACCTTGCGAACTTTGCCGGCATGAACGAAATTTACGCGAAGTATTTCACCAGCGATTTCCCGGCGCGCTCAACGGTGCAAGTCGCCGCGCTGCCCAAAGGCGCAGGCGTGGAAATCGAGGTCGTGGCGCATTTTTAGTTGGGAGGGTCGCCGTGCCGGCAACCCCAACTTTTGGGACGGCGGCACGCCGTCCCTCCCGAAAAATGAAAACAAAAAAATCCTGGGCCGAAAAACTGGCGACCGACAAAGACCTGCCGAAAACCATGGTCATCCCCGCGCCGCGCGAAGTGGATGCGCTGATGAAGCAGGTTCCCAAGGGCCGGGTGGTGACCATCAACGAACTGCGCGCCGCGCTGGCCGCGAAGCGCAACGTGACCTTCGCCTGTCCCCTGACAACGGGAATTTTTTCATGGATCGCCGCGCACGCCGCCGCCGAAGCCGAAACCGAAGGCGCAAAACGCATCACGCCGTTCTGGCGCACGCTCAAGACCGGCGGCGAGATCAATCCGAAATATCCCGGCGGCGTGGAAGGCGTCGCCAAAAGGCTGCGCGCGGAAGGTCACAAAATTGTCACCAAAGGCCGGCGGACATTCGTGGCCGGCCACGAGAATAAACTTTTCACCAAGCTGAAATAAGCCATGTCAAACGTGACGTATTTGTTTATCGGTGCGGCCGGCGGAGGCGTGTTGGGTTTGCTCATCGGCTGGCTGCTCGGACGCGGGCGCGCTTCGATTACGCCTGCCGATTCGCGGCTGGAAAATGATTTGGCCCAGCGACTCGAAAAACGCGAAGCGGAATTAAATCAACTGCGCAGCGAGACAGAGCAAACCAAAACTTCGCTCGCCAGAGCGCAGGCAAACCAAGCGGCGGCGGAGAAGATTCTCGCGGAACAAAGACAGCTTCACGAACAGACCTTGCGCGACGCCAAGGCCGCGCAGGAAAAGGCACTGGCTGATTTGCGCGACACGTTCAAGGCCTTGAGCGCCGATGCGCTGAAGCAGTCCGCGCCGGAATTTTTGCGGCTGGCAGAACAAACGTTCGGGAAATTTCAAGAGACGGCCAAAGGCGATCTCGCGCAACGGCAGGAGGCCATCAAAGGTTTGGTCGAGCCACTCAAGCAGCAGTTGGAGACGTATCAAAAGAATTTGCAGTCGAGCAGCGCGGCGCAATCATCCGCGCTCGGCGAGGTCAAAAAACATTTGGAAACACTAGCGCAATCCAACCAGTCGCTCGCGCAGGAAACGCAGCAGTTCCGGCTGGTGCTGCACTCGAACCAGGCGCGGGGCAAATGGGGCGAGGAAACGCTGCGGCGCGTTGTCGAGGCGGCGGGCATGAGCGCGCATTGCGATTTTACGGAGCAGACATCGTCCGGCGAAAACCGCCCGGACTTGGTCGTAAAGCTGCCGGGCGACCGTTTCATCATCGTTGATGCGAAGGTGCCGGACTTCGATTTTCTGAACGCGCTGGAAACGGCGGAGCCGTTGAAACGCGCCGAGGCGCTGGCGGCGCACGCGGCGAAATTGAAAGGCACCATCAAGGCGCTGGCCGACCGCGATTATCCGCGCCAGTTTCCGAACGCGCTGGATTACGTGGTGCTGTTCGTGCCGGCGGAATCGCTGTTCAGCGCGGCGCTGGAGGGCGACCACGACTTGATTGTGTGGGCGGCGGAAAAACGGATTTTGCTGGCAACACCGGCATCGCTGATTGCGCTGCTGCGGTCGGTAGGCGTGAGCTGGCAGCAGCACGCGCAGACAGTGAACGCGCAGAAAATCGCCGAGGCAGCGCAGGAACTGTTCGAGCGCGTAGTCACATTCACAGGACATTTTGAGAAGATCGCTGACGGATTGAAACGGGCGAACGAATCCTTCAATAAGGCGGTCGGGAGTTACGAACGGATGATCCTCCCGGCTGGCGAACGAATCCAAAAACTCCGCGCGGCAACCGGGGAGAAGGAGTTGGCGGGTATTCAGCCGTTGGATACAACCCTGCGCCTGCCGCCGGTATGAACATGGAAAGCCTCAAATTGCATTAAAGGAAAAAGCCCGGAAAATTCTCCGGGCTTTTGCTTCAAAGACTGGCGGCTACCTACTCTCGCGGAAGCTATACAACCACTACCATCGGCCA
>CAYYWB010000332.1:0-2745 GCA_964475285.1 uncultured Bifidobacteriaceae bacterium | reverse complement strand
GTCACCGGCAGCTTCTCCGGCTGCCATTTTTCAAACGAGCCGTGCGCCGGATTGGAAATGACGAAATGCCTTTCGTTCATCACCTGGCCTTCGTTCTGAATATATTCCTGGACGCGCAAAAAGAAGCTGCCATGCCGGCGCGGAAACGAGTCGAACTCCGCGGCGATGACTTCACTGGTCCCGCCGCTGTTCCAGTTGCGGTTTCCCGAACTGCCGGCGCACGCCGTGTTCGCCTTGTCATAAAGGTAAAGCTGGTAATTCGGCCAGCGGTTGGCCGGGTGCTCCTGCCGGATCCAGACCACCAGCGCGTTGTTCGCCGTGTTGAACGCCTGCGGCCCCTGCTGGCGGCGGGCGCCCGCCGCGGGCTTTGTTTTCGCCGCGGGCGGCGCGTGATGCTTGCCATAAGTCACGCCCACCAGCGTCAGCTTGTCGCCGTTGGCCAGAACAATCACCTGCGGCCGCCGCAGCCACCAAAACGCGCCGGCGGCGAGGCCGATGATGAGAATTGAAACCACGCTCCACAGCAGAATTTTTATTTTCATAACATTTCCCGTTTATCGTTCAAAAGTGACCGAACTTTTTTTCTAATGTATGCCGAGCATCCCGCCTGCCGATAAGACTGGCAAGCTTAAATCTATTAACAGCTTTCCGACCGGTTTGTTACACGAAATCTTGAATCGTAACCGGAATGTTGCCAATTATAATCTGTCCTGCGGATTATAATCGCTATCCGTTTTGCTTCATCGTCCGCCCGCCGCGCTCATCGCGTAGCCATCGCAAAGAGCCTTCGACGAATGTTTGAGTCCAACCACTTTCTTCCCGCCCGCAGCCAGCCAGCGGCGACGTTCCGTGACCGGCAACTTCTCAATGGAATACCGCAGCATTGTGCGCGGCATCCGGGCGGCATATTGTTCCAAGAAGCCGCGCAGGATTGTCACGTCGCGTTTGCCGGCTTCCCGCAACATCCAACCCACGGCTTTGTGAATCAAATCATGCCGATCCTGCAACAACATTTCGGCCAGCCGGAGAATTTCGGCGAATTCATTCCGGCGGATGAAGCGAAACGCGGCCAGCACGGCAATCCTCCGTTTCCACACGTCCGGCGAACGGGCCAGTTCAAACAGGACTTTTCGCGGGCGCGTTTCCAGATGCCGCCCCACGATGCCGGGCGCAGAGCCGTCCACCAAATCCCAGTTGTTGATGTATGCCGTGTTGTCCAGATACAACCGGAATATCGCCGCGCGTTCGGATTCGGTTCCGCGATCGTAGGCATCAACCAGCATTAACAGCGCCAGCAGGCGCTCCTCATGAATCGGCGAATGAAGCAGCTCGCAAGTGTCCGCCATTGACAGCCCGCGAAATTCTCGAACCAACCGGCGCACCACCGGCACGCGAATGCCCAGGAATTGATCGCCCTCACCATACTCGCTCGGACCGGTTTTGAAGAAGTGCTGGAGGAATTGTGCGTCTTGGGCGGAGGCAAACCGCCTCAATCGCTTGCGCAACTCACGGAGTTTTGGCGTTGGCGCCGGCAGCTTCACAACTTCTTGCCCGTCAGCCGTTCGTATGCGTCGAGATATTTCGCCGTTGTTTTGGCGACGACTTCCGGCGGCAGCATCGGGCCGGGCGGCGTCTTGTTCCAATCCAGCGTTTCGAGATAGTCGCGGACGAATTGCTTGTCGAAGCTCGGCTGGCCGCGGCCGGGCTGGTATTGGTCGGCGGGCCAGAACCGCGATGAATCCGGCGTCAGCACCTCGTCAATCAAAATCAATTTGCCGTTGTCCAAGCCAAACTCGAATTTCGTGTCCGCGATGATGATGCCGCGTTTCCTCGCGTAATCGCGGGCGAAATTGTAAATCTTCAGGCTCGCCGCGCGCGCCTGCCCGGCGAGATCGGCGCCGGCGATTTTTTCCGCCTGCGCAAACGAAATGTTTTCGTCGTGGCCGGCCTCGGCCTTGGTGGACGGCGTGAAAATCGGCTCCGGCAGTTCGCTGGATTCCTTCAAGCCCGGCGGCAGCTTGATCCCGCAAACGGTCTGCGATTTCTGATATTCCTTCCAGCCGCTGCCGGCGAGGTAGCCGCGCACGACACATTCGATGGCAAGCGGCCGGCATTTTTTCACAATCATCGAGCGGCGCGACAATTTGTCCGCGAACGGCCGGAGATTTTCCGGCAACGGCTCGTCGGCGCGCGAAATGAGATGGTTCGGCTGGAACGCCGCCGTTTGCGCGAACCAGAAATAGGAAATCTGCGTGAGCACCTCGCCCTTGCGCGGAATGCCGTTGGGCATGATGACGTCGAACGCCGAGAGCCGGTCGCTCGCGACGAACAGCAGCCGGTCGCCGAGGTCGAAGACTTCGCGCACCTTGCCGCTCTTGAGTTTCTTGACGCCCGGCAGCTCGAGCCGCAGGACCGTTTCGTTGTTTGAATTTGCCATGCGGAAATTATTAAGCCCAAAGTCCAAAGTTCAAAGTCCAAAGTCGCTTTCGTTGGAGTTTAATCTTCAGCTTGCGCCCCCGCAGCGGATTGGCAACCCGCCGTTTCGCCGGCTGCAAGTCGGCGACACGGTGACAGTGCGCGAATGCGCCCCTCGTTCCGCAATCGAAAATCGAGGTCAGGGACGGCGGGATGACCATTCCGCAAATCCTTTTCAATCCGTCTGGATTCGTGTAATTCTTGCCTGTTTTCAAATGAAACAATTCGCCACCGTCACCGTCATCGGGCGCGACAAGACCGGCGTCATCG
>CAYYWB010000331.1:0-2767 GCA_964475285.1 uncultured Bifidobacteriaceae bacterium | reverse complement strand
CAGCGCGTTCCCATTTTTGACACGGTTGCCGAAGCGGTGAAACAGACCGGCGCGGTGGCTTCCGCGATTTTTGTCCCGGCAGCGTTTGCCGCTGACGCGATTCTTGAAGGCGCGGACGCCGAACTTGAAATGGTCGTCTGCATCACCGAGGGCATTCCGGCACGCGACATGGTTCGCGTGAAGCGCGCGATGGAAGGCAACACTAGGACGCGGCTCATCGGGCCGAATTGTCCCGGCATCGTCACGCCGGGCGAGGGGAGGGATTCGTGTGGCGGCTGCCGCATCGGCATCGCGCCCGGTTACATTCACAAAAAGGGAAACATCGGCGTCGTCTCACGCAGCGGCACGCTGACTTACGAGGCAGTCTGGCAATTGACTTCGCGCGGCGTTGGCCAAAGCACCTGCGTCGGCATCGGCGGCGATCCGGTGAGCGGCACGTCGCATCTGGACGTAATTAAATTGTTCAACGCCGACCCGGAAACGACCGGCATCATCATGATTGGCGAAATTGGCGGCAGCGCGGAAGAAGAAGCCGCCGGGTGGATCAAAAAGAATTGCAAAAAGCCAGTGGCCGGTTTCATCGCCGGCGCGACCGCGCCGCCGGGACGCCGCATGGGGCACGCCGGCGCCATTATCAGCGGCGGCAAAGGCACGGCGGCGGCGAAAATCGCAGCGTTCAAGGACGCCGGCATCGGTGTTGCAGCCACGCCAAGCGAAATGGCGGACACGCTGCTGAAGATGATGTGAAGCCGGCGGCATGATGCGTAATGCGTGGTTCTGAATTGTGTTTGCTTCGCGCATCACGTATCAAGCATCACGTTCATGGCACTGATTGACTTCATCCTAAATCTTGCGGGCCTGCTGCTTTGGCTGAACTGGCGCGCGGCGAAGGCCGATCCGCTGGGCCAAACGAAGCCCGCCACCCTGATTGGCACGTTGCGCCGGGCCGAGCCGGGCAATCCGGGGCGCTGGTATCTGCCTGCGGCGCTGGGCGGACTGCTGTTGCTGCGCGCGGTGTTTTACTGGCAAGTCGGTTCCGCCTTGAAACCGGTCTGGTCGGGAACATTGGACCTCGGAGTCATCGCCCCGTCGTTTATCAGCAGCTCCTTCTGCCGCATTCTGCTGTATTCCATTTTCAGTTTTGCGCGAATGTTCGGAATCGTTTACCTGTGGCTGCTGCTGCTGTCCATTTTGGGCGGGCCAATGCCAACGCACGGGCTGGTGAAAATTCAGCTTGGAAAAATTGACGGCTGGCCGCGCTGGATAAAATTTCTTTTGCCGCTCGCGGTCATTGCATTGCTGTGGTGGTTGGCAAGCTGGGTGCTGGCGTGGTTGCATATCATTCCGTCATCGGTCTCGCCGGCGCGGCAAATCGCTGCCGCTCTGGTTATCGCGCTGGGAAGCTGTCTCGTCTGGAAATTTCTGGTCGCCGCGCTGCTGGCGCTGCATTTGCTGAACAGCTACATTTATTTCGGCGGGAATCCGTTCTGGAATTATGTGGACGTGACGGCAAGAAAACTGTTGCGGCCGCTGGAGAGAATCCCGTTGCGCGCGGGGAAAGCGGATTTTGCTCCGGTCGTGGGCATTGCGCTGCTGTTCCTGTTTGCCTTTTGTATTCAGGATGGCATCAAACTGTTCCCGCGCGTCGGAGAAAATGGCAATCCCCTTCCGCCGTTGATTCATATTCCAGGTTTGGCGGACATCTACAGCCGGCTGTTACGTTAGAAAACGGGCCGATGCTCGCAAATCTCCTCGTTCACGTTTTAAATATTTTTTCAAAGAAGCGCCGAAATCGCGGCTGAATGGAATCACTCCATCTTCATCTTGGGAAATCTGGCGGAGATGACCGTGCCCGATTCCTTGTCGCTCACGATGGAAAATCTGCCGCCATGCAATTCTACAAGACGCTTGGCAATTGTCAGCCCCAGTCCCAACCCCTGCTGCTCATGCAGCTTGCGGTCGAATTGCATATAGGCGCCGATGCGCGAGATTTGCTCTGCGGTGAATCCGCGGCCCCTGTCGCTGATGGACAGCGTGATAATGTTGAACGCCTCGTCGAGCGCGACGCGCACCGGCGAATCAGGCTCGGAGAACTTGAAGGCGTTTTGCAGAAGCTCATCCATGATTTTGCTCAAGTATTCCTCGGCGATGGGCAGCGGAATGTCCGACAGTTCAAATGACAAGTCCGGCAGCCGGCTGGCCTGGGTTGCCTGTGCGGCGGCGCGGTTTTTGATCAGCCCCTTGGGATGCTCGGTCCGGCCCACGCGGAGGGCGTTGACATTTTTGGGATCGGCGGCCACCAGTTCAAGTTGCGCGTAAATTAGGAAATTTTCGATGAGTCGCGCCAGCCGTTCTCCGGACTTGTGGATTTCCTGGCCGATCTCTGCGACTTCGCTCGGCTTGAGGGTCACAGCAGAGTGCGCAAGCATCTCGGCGTTGGACAAAATGCCGTTTAGAGGCGTGCGCATTTCGTGCGGCATCATCAGGCTGATGTTGTCGCGCAAGTGGGCGAGTTTGCGTTCAGCCTCGTCGCGGATGGTCTGCGCCTTTTTGAGCCGCGCGTCCACGGCGGCGTAAAGCCCCTCGGTCGTGAACGGCTTGGGCAGGTAATCGTCCGCGCCCAGTTCCATGCCGTGCCGCATGCTGGCGTTGTCGGCCAGACCGGTCATCAGGATGAAAGGAATGGCGGCGGTCGGCGCCTCGTTGCGCAGCGAGGACAGCGTCAAATAGCCGTCCACCTTGCCCATGTTGATGTCGCACAGGATGA
>CAYYWB010000330.1:0-2815 GCA_964475285.1 uncultured Bifidobacteriaceae bacterium | reverse complement strand
TTTCCGGCTAATTTCTGCGCGTCGCCAGCATGAACCAGACGCTCATCATCGTGCCGACCGTCAATGAACGGGAGAATCTCCCGCGCATGGCGCAAAGACTTTTATCGCTGCCGGTCGCCGTGGACGTGCTGGTGGTGGACGGAAATTCATCGGACGGCACGGGGGAGATCGCGGATGAACTCACCGCGAGACATCCGCAGATTCACGTCCTGCACGAGCCCCAAAAAAGCGGGTTGGGCCGCGCCTACGTTGCCGGCTTCAAATGGGCGCTGGAGCACGGTTACGAATTTATTTTCGAGATGGACGGCGATTTTTCGCACAACCCGGATGACATTCCGGCGTTTCTCGACGCCGCGAAAAACGAAAAAGCCGACCTTGTACTCGGTTCACGTTACTCCGGCGGCATACGCGTCGTCAACTGGCCGCTCAAACGATTGATGTTGAGCCGGTGCGCGGGCATTTACGTCAAGGTGATCACCGGGATGCCGTTTAGCGATCCGACGGGCGGCTACAAATGTTTCCGCCGCCGCGCGCTCGAAGCTGTCAACCTCGATCAGGTTCACTCGAACGGTTACAGCTTTCAAATTGAGATGACCCACCGGCTCTGGCGCGAAGGATTTCACATTGCCGAAGTGCCGATCACGTTCACCGAGCGTGTCGAAGGCAAATCCAAACTTTCGCGGGGCATTGTCACGGAAGCATTTTGGATAGTCTGGTGGTTGTGGCTGCAAAACGGCCTGCGCCGCTGGCCGCGCAAATAGTCGTGAACGTTTTTGAACGCCGGCGCGTCCAACCCAGATAGAAAGGACATTCGCCATGAAAACAAATGGATTCACAACGTTTTTGATCGCTGGTTCAATCCTCTTTTCCGCTGCGGCGGCTTTTGCCGCAATGCCGAAAGCCGGTGACGCCGCGCCACTGTTCACGGGCCGGGATCAGGACGGCAAAACGATAAGTCTCGCCGACGTGATCGGCAAAAAAATCGTGCTGCTGTATTTTTACCCGAAGGATTTTACCGGCGGCTGCACGAAAGAAGCCTGTGGCTTCCGCGACCGCATGGGTGATTTTCAGACAAACAACGTGGAAGTCATTGGCGTCAGCTTCGATTCCGTGGACAGCCACATAAAATTTGCCGACACATACAAATTGAACTTCACACTCGTGGCCGACCCGGATGGCAAAATCGTAGCCGCCTACGATGCGAAGATGCCCGTGGTGAGCATGGCCAAGCGCGTCAGCTTTCTCATCGGGCTGGACGGCAAAATTGTCCACGTGACCGACGCGGGCAATCCCGACATCCATTTCAACGAAATGAAGGACGCCATCGCCGGTTTGAAAAAGAATTGACGCGAAGAGTTCTGAAAAAACGGGAAATGCGGCAAATCAAACCTTGGGCCGCAATTTTTTCCAGAGCCAGCCGAACGGGTCGTAAAATTCATCCACCACGCGCTCCTTGAGCGGGATGATGGCGTTGTCGGTGATGGTGATGTTCTCCGGGCAGACCTTCGTGCAGCATTTGGTGATGTTGCAAAAGCCGACGCCGTGCGCCTGCTTCAATTCCGGCAGACGGTCCTCGATGTCGAGCGGGTGCATTTCCAGCGCGGCGGTATAGACCAGAAAGCGAGGGCCGATGAATTCATCGTGCTTGTGGTGGTCGCGCAAAACGTGGCAGACGTCCTGGCACAGAAAACATTCGATGCACTTGCGGAATTCCTGCACCCGGTCAATGTCCTCCTGCTGCATCCGCCAGGAGCCGTCCGGCGCGTCGGGCTGGCGCGGCTTGAACGGCTTGATCTTGGTCTTGACGCGGAAGTTCCACGAAACATCCGTCGCCAAATCGCGGATGCCCGGAAACGCGCGCATCGGCTCAATGGTGATGGGCTTGTTGGTCGGCAGGGTGTTCATGCGCGTCATGCACATGAGCTTGGGCATGCCGTTGATTTCCGCCGAGCAGGAGCCGCACTTGCCTGCCTTGCAATTCCAGCGGCATGCGAGGTCGTTGGCCTGCGTCGCCTGGATTTTGTGGACCACGTCGAGCACCACCATGCCCTCGTCCATCTCCGTGGTGTAATCCGCGAACTTCCCGCCGCCGATTTCGTCGGTGCGCCAGATTCTGAAAGTGACCGATTTCATTTCATCTCCTCGATGACCTGTTTCAACTCCGCCGGCATTTCTGGAATGGTTTCACGTCGGACATTCATCGTGCCGTCGGAATTTTTCTTCACGATGACGTTCACTTTGCCTGACGCCGCGTCCTTGTTCGGAAAATCCTCGCGGAAATGGCCGCCGCGGCTTTCCTTGCGCTCAATCGCCGAGCGCGTGATGGCTTCGGAAACCGTCATCAAATTCTTCAAATCAATCGCCGTGTGCCAGCCGGGATTGTATTCGCGGTGGCCGAAAACGGCGGCCTGCCCGGCGCGCTTTGAAAGTTTTTCGATGCCGTCGAGCGCACGGACCATTTCGTCCTCGCGCCGCACGATGCCGACGAGGCTTTGCATCATTTCCTGCAAATCGTGTTGCACTTGATACGGTCCTTCGGCGCTGCCGCCCGATTTCGCGCCGCGATCAAATGGTTCGAGCGCCTTGTGCGCGGCGTCCTCGACCTGCGCGTCGTTGATCTGGCCGGCACCATGTTCCTCCGCAAATTTCGCGGCGAATTCGCCCGCGCGCTTGCCGAAGACAATCAAATCCGAAAGTGAATTGCCGCCGAGCCGGTTCGCGCCGTGCAATCCTGCGGCGGCCTCGCCCGCGGCGAAGAGGCCGGGCACGTTGGACATCTGGCTGTCGCCGTTCACGCGGATGCCGCCCATGATGT
>CAYYWB010000329.1:0-2820 GCA_964475285.1 uncultured Bifidobacteriaceae bacterium | reverse complement strand
ACCGGCTGGAAAACGCCGCGCTCGAATTTGGCTGGCGCGGCAAAAAATGGCGCGAACCGCTGCCGGACGAACTTTCCGAGCGGCTGCGGCAGAAAATCCTGCCGCCGTTTGAAAGCCTTTCCGCCCGCCTCGCGCATTTCAAGAATTCACCGACCGGCGCGCAACTGGCCGGTGCCCTGCGAGAACTCTGGAACGATTTGCAGGTTGAGCAAACTTTGGAACGCTGGACGCTCGACGAAGAAAAATCGGCAATCGGCAATCGGCAATCGCCAATTCACTCAACGGTCCTCGAACAGATGAATTCTTGGCTCGACAATCTGGCACTCGCATTTCCGAACGAGGCGCTGTCGTTGCGCGACTGGCT
This sequence comes from uncultured Bifidobacteriaceae bacterium, assembly GCA_964475285.1. Taxonomy (GTDB): domain Bacteria; phylum Verrucomicrobiota; class Verrucomicrobiia; order Limisphaerales; family UBA11358; genus UBA11358. The sequence goes on along the minus strand of CAYYWB010000329.1, from coordinate 2,456 downwards.
GCCCGTCGTCGAGGCCGGACTCGCCAGCCTCACCGTCGGCGTCATTCCGCCCGTGCTCGACGAGGTGCTCATCGGCGCGATTGACCGCGCGCGCAATCCCGATTTGAAACTCGCCCTCGTGCTTGGCGTCAACGAGGCGATTTTCCCCGCCGCGCCCGCCGCGCCGTCGATTCTGACCGATGCCGACCGCGAAGAATTGGGCCAGGCCGTCGCGCTCGGCCCGGATTTGCGCGACCGGCTTTCGCGCGAGCGTTTCCTCGGCTACATCGCCTGCACCCGCGCGAGTGAAAAACTGGTTCTGACTTTTTCCCGCCACGCCGCGGATGGAAAAACCTTGAATCCGTCGCCATTCGTCGCGTATTTGCAGCGGCTGTTTCCAAAATTGGAGGTTGGAGAATTTCAAAACCAAATCAAATTGCCGGACGCGGAACACGCCATTGAAACCGCGCCGGTTTTAATGGCCTTGCAGGAGCGCCGGCCTCCGGCCCGGCGCGAAGAAGTTGGAGTTCAAGCTTCAACTTGCATTTCGGCGGACAGACTAAAGCCTGAACTCCCACACGCCGGGCCGGAGGCCGGCGCTCCGCCACACTTTGAAAATTGGCGGGCATTGCTTGAACTTCCCGCTTTGAAATCACTCGTGGGAAATTTGTGGCAATTACGCGAACCGGATCCGTCGGAAAAACTTTCGCGCAAATTGGCGGAGAAACTTTACGGCCCCGTGCTGCAAACTTCCGCCAGCCGGCTGGAGGAATTCGCGCAATGTCCGTTCAAGTTTTTCGTCCGTTCCGGTTTGCGCGCCGGCGAACGGAAATTGTTCGAGATGGATGCCCGCGAGCGCGGCAGTTTCCAGCACGACATCCTGAAAATTTTTCACGAGCAACTGGCCGCCGAAGGCAAACGCTGGCGCGACATCACACCACCGGAGGCGCGCGAGCGGATTCACGCCATCGCCGCCGGACTCATGGAAAACTTCCGCGGAGGATTGATGCGCGACACGGCGCGGACGCGGTTCGAGGCGCGCGCGATGACGGAGGCGTTGCAGGATTTCATCGGGATCATCGTGTCCTGGATGCGCGGACAATATGAATTTGATCCGGCGGCGGCGGAACTGGATTTTGGCGGCAAAGATTCCCGCGCAACCGCCTGGGAAATTGACATGGACGGCGGGCGCAGGCTCGCGCTGCAAGGCCGGATTGACCGCGTGGATTTATGGCGCGATCCTGCTGGCAGCGCGCTCGCGGTGGTGATGGATTACAAGTCCGGCGGCAAAAAATGGGACGCGATTCTCGTGGAACACGGCGTGCAATTGCAACTGCCCGCTTATCTGAACGCGCTGCGGCACTGGAAAAATGCGCGCGAAAAATTCGGCGCGGACAGGCTGATTCCCGCCGGAGTTTTTTTTGTCAATTTGCGCGGCCAGTTTGAAGGCGGCAAAACGCGCGACGAGGTTTTGGACACTGCCGACGCGCGCAAACTCGCGTATCGCCACCACGGACGGTTTGACGCCGGAACGCTGCCGAAACTGGATCGCGCCGGGGCTGCCGACCAATTCAATTACCGGCTGAACCAGGACGGCTCGCTGCGCAAGGGTTCTTCCGAGGCGCTGCCGCGCGGCGAATTTGAAAAATTGCTGGATGGTGTCGAATCGAGATTGAAGGAAATGGGCCGCGCCATTTTCTCCGGCGAGGCGAAAGTTGACCCATATCGCAAGGGCGCGGAAACGCCGTGCGAATTTTGCGATTATGCTTCCGTATGCCGGATTGATCCGTGGACTCACCAATGGCGGGTGCTGCGCGCGGCAAAGGAAAATCCCGCATGACGCCGCGCGGCAAGTCCGATCCCGGCTGGGCCGCGCTCGTCGCCAAATGGAAGGCAACGCAGGCGAGGCTGCGCAAGCGGTTGATTATCGCGCCGCTGGAACCGCTGCCGCGATTTGTCGCCGGGGCGGACTGCGCGTTTTCCGCCGACAAGAAAACCATCTTCGCCGCCGCCGTGGTTTATGACCGCGAAACGCAGCGCGTCATTGAAACCGCCCACGCGACACAAACGGTGGAATTTCCCTACGTTCCCGGCTTCTTGAGTTTCCGCGAAGGCCCGGCGGTCAGGCAGGCGATTGGCGCGTTGAAACACGAGTTCGGCGCGATTCTTTTTGACGGACAGGGTTTTGCGCATCCGCGCCGCTGCGGCATCGCGTCGCATCTGGCGATTGAGCTGGACCGGCCCGGCATAGGCGTTGCCAAGAGCCGGTTGATTGGAACTTTTGGACAATTGGCGTTGAAAGCCGGCTCAATTGCCCCGCTTATGGACGGCGACGAGCAAATCGGCGCGGTGCTGCGGATGCAGAAAGGAATCCGGCCGATCTTCGTGAGCATCGGCCATCGTGTGGATTTGGCGTCCGCCGTCAAACTGGTTCTGGCCTGTTGCACGCGCTACCGGATTCCCGAACCGACGCGCCA
>CAYYWB010000328.1:0-2824 GCA_964475285.1 uncultured Bifidobacteriaceae bacterium | reverse complement strand
CTCGCCCGCAAATTCGGCGTCGCCACCCCTGCCCTGCGCCGCTACGACAGCATCACCGACATCATTTATTACCTGTTCATCCTCGCCGTCGCGTGGATTTTATGCAAACCCGTCATCGCCGGAAATCTCTGGCTGATTGCGCTGATGCTGCTGTCAGAGGCCGGATGCATTTCCATTTGCCTCGTCCGGTTCGGGAAATTCCCGGCGACGCATTCGTATCTGGCGAAATTTTACGGGCTGTGCCTGCTGGCCGCGTTCATCGCCTTGCTCGCCTTCAATGCCGGAAGCTGGGTTGTGATCGCGCTGGCGGTCGTCGCACTGGTCACGAATTCGGAAATCATCGCCATGCACCTCATCGCAAAATCGCCGCCGGTGGATGTGCCGTGCATCTTCGCCCTGAAGAAAAGATAAAACTGGGAGGGACGGCGTGCCGCCGTCCCAAACATCAGGGTGGCCGACACGGCGACCCTCCCATAATAAAAAAGGCCGCCCGGATGAGCGGCCTTTTCAATTTCTTCAAAACGCCAATCAAGCTGGTTTTGGCTCGACGGCCGGCGCGGTGGGTTTTTTGGCCCGGGTCGCGATTTTTTTGCGTTTGATGTAGCGGTTCCGGCGTTTTCGATTTTCGACTTTGTTATATTGTCTGCCCATAATTCTTTACTTTGTTCGCGTGTTGCGGTTTTGTGTTGTGCAATATGAGTGCAATCACGAGGCGATTCAATCTTTTTCTGGCACTGATGACGCTGGCCGCGCTGTGCGGCTGCCAGACGAACACGAAAAACAAGCAGGTCAGCATCTTGCGCATGCACATCGAAGTCAATTCCGACAGCAGCGGCACCGCCCAGACTATCTCCGTCCTGCGCTCCGATCCCGTGCTCGTCACCATCGGCAAGGAGCCGTTCTTGACGGAGGCCAACATCATCCAGTCCAAGGTCATTGACGCGCGCGGCGGCTTTGGCATCCAGATTCAATTTGATGAAATCAGCGCGGCCATGCTCGAACAATATTCCGCCAGCAATCCCGGAAAACATTTCGCCATCTTTGGCCAATGGGGCGAAAACAGGGCGGACGGCCGCTGGCTCGCCGCGCCGCTCATCACACATCGTATTGTCGGCGGCATCCTGTCGTTCACGCCGGACATGTCGCGCGTGGAAGCCGACCGGCTGGTGCTCGGCCTCAACAATGTCTCCAAAAAAGTCATCAAGGGGCAGTTGAAATGATGTCTCGACTCCGGATCCGCTGCGACGCGCAAACAAAAATGCTGAAGGCGAACAAATTCCAATCAATAGCGGCTCCCGAAAAACCGGTCAATGGCGCGGCGCGGCGGGTGGACACGGATAAACACGGATTTCAAGGCCGGGGCGAATCTCCACAAGGTCATGGACTGCGGCAGCCCTTTGCCGCCTTTCGTCCGGTGTCGCGACTGGCGAAAACACTGATGTTCTCCACAGCAGTCTGGTCTTTGTTTGCTTGCGCCAATTTGTCCGCGCAGGAGCCGTTTCAATTCCCAACGGCCAACCATTTTTTGTATGAACGCGGCGGCGAATTGAAATTTTTCGCGCCGACCGCGCCGGACAAGCCGTGGACGAGCGGCAGCTTCGGCTGCGTCCGCAACGACGGCCAGCGGCTGCACGAGGGGCTTGACATCCTGCATTTGCAAACGGGCAGGCTCGGCGAGCCGGCCGATCCCGTCATGGCCGCCGCCGACGGCACGGTCGTTTATATCAACATGAAGCCGTCGCTCTCGAATTACGGCAATTATGTTGTCATCCGGCACATCGTCGAGGGCATGGAAATTTATTCGCTTTACGCGCACTTGAGCGCGGTGCGGCCGGGGCTGCAAGCCGGCCAGCCGGTCAAGTCCGGCGAAGTGATCGCCACGATGGGCCGCACCTCCAACGCCGAAGTCATCGCAAAAGACCGCGCGCACGTGCATTTTGAATTGAACGTGCTGGTGAACGACAACTTCGCCGCGTGGTTCAAAACCGCCTCGCCCGGCGAGCGCAACGACCACGGCGAATGGAATGGCCAGAATCTGAACGGCCTCGACCCGCGCGAGATTTTTCTGCGCGAGCACAACCCGGCCGCAAAGTTCAGCCTGCTGGATTTCATCCGCAGCCAGACGGAGCTTTGCCGCGTGCTGGTCCGCGCGACCAATTTTCCCTATTTGAAACGCTACCCGATGCTCGTGCTGCGAAATCCCGTCGCCGAAAAGGAAGGCGTGGCCGGCTATGAGATCGCGCTGAATTTCAACGGCGTCGCGTTTGCCCTGATGCCGCGCGCGCCGTCCGAAATCAAAAGCGCCGCCAAGTTTCAATTGCTGTCCGTCAACGAATCCGAGGAGAAGGCGAATCCGTGCCGGCACCTCGTCGTCCAGCGCGGCGGAAAATGGCAACTGGCCAACGAGGGACTGCGCGAAGTGGAATTGCTGGCGTATTGAGCGGATATTGAACGCCGATCGGCCCCGAAAGTTCAAATGACGAAATGGCGGGGCGGGTGTAGTTTGTATTGCGGAATTTCAAAAAGATGCGAGTCGGAATAAAAAAGTTCCAGTCGCTGCGGTTGTTTCCCAATCGCGCCGGAGCGTTCACGCTCATCGAATTGCTGGTTGTCATCGCCATCATCGCCATTCTGGCAGCGCTGCTGCTGCCGGTGTTTGCGAAATCCAAACAGACGGCTTTAAGCATCGCGTGTTTGAGCAATTTGAAGCAACTTGAAGATTGTTGTCATCTTTACACCGCTGACTACGACGATTTCCTGCCGCCGAACCAGGCGGGAGGCTGTGTGAAAACTCATTCATTGGTTGAAACTTTTACGCCGTTGC
>CAYYWB010000327.1:0-2831 GCA_964475285.1 uncultured Bifidobacteriaceae bacterium | reverse complement strand
ACAAGGCGTTCAGCGGCGTGCCGCACCGGGTCAACATCATTGACACGCCCGGCCACGTGGATTTTACGGCAGAAGTCGAGCGCTCCATGCGCGTGCTGGATGGCGCGGTGGCCGTGTTCTGCGGCGTCGCGGGCGTGCAGCCGCAATCCGAAACCGTCTGGCGGCAGGCGACCAAATACAAGGTTCCCCGCATTGCGTTCGTCAACAAGATGGACCGCACCGGCGCGAATTTTGAAAATGCCCTGAATGACATGCGCACCAAGCTCAAGGCGTATGCGTATCCCATTTTCCTGCCCATCGGCGCGGAAGACCAGTTCGCCGGTGTCATTGACGTGGTGAACCAGAAGGCCATTGTCTGGGGGCCGGGCGACGTGGCCAACGAAGGGTTGAATTACGAAATCAAGGACATTCCTGCCGAGCATCAGGAACGCGCCAATGCCGCGCTCGCGGAATTGATTGACGCCGTTTCCAACAAGGACGATGAAATCGCGAACCTGGTTCTGGAGGAGAAGCCAATCACCGCTCCGGTGCTCAAGGCCGCTATCCGCCGGCTCACTTGCAAGATTGAACTCGTGCCGGTGCTGTGCGGCTCCGCGTTCAAGAAAAAAGCCGTGCAACCGCTGGTGGACGCCGTGGTGGATTATCTGCCTGGCCCGCTGGATGTTCCCGGCGCGGAAGGTTTGGAACCGGGCACGGAAAACAAAGTGATGGTCGAGACCAGCGACAACAACAAGTTCTGTTCGCTCGCGTTCAAGCTCTGGACCGACCCCTACGCCGGCAAGCTGGTCTTCTTTCGCGTCTATTCCGGCCAGTTGAAAAAAGGCGACACCATTTACAATCCGCGCACGCGCAAACGCGAGCGCGTCAGCCGCCTGATGGTCATTCAAGGCAGCGAACGCAAGGACATCGGCGAAGTTTTTGCCGGCGACATCGCCGCGCTGGTCGGCCTCCGCAACATCACCACCGGCGACACGCTGGCCGACGAGGATTACGACGTGACGCTGGAACCGCCGACGTTCCCGGAGCCGGTCATCAGCATGGCCGTCGAACCGAAAACCAAGCAGGATCGCGACAAGATGTCCGAGGGACTGCAACGGCTCGCCGAGGAAGACCCGACGTTCCGCTGTTTCACGAACGAGGAAACCGGCCAGCTTATCATCGCGGGCATGGGCGAATTGCATCTGGAAATCATTTGCGACCGCCTGAAACGCGAATTCAAGGTGGACGCCAACACGGGCGCGCCGCAAATCGCCTACCGCGAAACCATCACCAAGGCGGCGGAAGGCGAAGGCAAGTTCATCCGCCAATCCGGCGGTCGCGGCCAATACGGCCACGCCTGCATCACCATTCAACCGAACGAAAAGGGCAAGGGCGTCGAGGTCACCAACGAGATTGTCGGCGGCGCGATTCCCAAGGAATACATCCCGGCGGTCATTGACGGCATCGAGGAAGCCATCAAGGGCGGCGTGTATGCCGGCTATCAGGTCATTGACATCAAGGCGCAGGTCACGGACGGCACGTTCCACGAAGTGGACTCGAACGAACTCGCGTTCAAGATGGCGGGCATTTTTGCGCTCAAGGACGCCTTCAAAAAAGCCGGCCCGATTCTGCTCGAACCCATCATGAAGGTGGAATGCACCACGCCCGACGAGTATCAGGGCGACCTCATCGGCGACATCACGCGCCGGCGCGGCCACATCATCAACATCGAAGCCAAGCAGGGCCAGACGATCGTGAACGCGAACGTGCCGCTGGCCGAAATGTTCGGCTATGCCACCGCCATCCGCTCGCTGTCGAAAGGCCGCGCGTCGTATTCGATGGAGCCGCTGACGTTTGAGCAGGTGCCCAAGAGCGTGCTCGAAACGATTCTGGACCAGGCCAACAAAAGGCCGGCGGCGCGGACGTAAAATTCCTTTTTGAAACCACAAGCTGAAACGGAAGTTCGGCTGGAAAATCATGCGTTGACAGGCCGGTGCGTTTCTGATTTCATTACCTACCCTTTGCGGGAAAATTTATGTATGCCGTCTTAGAAACAGGTAGCAAACAGTATCGCGTCGCCGCCGGCGACACGCTGGAAATCGAACGCCTCGAAACCGAGGCGGGCAAGCCGTTCACGTTTGACCGCGTGCTGCTCGTCAACAACGACGGCAAGTTGAGCGTCGGCTCGCCCACGGTGGATGGCGCCAAGGTGGTGGCCGACGTGGTCGAGCACAAGCGCGGCGAGAAGAAACTCACGTTCAAGATGAAACGCCGCAAGGGGTATCACAAGACCATCGGCCATCGTCAGGAACTGACCGTGGTGAAAATCACCGCCATCAACGCCTGATTTCCCCAGAACCTAGAACCTAAAACCAATCCCCCAATTTTATGGCACATAAAAAAGGTCAAGGCAGCGTCCGGAACGGCCGCGACAGCGTCAGCAAGCGGCTCGGCGTGAAGGAATTTGGCGGCACGTTCGTCACCGCCGGCAGCATCATCATCCGCCAGCGCGGTAGCAAGTTCATCGCCGGTAAAAATGTCGGCGTCGGACGCGACTGGACCCTCTTCGCTCTCACCGACGGCAAGGTGCTGTTCGACAAGAACAGCCGCCGCGTGAATGTCGTGGCCGAAGCCGCCGCCGCGAAGAATTGAATTCGAGAGCAAAATTTCAGGGCGAGGTCACCGGCCTCGCCTTTTTTATTTGTTCACCGTCGTAATCATAATCTTGTTCTTAATCTTAAACTCGATGCTGATTAAGATTACGATTAAGATTAGGAACTGAATCATGTTCGTTGATGAAATCAAAATTTACGCGAAGGCGGGGCACGGCGGCAAAGGCTGCGTCGCGTTCC
>CAYYWB010000326.1:0-2838 GCA_964475285.1 uncultured Bifidobacteriaceae bacterium | reverse complement strand
CTTCCTTGAAAGCCTCCTGTCATCCGGACAGGAGGGTGATTCCGGCTCCGCCTCCACCGTGACCTATTTCGTTTTTGGCGTGCCGGAATTCATCGTGGGCGTGTTGTGTTTCTTCCTTGCCGACTGGATTGTCAGGCTGGCCTACCGCGATGCCGCGCCATGACGCGCGCCTGCTCCGCTTACAATCCGGCGATTTGTCCTTTGGAGCGCGGTGACGCGGCACAAACGGTGAATTTCCATTTGTTCAATTTCGCTCCGATTTGGCTGGTTAGATCGAGTATTTTCCCTCAAACTTGGGCATGAGGAAAACCAAGCCTGTTCGCCGCGCCCGGAATAGACCGCTGGCAGACGGCCAAGTCTGGCGCATGGCGGAATTGAATCTAAAGGTGGAATCGGTCGGCAAATTGCTGGTGCATTACAAGCTTGCCAAGCCGGATGCCATCCGGATGCCCAACTTGGTCAACAGCATTGCGACCATCCAGAAATATCTCAAAAAAAACAAGGCCGTGCTGGTTCGGGCCTGATCTTGCCGGAGCACAAAGACCACGCTGGAAATGCCGCTTCGCGCTGGTGCGCGAGCCGGAACGAGCCATCCGCCACCCGGCGGATTTGTCATCTCATCAATTCATTTGCGATTTATCTGGTCTAATTCAAGGTTTAAGCGCAGGATGAACCATGATAAAAACCAATTCGGTTCGCCGCGTTCGTCCGCAACTCCTCGAAGCCGGCCAGCTCTGGCGCATGACGGATGCGCATCTTTGTGTGCAGGCGGTCGGCAAATTGCTGGTGCATTACAAACTCGGCAAGCCCAACGCCGTCCGCGTCTCCAATTCCTGCAATGGCATCAAAACCATTGAGAAATATCTGAAGGCGCACAAGGCCGTCCTTGCTTGAGCGCGTCGGGATCAAGGGTTGACGGGCGGTTCCGGCGGGGCAGGGCGGAGGCGAACGACTTGAACAGCGCGTCCGGCGGAGGGCATCAGCGCAAACAACGAAAACGCCCGCAGCCTCTTTGGCCCGACAAATATCCTTTTACCGAATCGCATTCCGAACTAGATTCGTGGCGGATTCAAAACGCATCAAATCCGTATGGCCGAATTCAAATTTTCATGCCCCCAATGCGGCCAGAAAATCCGGGGCGACGTGGGTTATGCCGGCTTGCCAATCAATTGTCCGGCATGCCAGCAGTTGATTGTTGTCCCGTCCCCGCCAACACCATCTTCCATACCGCCGGCCTCGCGGGCGGCTGCAATCAAGCCGCCCGGAAGGTTCAAGCTGCCCGTGCTCAAAAAGTTTAAGCTGCCCCCGAAGAGGACCCTGGTGATTGCGGGAGCGGGCGCGGCAGTGCTGGCGGCGGTGATAACCACAACAATCTACTTTGGCTTTTGGAATTCCACGCGAACCATTTGGAATCACTGGACTCCTTTAAGCGGCGACAAGACACAATGGAGTTATGCTCACGGCAAAATCACCGGCCACAGCGCCACCGGGGAAATCATGCTGGCGTCGCCCGGCAAATACAGCGACGTGACTTTTTCGGCCACCGTCCAGATCGCCAGCGGCCAAACCGCCATGGCGATTCGGATGCAGGACAGGAACAACGGCTACCTCGTCGTTTTTGCCGCCGGTCGCGCGCGGAATCCTGGAAACGGCGGTTCCATCGCCCTGGAGAAAATGACATCAGGAAACGGAGCCATTCTCGCCACCACCAGGGGAAATTTAACTTCCGCGCCTTCCATCGGACAAACCGCAAAAATCAGGGTCATCGCGCGCGGGTCATTGATAGAAGTCTGGGTGGACGGAAAGAAAGTCCTGCAAACCAGGGATTCAACTTTCACCGCCGGTCGCATGGGAATCGCAATCTCCAGGAATGCAAACCTGCCCGGTGATGCAAATTTTTCAAAAGTTTCATTTCGGTAACGGCGCGATTTCCCGCCGGGTTATCGCCAAATTTCCTTTTCTTCAATCGTTTTCCGGGTATCCTGCCGCGCTTGGATTTCGGATTGAGATTAAGAGCAGGATTACGATTTAGGAAACACGGATGGACGCGGCACACATAAGAAATTTCAGCATCATTGCCCACATTGACCACGGCAAGACGACGCTTTCCGACCGGCTGTTGCACCGCACGGGCACCATCGCCACGCGCGACATGGAGGCGCAATTGCTCGATTCGATGGATTTGGAGCGCGAACGCGGCATCACCATCAAGGCGCATCCGGTCACGATGCGTTACACGGCCAGGAACGGCGAGACTTACGAGCTGAACCTGATTGACACGCCCGGTCACGTGGACTTTTCCTACGAAGTGTCGCGCAGCTTGAGCGCGTGCGAAGGGGCGTTGCTCATCGTGGACGCGGCGCAGGGTGTCGAGGCGCAGACGGTCGCCAACGTGCATCTGGCGATGAAGCAAAATCTCACCATCATCCCGGTGATCAACAAAATTGATTTGCCGCACGCGAACGTGGCGCTGGCGAAGCAGCAGTTGGAGGACATTCTCGCCATTCCCGGCGACACGGCGATTTCCGCCAGCGCGAAGGAGGGCATCGGCATCGAGGAAATTCTGGAAGCCATCGTCGAGCGCATTCCGGCGCCGAAGCCGACAGGGCAGGGGAGCTTGCAGGCGCTGGGCTTCGATTCCCTTTTCGACACTTACAAGGGCGTCATCACACATGTGCGCGTGTTCAACGGCGAATTGAAGGCCGGCCAAATGGTAAAGCTACTGCATTCTGGCAAAACCGTCGAGGTGAAGGAGGTCGGCAGTTTCAATCCCAAGCCTTACGTCCGCGAAAAGCTGGAGGTGGGCGAGACGGGTTATTTCACCGCGAACATCAAAAG
>CAYYWB010000325.1:0-2842 GCA_964475285.1 uncultured Bifidobacteriaceae bacterium | reverse complement strand
TGCCGGGAATCGGCGTGACGATGACGCGCTTGGATTGCGTGAGCGCGTTGATGATCGAAGACTTTCCGACGTTTGGCCGGCCGACGATGGCCAGCTTCAAAATTGCGGATTGCGGATTGCGGATTGCGGATTCAGCCGAATCATCGTCGGCAGCTTCTGGACTCTGGACTTTGGACTTCGGACTTTGGACTGGCAACAGGGCCACCGCCTCATTCATCAAATTCTGGATGCCTTCGCCGTGAATGGCGCTGACGGGGAAAATCTTGTCAAAGCCGAGCGCGGCAAATTCGTCCATGCCCTTTTCGGTGCGGAATGTGTCCACCTTGTTGACCGCGACCATGATCGGCTTGCCGCTCTTGTGAAGGTGCTGCGCCACTTCGCGATCCAGCGGCACGACGCCTTCCTGCACGTTGACGACGAGGATGATGGCGTTCGCGGCCTCGATGGCCATTTCCACCTGTTCCAGCGCGGCCTTGATGATGATGTCGTCGGATTTTTCGCGGCGCAGCAGGCCGATGCCCCCGGTGTCCACCAGTGTGAACGATTTTCCGCCCCACTCGGCCTCGGCGGTGACGCGGTCGCGCGTGACGCCGGGCTGGTCATGCACAATCGCAATGCGCTTGCCGACGATGCGGTTGAACAGCGCGGATTTGCCGACATTTGGCCGTCCGACAATGGCGATGAGATTTGACACGATGACAGGATAGGAAATTTTGCCTGTAACGCGAATCAAAACGAATTGCAGCCGCTGACAGCCAAACCGGGGCAAGGCCGGTCTTTGTGTAATTGCCAATGCCACCCTTTACGCGCATTGACTCGTTTGTGTTTTTCCTTACGCTACGGGCGTGGATACACTTTTATGAATCACCAATGAGATTACGAAGGCCGCGTTTCCAGTGAGTCTCAAAGCCTATGGCGATGGCCCGCTGCAATTATCCACCGATAAAAATTTCCAAATGTTCCCAAAACTCAAGGCGATTGGAAAATTGATCAAAAACAAGTCGGACATTGCGCGAATCTGGGCTGACCCGGCGTTCTCCGAATTCAGCACCATGAATGTGCTTCCGTTGATTTACGATGAGAAGAAACAGCGATGCAATATTCTCGTCTTTAATTCCAGGGTTGCCAAAGCCAGCGTCGCGCGCGTCGCTTGCGAGGAAACCGGACGTGGACGGATGCATCCCGTCTATCGCTTTTACGATGCGGAGGGTGATTATATTTGCGAAGTGCGCTACGGCAGCGGAACCGCCAATGCGCTTCAGCGCGGCCTTTGGACACACACCAAAAATGGTTTGAAGTATTTCGACAGCGTCACTGCTGGCTGGATTGACTACTCGCACAATCATGTCCTGGTAAAATTATTTTCTCATGCCCTGCTTTCCACCAGCAAAGGCCATGATGCGGCCCTGGTAAAGTTGAAGGAAGACATTGACGAACAGAAACGGCGGTCGAATCTTAAGTGACGATGCAAACGCTGGGTTTATTTGATGACATGGTGGTGGATGCCCCCGAAACGGAGGGCATCAAATACGCCGGCTCAAAACTCAAGCTGCTGCCTCATATTCTCCAGCTCGTTCAAAAAGTCGGCCCCAAAACCGTGCTGGACGGTTTTGCCGGGACGACGCGGGTTTCTCAAATGCTGGCTCAAACCGGCCATCGCGTGATTGCCAATGACATTTCCGTATGGTCGAAAATTTTCGGGACGTGCTACCTCCTCAACCCGCACCCCGAAAGCCATTACCAGCCGATGGTTGACCACCTGAATTCGCTGCCGGGAAAAGACGGCTGGTTCACGGAACATTACGGCGGCGAGCCGAATGGCGGCTCATCCATCGGCGAGGACAATCTCAAAAAGCCCTGGCAAAAACACAACACGCGTCGGCTCGATGCGATCCGGGATGAAATTGAACACCTGCCGCTTTCCGAAACTGAAAAGGCCGTGCTGCTGACCAGCCTCATTCTCGCGCTCGATGAAGTGGACAGCACGCTCGGCCATTTTGTTTCCTATCTCAATGACTGGTCGCCGCGTTCCTACAACAAATTGCGTCTGAAAGTTCTACGGCTCATTCCGCGGATGGAACTTCATGCCGTCCACCAGGGCGATATTTTTGATCTGGCGCCGAAGGTGGAAGCCGACCTTGCCTACTTCGATCCGCCGTATGGGTCTAGCAATGAAAAGATGCCGCCGTCGCGCATGCGCTACGCAGCGTATTATCACCTTTGGACTTCCATCTGCCTTTTCGACAAGCCCACCCTATTCGGCAAAGCCAAACGGCGCGTGGACACCTCGGACATCACCGCCAGTTCTGTCTTTGAAGACTTTCGGAAAAGCGATTCGGGACGGTTCGTTGTCGTGGAGGCCATTGAACGGCTGCTGAAAACCACGCGCGCTGGGCATATCATCCTGTCTTACAGTTCCGGCGGACGCGCCACGGCGGAAGAATTGAACGAGGTCATCACATCCGCCGGGCGGCTGGTGGAAGTGTTGGAAATTGATTATCGGAAAAACGTCATGGCTGGAATGCGTTGGACGAACGAATGGGTCAGCGACGCCGAGCTGCCGAACAAGGAATTTTTGTTTTTGATTGAGAAATAACGCCGGTGCATCTGACGATTTCTTTTCTTCGATTTGAAATGAGCCTGTCACCCCGGCTCCCACGAACAGATTACAATTTCCCCATCAAACTTTTCGCGCGGCGGACCCAGACGCGGTCGCGCTTGCGCTGGAACGCCGGCGCGTGTTGGTCGTCGCTGACGATGTCCTTCAATTCCGCCCGCGCGAGGTCGGGCTGGTTTTTGGCGAGGTAAAGCTCGGCGAGTTGCACCTTGGCGCGCGGGTAGG
>CAYYWB010000324.1:0-2846 GCA_964475285.1 uncultured Bifidobacteriaceae bacterium | reverse complement strand
TCCGCGCGCGAATACCAGGGCCACCTGGAAACACAGTCGTATCGCACCGTGCGCCTCCCGGCCATGCGCGGAAAAATCCTGGACCGCGAAGGCCGCGTGCTGGCCGAGAACCGTCCGCGCTACAACTTGAGCCTCTACCTCGACGATTTGCGGAAACAATTCAAGGCCGCCTCCGACGCCGAATACGCCAGCGCCACCAACGCCCGTGCGCATTACATCGTCGCGCGGGAGCAGCAGCTCGGACGCCCGCTGACGAAAGCCGAACTAAAACAACTCGCGTTCACGACCGCCCAGATGGAACAAATCCGCGAGCAGGGGCGCTACCGCGTGGCGAGCGCCGTCGTTTCGCAGGTCGGCCAGAAACTGGGCCAGCCGCTGGCGCTCGACGCGGCAAAATTTGAACGCGACTATGACACGCGGCTGGCCATGCCCTACACCGTGATTCCCGACGCCAGCCCGGAACAGGTGGCGCGGTTCGAGGAGCAATTCACCGGCAGTCTGGGCGCGGACGTGGATTTGCAATCCGTCCGCGAATATCCGTTCGGCACACTGGCGGGACATTTGCTTGGCTGTCTGTCGCACTTGGGCAACGAGTCCGAGGAAGGCGAAGACGCTGTTTTTGATTATTATCTTCCTGATTACAAAGGTGTGACCGGCATTGAGTATGGCTGCGACGAAGCATTGCGCGGGCGCGCCGGCGTGGAGTCCGTGCTCGTCAATAACAAGGGTTACCGCCAGTCGGAAAACATTCTGGAAGCGCCGGAGCCGGGCCGCAACGTCGTGCTGACAATTGACCTCGACATCCAGCGCGCGGCGGCGGAGTCGCTGGCGGCGCACCAGGGCGCATCCGCGCGCGGCGCGGTTGTCGTCATGGACGTGCGCAGCGGCGACGTTCTGGCGATGGTTTCTTCGCCGGCGCTCAACCCGGATTACCTCGCCAACGACCCAAAATATTTGAGCGACCCGAAGTTGCGGCCGGAAATCAACCGCGCGACACAGGAAAATTACGCGCCCGGCTCCATTTTCAAAACCGTCATCGCCCTGGCCGCGCTGGAAAGCGGCCTCGACACCAACGCCACCGTTCACAATCCGGAAAATCCCGAAGACCCGGGCCACGGCCACTTCGTCATGGGCCGGCGTTCCATCCGCGACACCGCGCCGCCGGGCGATTACAACTTCCGCCTCGCCATCGAACGTTCCAGCAACACTTACTTCATCACCGCGGGCCTGCGCGCAGGCATCGAAAACATCATCGCCCTGGGAAGAAAATTCCATCTGGGCGAGCGCATGGATTTGCCGACGTTGCAGGAGACGCGGGGAAGTTTTCCGACGCCCGACCGCGTGCGTTCGAACTGGCGGGACGGCGACACGGCGAACCTTTGCATCGGGCAGGGTGAAATCGCCGTGACGCCGATGCAGATGGCCGTGGAGATCTCCGCCATTGCCAACGGTGGCAAGGTGCTCTGGCCCCGGCTCGTCCAGCGCATCGAGCCGCAGGACCCGGCCTCCGGCGAAACCGCCGCCAATTTTCCGGCCGGCCGGGTGAGGGACGAAATCGGCGTCAGCCAGCGCAGTTTGAAAATTTTGCGCGACGCCATGCTCGGGGAAACCGAGGACGCCGAGGGCACCGGCAAGGCGGCGTTGGTGTCCGGCCTGACCATTTGCGGCAAGACCGGCACGGCGCAGGTGCAGGACAGCGCGAACCGGCTCATCGGCTACAATTTCTGGTTCGCGTCGTTCGCGCCCTACGAAAATCCGAAATACGCCGTCGTGGTCATGGTCCAGTCGGAGGGCCGCGGCTCCGGCGGCCTGGTTTGCGCGCCGATCGCGCATGACATTTACGCGGAGATTTTGAAAAAAGAAAACGCGCCCGCGCCGAAAATCCCGGCGGAGGCCAACTGAAATGACAAATACCACGCTCAACGAACGCCAGAACCTGCCCGACCGGCTGCAATTGGTCGCGCTGGCGGGACTGATGTTTCTCGGCGCGGCGTTTGTGTTCAGCGCGACGATGGCCAACGAATCGGCGACGGCGTTGCCGTGGTTCAAGCAGACCTGGGTGCATCAAATCGTCTGGTATGCGCTTGGCCTCGGCGCGGGGGCGGCCATTTGCCTGCTGGATTATCACACGCTGGCGCGCTGGTCGTTCGTGGGTTATTGGGCGATGATTCTCTGCCTGGCCGCTGTTTTGATCCCGCACATTGGTTCGATGCACAACGGCGCGCGGCGCTGGTTTGATTTTCACGTTTTCCAATTCCAGCCGAGCGAGTTTGCGAAACTCGCGTTCATCCTCGCGGCGGCGCATTTTTTAAGCCGTCCACCGGATGAATTAAAACTGCCGGTGATTTTTTGGAAAGGCATCGGCCTGATGCTGCTGCCGTTCGTCCTGATTTTGAAGGAACCGGATTTGGGTTCGGCGCTGGTTCTGTTGCCGACGGGGCTGGTAATGATGTTCGTCGCCGGCACGCCCAAAAAATATCTATTGAAGCTCGGCGCGGGCGTGGGAATTTTGGGCGCGTTGTGTCTGGCGGACGTGCTGTTTGCGCCGCGCGCGTTGCAAATTCCGATGCAGGATTATCAGCGGCAAAGACTGCTCGTTTATTTTGGCGCAACATTTGCGGACGCAAATGCAACGCCGGAACAAAAAGACGAAGCGCGGCGTTTGCAATTTGAAAAATCGTATCAAGTCCGGCAGGCGATGATTGCCGTCGGCTCCGGCGGTTTGCTGGGACAGGGCTGGCGGCAGGGCAGCCAGACTGCGCTGGGATTTTTGCCCGCGGGCGCAGCACACAATGATTTCATTTTCTCCGTCATTGCCGAGGAGGAAGGATTCGTCGGCTCCGTTG
>CAYYWB010000323.1:0-2847 GCA_964475285.1 uncultured Bifidobacteriaceae bacterium | reverse complement strand
AGGCGAAAAAGCTGCTGAAATGGGAACCCAAGGTAAAGCTCGCCGACGGCCTGACGGACACGATTGCGTATTTCCGCACGAAAGTTTAGCGTTGCCCGTGCGTTCAAACTTCAATGCGCACCAAATCACAATCTGGCTTAAATATTTTCGAGTTAATGGCTTTCATCGCGTGGGTGGGAATTGGCTGTGCCGTCTCGTCATTACTGGGAAATAAATTCGGCTGGCCGGGCTACGTATTCGGATTTCTAGTTGGGGCCGGACTTGGGATTGGCGTTTTTTACGGCTTCATCTTTTGCATGGCGTATTTGTTCAGTAATGTCTGGCCAGATAATTCTTCTGTTCCTTTGTGTAAAAACGGAAAATGTGAAGCTGGACATTACGAAATTCATAAAGCCAAGGATCAATTAGGATTTAATCGGTTTGATTGGTTCTGCCGGTGCGGAGAACGTTATCACAAAAGCAAAAACCCGCTGCGCTTTTATGAAGTCTTATCAGATGGTTCACTTAAACCTTACATGAAATGGAAACCGTTCCGAGGTTGGCGTCCTGATATAGGTTCGAAATGATATTTCGCGCCCGACAATTCGAATATCGTTTCCCGCGCCCGACGCTCGTCATGGGCGTCGTCAACGTCACGCCGGACTCCTTTTCCGACGGCGGAAAATTTTTCAGCCCGGCGAAGGCCGTCGCGCACGCGCTGGAGCTGGTGGCGCAAGGCGCTGAAATCCTGGATATCGGCGGCGAATCCACCCGGCCAGGCGCGGAGCCGGTGAGCGAGGCCGAGGAATTGCGCCGCGTGATTCCGGTCATCGAAAAGCTGGCGAAGATTCTTAACAAGCCCGGTAGGGACGCGCTGCCGCGCGTCCGGGCTGACCGGCAGGTCAGCCCTACCAAAGCCATTTTAATCTCCATTGACACGATGAAGCCCGCCGTCGCCCGCGCCGCGCTTGCCGCCGGCGCCAGCATCGTCAATGACGTGGCGGCGAATCGCAGCAGCGACGCCATGTGGAAAGTTGTCGCTGAATTCCATGCGGGTTACATTTGCATGCACGCGCAAGGTTCGCCGCGGACGATGCAGAAGAATCCGGCCTACAAAAACGTCGTCCGCGAAGTCGGCGATTTTTTCCGCGAGAGGCTGAAACAATTGGACGCCGCCGGCATTTCGCCGGAGCAGGTCGCGTTCGACCCCGGCATCGGTTTCGGCAAGACGCTGGAACACAATTTGCAGTTGCTTGCGGACCTGCGGCGTTTTACAAAGTTGCGGCGTCCGCTGCTGCTCGGCGTCTCGCGCAAATCGTTCATCGGGAAATTGCTCGGAGCGACCCTGAATGAACGCTTGCCAGCGTCGCTCGCGTGCGCGACTCTGGCCGTCGCCGACGGCGTGCAAATCATCCGTGCGCACGACGTGGCGGAAACGGTCCAGGCCGTGCGCATGGCGGAAGCTTTGCCGGCCAGGAAGAAAAATTGATGTTCGACCCGGTTCACATCCAGGATTTGTGGCGGCCCGCGCTGGAAATTTTAATCCTCGCGGTGCTGATTTATTTCGTTTTCAAGTTCGTGCGCGGCACGCGCGGCTGGCCGGTGGTGATTGGCTTTGTCGTGCTGCTGCTGGCGCTGGTGCTGGGGACGACGGTTTTGAAATTGCAGGTGTTGCGCTGGCTGCTCACCACGTTCTCGGCGTTTTTCGCCATCGCGGTTCTCGTCATTTTCCAGCCGGAGCTGCGCCGGATGCTGGCCGAGCTGGGCAACCTGCCGCTGTTCGCCACCGCCAGCGAACAGCGCGAAAGCATCGAAGTCGTCATCCAGACCTGCGAGCGGCTCGCCGACGTGAAAATCGGCGCCCTCATCGCCATCGAGCAATCCATCCAATTGCAGGAGGCCGTCGAGTCGAGCCTGCCGGTGGATTGCGACGCCACGCCGGAAATGCTGGAGACGATTTTCTTCCCGAACAACGCGATTCACGACGGCGGCGTCATCATCAAGGGCGACCGCATCGCCTACGCCGCGTGCATTTTCCCGCTGACGCAGCGGCAGGATTTGAACAAGTCGCTCGGCACGCGCCACCGCGCGGCCATCGGCTTGAGCGAGGAGACCGACGCCGTCATCGTTGTCGTGTCCGAGGAGACGGGCATGATTTCGTATGCCTACAAAGGCCAGTTGGTGCGCGGCGTGACGCTGGAGGAATTGCGCTCGTTCCTGACCTCCGTGCTGTTGCAACCGGCAAAATCGCACAGCGTCGTCAAATGGCTTCGCGCGCGGTTCAACGAGCCCCGCAACCCCGGCCCGGCGGTCATCACGAAAAACGAACCGCGCCCGGCGCCGAAACCGACCGGCAAATAACCATTCAAATCCATGCGCGACTGGTTCATAAAAGATTTTGGCTGGAAATTGTTCTCCGCCTTTCTGGCATTGGCCATCTGGCTGACCGTCCACAAGATTCTTGATGAATCAGCGCCGTTGCCCGTCGTCGTGCCGCCCCTGCCGCCCAGCCCGGTGGCGACGACGTTCACCAACCTGCCCGTGCTCATCGTTTCCGCCGCCGCCGACGTGCGGGAATTTCAGGTCAAACCAAATGCGGTCACGGTCACCGTCAGCGGCCAGCCCCAAATCATGGCGGCGCTGCAGGCGGGACAGATTCACGCGCTCGTGGATTTGACCGGCATCGCCGCCGCGCGCGACCTGCGCCGGCGCGTGGAAATCTCAATGCCCGCCGGCGCGACCCTCGTGAACGTGGAACCGGCGGAAGTGAGCGTGGTCATCCCGGCGCAACTCAAAAAGCAATGAGCAACCCAAAAAAAATCTTCGGCACCGACGGCGTCCGCGGCACGGCGAACATCGAGCCGGTCA
>CAYYWB010000322.1:0-2882 GCA_964475285.1 uncultured Bifidobacteriaceae bacterium | reverse complement strand
AGGACTGCCAGAAATTTTTCACGCCCACGCCCAGCCCGCCGCTCACGTCGCCGACGAACGCGAGTCCCGACGCGCGCCGCCCCGCCGCCGAGAACAGCCAGGTGCTCTGCGGGTTCGTGCGTTTCTGAATCGTGAAACCGTCGGGGTCGAGCTGAACGAGCTTGAAGTCGTCCCACACCGCCCAATTGCTGACCATGTTGCGGCCCTGCTGGCTCATCTGCGCGCGGTTCGGCACGCGGCGACCGTCGAGTTGCGCGGGATAAACGTCGTTGCCGCTGGCGTCGGTGACGATGCGCGATGCGCCAGCGCGGCCGATGAGCGGCTGGATCGGCTCGGACCAAAGACCGTCGCCCTCGCCGGAGAAACGCACATGGCGGTTCTGGATTTCCTCACGCATCGGCACGGCGAACGTGACGCCCAGACCGTGAATAAAATCCTTCGCCTGATCGCCATCAAAGAAAATCGTATGCACCATCCGCACCGACGCCTCGCCCGAATAGAAATACAGCCGCACATTGAACGGCAGCCATTCGCGGCCCGACTTCACGCCCTTGTGGACACCCTCAAATTTCACCACCGCGCGCACCGGGCCGGATTGCTCGACGGTGACTTTTTTCACGAGGCTCACGAACTTCTCGCGCGGCTGCACCTCGTCCGCGCTGCCATCGGATCCATTCTGCAAAATGCACACAAGCTGCCCCGCGCCGGCGACCTCGCGGCCATCAACCGTCATCGAATCCACGAGGTTCTCGCCGCCCGCAATCGGGATGGAACAGATGAGCGCGCCGGTATTAACGACGATGGACTTTCCGTCGTCTGTTACCTTCACCGCGCCGGTGGCTGCGGACGGACTCGTTGACAAAGTGACCGGGCCGGACAGCCCGGCGGGGACGACCGTGGCAAAGCCGCTCCATTTGAGCGAGCCATCCGGCCAGTAAGCCAGCGGCCACG
This sequence comes from uncultured Bifidobacteriaceae bacterium, assembly GCA_964475285.1. Lineage (GTDB taxonomy): Bacteria > Verrucomicrobiota > Verrucomicrobiia > Limisphaerales > UBA11358 > UBA11358. Next base: position 1,931 of record CAYYWB010000322.1, on the reverse strand, counting down.
ATTGCACGGGCAGGTTCGTGCCCTGCGCGCCCAGGCTGAAAGCCGCGTCGCGCCTGACCGCGCCCTGCGGCCACGGCACGCCAAAGCTGACACCGGAATCAAGCGCCGGGGCTTTTCCATCCAGCAAGTTCAGGGAGACATCCGCGGCATTTGCCGGCGGCATGGCGGCAAAGGCAACGGCCATGAAAAGTCCAACCCGCCAGCGCCGGCCATTTTTTGACAACAGTTTTTTCATCGCATCAAAGTGTTGAATTTTAACGAGTCCCTGCAACTTGTTTCATGACCCGCGCCATTTCCAGCGCCGTCTGCGCCGCCTCCGTGCCGCGATTGTGCTTTTTGCCGAGGCAGCGGACGCGCGCGTGCTTCACCTTTTCAAAAATGAAAACGCCGTGGATGACGGGGATTTTGTGGAGAACCTGGATTTGCGCCAGCGCGTGCGTGACGCCCCAGCCGATGTGTTTCGCGTGGGCCGTCTCGCCCTGAAAAATCACGCCGAGGCAGATGATGGCGGAATAGCCTGATGCGTGATGCGTGATGCGTGATCCCCGTTGCGCCAGCCGCGCCGCGACCGCCGGAATTTCAAACGCGCCCGGCACGCGCACGATGCGGACATGCGCCCCGGCGCGCAGCAATTCCTCGCGCGCCGCGTGCAGCATGGCGTCCACGTATTCCGAATTGTAGCGCGACGCGACGATGGCAAACGAGCCGCCGCCCGGCTGGATTTTTTTCTGCTGGATTTTGCGAAGCATGGCTGGAATTTAACCACGATTGCCGCAAATGGACACGAATAATTTGTTTTGGAAACCGCGCAACCGCGCTCCACCGCGTCATTGCGGTTTGCCGCCGGGAGCCGCGCGCACGGCCTTTACATCGTCGGCGGAAACGGCGCTGGAATTGTTGCCCCATGAACTGCGGATGTAGCTCAACACGGCGGCGAGGTCGGCGTTGGACAAATTGGCGCCCATCGGCGCCATCGAAAGATTCCATTCCCGGCCTTTGACCTGGATTGTCCCGTTCAGCCCGGTCAGCGGAATGTGCGCAAGCTCCGGAATTTCCCTGGCGACCCACTCGGACCCGGCGAGCGGCGGCGCCTGGCCGGGTTTGCCGAGGCCATCGGCGCCGTGGCAGATGCCGCAGACAGTTTCATAAACAGCCTTGCCGTGCGCGGCCATTGCGGCGGCGCCGGACTTGGGCTGGTAAAGCGCCAGTTGATTGGCGTTGGCGTAGGGCGCATAAACCTGCTTGTCGAACCAGCCGCTGTGATAATCGAAATACACCGCGCCGAGGAACAGCAGCACGAGCGTCAGCGCAAATATCCAGACCGGCACGGGCGCGCGCGAGGCCGCCGGTTCGGCGTCGGACTTGTGGCAGGCGTTCGATTCGTCGTTCATGGATTAACGCAACTTCTGCTGTGGATTATGACATATTTCCGCCGGCGGGACAAATAATTTGTTCGCCTGCAATTTGAATCGCGGGCCAGTCGCAAATCGTAAATCAAAAATCGCAAATTACAGAAGGTGCCCCATCTTCTCGCGCTTCGCCTTCAAATACCGTTCGTTGTGCGGATTGGGCTTCACCCGGATTGGCAGTTGCTCGACGATCTTCAGCCCGTAGCCTTCCAGGCCGACGACTTTTTTCGGATTGTTCGTCAGCAGCCGGATGGTTTTCAGGCCGAGATCCGCGAGTATTTGCGCGCCGATGCCGTATTCCCGCAAATCCATGTCGAAGCCGAGCTTCTCGTTGGCCTCGACGGTGTCGTAGCCCTGCTCCTGCAATTTGTAAGCTTGGATTTTCGGCGCGAGGCCGATGCCGCGCCCCTCCTGCCGCATATAAACAATCACGCCGCGCCCGGCGGCGGCAATCTGCCGCATGGCCTGATGCAGTTGCGAGCCGCAATCGCAGCGGCGCGAGCCGAACACGTCGCCGGTCAG
>CAYYWB010000321.1:0-2898 GCA_964475285.1 uncultured Bifidobacteriaceae bacterium | reverse complement strand
TGGCCGAACCGACAGCAGACAATATGTTTCGGGTGACGTCAAAACTTTTCAGTCTCGGGTGTGTCCGATTGTCTCCTATCAGAATTGGACAGAATAGACTCGGCTTAATACAATGTTGGGCAAAAATGGAAAACAAATGAAAAAGCACCTCGTCTGGATCAACATCCTGCTCTTCGTCGCCTTGTCGGTCGGAGCGTATTATTCGCCCACCACATTTTGGCAGCCGCTTCTTATCAACATGGCAACGACATTCTTTGCTATTTGTCTTGGTCTTGTGGTAATTAATATCTACTTAGAGAAAGCACAACGAAAGGGAGCGATCCGTTCTCTGCTCCACCTCTGTAACAATGCTATCGCGAACTTCCATAATACTTTTTTGGATTTAATCTGGACGAAATTCGGGAAAAACGAATTTGGCGATCTTAGAAATGCATACATGAAAGCTGGCGGTGACCCCAAAACGTTGCCGCCCGAAACACGCGAAAAACTCTACTTGCTAGCGACAACGAAGCAAAACGAACTGAGCATTCTGATTCAGTCGCTGGAGGAATCATTGGCTGAGGTCACCAGACTTGTAGGTTGGGATTTAGACGCAGACTTGCTTTCCGAATGCCTCAAGGCTCGGACTGCGATCCGGCACTTCCGAGAGGTGAAACTGGATGGCTCAGATAAAGCAAAGGAAGACATTTCTGAGCACCTCATTGATATTGATTGCTTCTCCCAGTATGCGCGAGACAAACTATTGGAATTGGCGGGTATAAAGCAGGAAGGATAGGAGAATAATGCCGAATATTGAAATAGGCCGCACGCTTCCTCCGAAAGTTCTTCACGCCGCCCCAATGCCGCGATGAACACCGGTTTTTCCCGGCCTCAAGCCGGGCGGCGGTGATGCAGGAATTTTTCCACGTATTTGCCGAGCAGGTCGGCCTCCAGATTCACCGCGTCGCCCACCTTCCGTTCGCGCAGCGCTGTCACGTCGAACGTGTGCGGAATGATCCAGATGCGGAAACTTTTTTTCTGCACGCCCGCGACCGTCAGGCTGATGCCGTCCACGGCGATTGAACCCTTGAAAACCAGATAGCGCATCACGTCCGCCGGCGCGGCAATGTCGAGGACGTGGTCCTTGCCCGTGCGCTCCCAGCGGATGATTTTGCCGAGGCCGTCCACGTGGCCGGTCACGAAATGTCCGCCCAGCTCGCCGTTGGTGCGCAATGAGCGTTCGAGGTTCACGAGCGAACCGGGTTTGGCGAATTGGAAATTGGTCCGCCGCCAGCTTTCTTGGAGCAAATCGAACTGAATTAATTTGGCCCTGCCGCGCGCGGAAACTTTCACCGCCGTCAGGCAGCAGCCGTTCACGGCAACGCTGTCGCCCACCTTCACGCCGCGGCCGCAAACGCCGGCGCGCACGGTCAGCTCGATGGATTTTTTTGCGGGCGTGATTTTTTCAACGACGCCCGCTTCTTCGACAATGCCTGTGAACATAAAGGCAAATGCTGTCCGGGGCGGAATCCGCCGAGGCGAATTGGATTCCCGGAATTACTTTGCAGGAGCCGCCGCGGCTTTTTCCTGTTTTTCATTCACCAGCGTCGCGCCCTTGCCGAGGCGTTTGCGCAAATAGGTGAGCTTGGCGCGGCGAACCGAGCCCTGGCGCTCGACTTCAATCTTGTCCACGCGCGGCGAGTGCAGCGGGAAGATGCGCTCGACGCCCTCGCCGTAGCTGATGCGGCGGACGGTGAACGTCTCGTTCAGGCCGCGGCCGCGTTTGCCCATGACGACGCCGGAGAAAATCTGGATGCGCTCCTTGTCGCCTTCCACGACCTTGGTATGCACGCGCACGCTGTCGCCGACGGCGAATTTCGCGTCGTCCTTGCGATATTGTTCCGACTCGATTTTGTCTTGTAATGCCTGGTTCATAAATTCTTTTGTGATGCGTGATGAGTGATGCGTGAAAACCGGTTCAAGCATCACGGATTACTCGTCAAATTCTCATTTCATCAAATCCGGCCGCTGTTTTTTCGTCCGCGACTTTGCCTGTTCGCGCCGCCATTTCTCAATTTCGGCGTGGTTGCCGGAAACCAAAACGTCCGGCACCATCATCCCGCGAAATTCCGCCGGCCGCGTCCACTGCGGATATTCCAGCAGTCCGTGGCTGAACGATTCGTCGCGCGAACTCTCATCGTCGCCCAGAACTCCGGGCAGCAGCCGCGTCACCGCGTCAATCACCACCATCGCGGGCAGCGCGCCGTTCGTCAGCACGTAATCGCCGATGGACAACTCATCATCCGCCAGCGTTTCCCTCACCCGCTCGTCAAAGCCCTCGTAATGGCCGGTGACGAGCAGCATGTCTTTTTCCTTTGCCAACTCCCTCGCGATGGACTGGTCGAACTTCCGGCCCGACGGCGAAAGCAGAATTACTTTCGTCTCCTCGCGCTTCAAGCTTTCCACCGCCTCGAACAGCGGTTCCACTTTCATCAGCATTCCCGGCCCGCCGCCAAACGGCTTGTCGTCCACCGTGCGATGCCGGTCGTGCGTCCAGTCGCGCAGGTCGTGGATTTTCAAATCCAGCAGGCCTTTCTTGCGCGCCCGCATGATGATGCTTTCATCAAGCGGCCCGGCAAACATCGCCGGAAACAAGGTCAGCACGTCAATTTTCATCCGTGCCTCAAATTCAACTCAACTCGCCGGCTTGTCCTCGACAATCTCCACCGCGCAGCGCAGCCCCTTCTTCGCGCTCCCGGCGAGTAGCAGCGACCGGATGGCGTTGATCGTCATGCCCTGACGGCCGATGATCTTGCCCACGTCCGACGGGTCCATGCGCAATTCATAAACCGTCAAGCCTCCGCGCTCCACCGGCGTGACGCTCACGGCGTCCGGGTGTTGCACGAGTCCTTTGACGAC
>CAYYWB010000320.1:0-2913 GCA_964475285.1 uncultured Bifidobacteriaceae bacterium | reverse complement strand
GCGTTTTCCCGTCGCAGGTCTGCCGGCAAATTCCCGGCATCGAACCGGTGATGTCAGTCAAGGCGAAGATTGCCGCGATCCAGACATTGAAGCCAGGCGAAGTCGTCGGCTACGGGATGCGTTTCACCGCGCAAACGGAACGGCGCATCGCGATTCTGCCCATCGGTTACGGCGACGGTTTTCCGCGCGTGCGCAACGAAGGCTGCGCGCTCATCGGCGGCAAACGCGCGCCGCTCATCGGCGGCATCGCGATGGACGCGCTGATGGTGGACATCACGGACATTCCGCAGGCGCAAATGTGGGACGAGGCGGTCATCATGGGCCGGCAGGGCGGCGACGAAATCACCGTGCGCGACATCGCCAAGCTGAAAAACTCCGTGACTTACGATGTGCTCACCAACTGGCGGCTGCGGCTGCGCAGAAAATCGGTGAACAACTCAAAGCAAGACGAGACACGAATTTCACGAATTGATACGAATTCAGCAGAGACTAAATCAATTCGTGCAAATTCGTGAAATTCGTGTCATTCCCATGAAACTTCTTTTCTCCGAACAAAACTCCGACTACGAACATTACCAGTTTCCCTACGCCATCTGGGCCGTGCCGGAGACGGGCGAAACGCCGGCCGACATTTTCAACGCGGGCTTCCTGCCGTCGTCGCGCGATTTGGACCGGTTTTATCTCTGCCGCCAGGTGCGCGTGAATCTGGCCAAGTTCAAGCCGTCGTCCGAGAACCGCCGGATTTTGCGCAAGGGCGGCGGCATCGAGGTGACGCTTGTGCCACGCGCGAAATACGATTACACGCCGGAACGCCGCCAGTTTTTCAAGACCTACGCCGACATCAAATTCGGCAAGGACGTAATGACCTTTGAGCGGCTGGACGCGCTGTTTGCCTCGCCGATCATCTCGCATCTGCTGGTGTTCACCGACACCAAGACCGGGGCAGAAGTCGGCGTAGCGACGGTGTATCTCGAAGGCAAGGAGCTCGCGTTTTATTACTACGCCTTTTACGATCTGAATTACTACGCGCGCAACCTCGGCATGTTCATGATGACCTCGGCGGTGGCGCTGTCCGCCGAGCGCGGCATCAGGCATCTTTACCTCGGCACCTGCTACTCGCGGACGGCGCTCTACAAGACGCAGTTCGCCGGCGCGGAATTTTTCAACGGCTTCCGCTGGTCAAACGATTTGGACGAATTGAAATTCATCATCAAGCGCGACAAAAAGGAACTGACCCAGCACCTGCTCGAAACCGGGGAATACCGGGACGAATTTTACCAGGGCGGCCTGGAAAAAATCACCGCCGCGAGCGAGTTCCGGGTGAAGGTAAAAAATTGAAACCACAACTTTATGAAACGATTTGACCGTATTCTTTGGCGCATCAACGGAGTGTTGTTGCTGTTTGCAGTTGCCGCTGGAATAATTCTTTTGATTTGGGGTCTTGCCCAGACATTTTTTTATTCCGCGAACGAGCACAAGGATGCTGCGGTTGTTGATATCAACCAAGGAACACATCAAAGGGAATACCTTAATTTGGGGAGCTCGACAAAGATGACGGGTCTCTCGGTTGTGCGTATGCCTCTAAATTCCGACACTTCCTACCGAAGTTTTTCCTCCGAAAGTTCTGGAGGCAGGACTCGTAATTTCCTTTTCATTGATTTTTCAAGTATGTCCTCAAAATGGCTTTTTGATGGTTTTCAGCGCCTGATTCTAAACGAGCATGATTTATATGCTTCCCTCAATAACAGTGGCACGAACGTTGTCGGAAGCATTTACGAGGTCGTTGCTTCCGATACTAATGGCGATGGTAAAGTTACAGAGGATGATCAAGTGGCAGCTTTTTGGGGCACACCTGACGGCAAGGATGTAATTGAGGTTGTTTCTTCTGCAAAGCGCATTCTTTCTGTTGAGCAAGTTACCGACACCGAAGTTTTGATTATCTACCAACAGGAAAAATCTACTGTAGCACTATTGCTGTCAACTTCCACAGGCAAGAAGATAAGAGAAGGCCAGTTGCCAATGCAACAAACGGCTGACAAATAGTCCGGCGTTCAAAACGCGGTCGGCAAATCTAGCGGCGTTTCCGAAACTGTCGGCGGTGCCAGCGTGAGCGGCTCGTCGTGATTGAGAAATTCCTCGCAGACGCGGAAAAAGTCGGCGGTAGTCGCCACGCGGCGGATTTCAAACAGGAATTTTTCGCCGATGCCCTCGCCGATGAAGTTCATGAATTTCTTCATCCGCTGCACCTGCGCTGATTCCTTCACCTCCGGCGTGATTTCGTTTTCCCACAATTCGCGGATGTAGGCCAGCACGTCACGGCCCGCCGGCAATTTTATTTTTTCACCGCGAAGCTGCCGCCGGATTTGGTCGAACAGCCACGGATTGCGGATGCCGCCGCGCCCGATCATCAGGCCGCGCGCGCCAGTTTCCACCAGCAACGCCTGGGCTTGCGTTGCGCTGTGGATATTTCCATTCGCCAGCACCGGACAGCGCAATTCCCGCGCCGCCCGCGCAATCAAATCGTAGCGCACGCCGGGACGATACATTTGCTTCACAGTTCGCGCGTGGACGGTGAGCAGGTCAATCGGATGTTTCGCAAAAACCGGCAGCAGTTCGTCGAATTCATCGGGCGACTCGAAACCGATTCGCGTTTTGACCGTGAACGGAATCGTCACCGCGTCGCGCAGCGCGCCGAGCATGGCGTCAATTTTTCCCGGTTCGCGCAGCAATCCGCCGCCGGCGCATTTGCGATAAACCACCGGCGCGGGACAGCCGAGGTTCAGGTCAATCGCGGCGACGGGATATTTTTGCAGCAGCTTCGCGTTGCGGACGAGCGCGGGAATGTCGTTGCCGATGATCTGCGCGACGACGGGTTTGCCGGTCGGATTTTGGGTGATGGAATCGAGAATCCAT
>CAYYWB010000319.1:0-2921 GCA_964475285.1 uncultured Bifidobacteriaceae bacterium | reverse complement strand
CGGCCCATTGTCACCAATTTATCCCAAATGTCAATTAGTGTTAACACGCCCTAGGGTTTCCTTTTAGTTTTCCATGTGCCAGCTTATGAAAATAAAACAGCACATCTTTTATTTCTTCACGATGTTTTTGTTTGTCAGCGTGTTCCGGTTGCAAGCAGCCGATTCGACTAATCAGACAGCATCTAGGTTAACATCTTAACGCAATGGCAAATCCAAACTCAATTGCGATAGATTCTTTGCGCGAGCCTCCATGTTATTGTCAATATGCCAGCGGAAGCTGTGATCAAGAGTTTGTTGGAACCCCCAAAAACCGCGCAGTTTTTTTGTATCCATCCAAGCCAATTTTCGTATCTCATACAATTGAGGGTGCAGTTGATTTATTAAAAGAAACATTGCTCCCACTTCGCATGGTGACGTTGCTCGCTGCACGGCAATCGAAAATTTGCTAAATCTCTATTTCCAAGGACGGGGCTTGCCGGACGGTAAGACTGCCGTCGGCCAGCAACTGGACGAAATCAAAAGAAACCATCCAATAACAACGGCGAAAGGACAACTTCTGCTTGGCGAGATTTATTATGAAAGCCAGCTTGTTCCCAAAGATTTGATTGAAGCGGCTGCTTGGTTTCGCGGCGCGGCAAATCAAAATTCGGATGATGCGGTTAAGAAATTGGAGCAAGTTGAATTGGAAATGTCAGCGGCGCAGAAAGAAGCGGAAAAAAGCCGGTTTGATTCTTTGGAAAGCCGCGTCGAGCAGGCCAAAGCGCAAAATAGAAACGAGTCATGCACAGATTGCCTCTGGTGGTAACTTGCAAATTCAGTGTGTGCTAACATCGCAAAAATTTGAGTTAACTTGGATAATCGGCGCGAACGGGCTGATTGCAAATTATCTCATCCAGATCGCGCCTCAATTTGTTTCGCGCGGCGCGTCCGCGCATTGACGCGCGCATTTGAATCGTTTTAGACTCTGCCATGCTTTCGCAAAACGTGAGGCGCTACATTCCGTTGTCCGTCTGGATTGTTGTCGTCTTCACCATCATCTGCATTCCGCTGAAAATCATCGGCTACGGTTTTTTGCCGATGGACGACGCGCTGCGGCATGCGGCCAAGGCCGTTTCCGGCAAGTCGTGGCATCAAATCCTCGTCATGCGGGACGATTTCCAGATTGATCCCAGCCCCGGCTGGCAGGCGATTCTGGCTTGGGTCCACAACTGGCAGCATTGCAGCGCCGAAACGCTGGTCGTTTTTTCAGTCGTCGCGCTGATGCTGCTGGTGATGTTGAGCGCGTTGCCGTGGCTGCGCCGGCCCGAAGCGTGGCTGGCGGCGCTGTTCGCGTCGGCGATTTTCATTCCGGCCTGCACAACCCGTTTCGCGCGCGGGCGGCCATACATTTTAACCGACGCCGTTCTCATCACGATTCTGTATTTGTGGTCGCGGCAGGAAAACGACCGGCCTCGGCGGCTGGCGCTGGTGTTCACGCCGCTGCTGGTCGCCGCATCCGCGTGGATTCATGGCTCGTGGTATTTGCTGTGTCTGCCGGCGGCGGCGATTTTGTTTGCCGGATTCTGGCGCTCGGCGCTTTGGTATGGCGGCTGCTGGATTGTCGGAAGTTTTCTCGGCTGCGCGCTCACCGGGCATCCGTTGGAATTCATGTTTCAAGCCGTGTGGCACATGGCCGGCGTGTTCGGGAATTTTACCGTCATCCATCAGCTTGAGCCGGAAATGTATCCGTCCGACGGCGAAACCGCCGCCGTGCTTGCCGTCGTCGTTCTGCTTTTGTGCCGCAAGATTTTTCCCGGGCGGAATCCGCGCACGCTGCTCAATCCGGTTTTTGTGATGATGGTTTTGGGCTGGCTGCTCGGATTGAAAATGCGCCGGTTCTGGTGGGATTTCGGCACACCCGCGTTCATGGTCTGGGTGGCGCTGGAATTGCAGGAGCATTTTGAAAATCATCTGTCTCTCGATTCAGCCCGGCGCCTGCTCGTCACGCTGGTGATTGCCGCCGGGGCTTTTCTTGGATTCACCAGCGACCGCGACAGCCGCTGGACGGCGAATCTCACGGCGGAATATGTCACGCCCGAAACGCCCGGCATCGCCGGCTGGCTGCCCGAACCCGGCGGCGTCATTTACAATTCCGACATGGACGTTTTTTTCCAGACTTTTTTCAAAAATCCAACGGCGGACTGGCGTTACATTCTGGGTTTTGAATCCGGCCTGATGCGCGCGGACGATTTGAAAACGCTGCGCGAAATCCAGTGGAACCACGGCGCGGCGTTCGAGGCCTACGAGCCGTGGGTGAAGAAAATGCGTTCCTCCGACCGGATGCTCCTGCGCGGATCTGGCGGCAACCCGCCGGGCATTCCCGAATTGGAATGGCATTACGCCGTCACCGGTTTGTGGATTGGCCGCCTGCCGCAAGCAACGAACAGTCCGCCGCCAAAGCCAATCGCCGATGGAACGCCAAAATAATCTCGCCTGGATCACTGGCGCGGGCGGACTCATCGGAAATTATCTCGTCCAGACCGCGCCGAAATTCGCTCCGCAATGGCGGCTGCGCGCGTTGACTCGCGACCGGCTTGACCTGCTCGATTTCGCCGCAGTTCGCCGTGAGTTTGAAAATGACAAGCCGCAATTGGTAATTCATTGCGCCGCTGTCAGCACCGTTGCCGGGGTCGAAGCCGACCCAGAACTGGCCCGACGGTTGAACGTCGAAGCCACCAAACTGCTCGCGGAACTGGCGGCGAAAATCCAGTTCGTATTTTTCTCCACCGATTTGATTTTCGACGGGCGCAAGGGGAATTACATTGAAAGCGGCGCGCCAAATCCGCTGCATCTTTACGGCGAGACGAAAGCCGCCGCCGAAGAAATCGTTTTGAAAAATCCACGGCATCTGGTCGTGCGCACGTCGCTCAACGGCGGCGTTT
>CAYYWB010000318.1:0-2922 GCA_964475285.1 uncultured Bifidobacteriaceae bacterium | reverse complement strand
CAAAGGCATTAGGATTGACCAGCGTATGAATTACCAAAACATCATCACCTTGGAACCCGGCAAGCGCGGCGGACGGCCTTGCATCCGGCGGACGGCCTTGCATCCGGCGGATGCGCATTGCTGTGGCGGATGTGCTTGGCTGGCTGGCGGCGGGAATGTCGCACGCGCAAATCATCGCGGATTATCCCGAATTGACCGAGGAGGACATCCGCGCGTGTCTCGCCTTCGCTTCCGACCGTGAACGCCGCGTGCTGACCGCCGCATGAAGCTGCTGTTCGACCAGAACTTGAGCTTCAAACTGTGTGAACGGCTGGCGGATGTGTTCCCCGGCTCGGAACACCAAAGCGCGGTGAAGGTTGGCGTCTCGTATCAAATCAAAAAAGCGAGGGGAAAATGAATGGCATAGAATGGAAAACATGGTGGATTTGGTTAGCCATTGCTGCGGCGATTCTTGCAACGAACTGTTTATTTTCAAAATGAAATCCAAATTAGGTGACTACCGCAAATTTGCAACAGTTCAAACGGAAGCCGCCGGAATCGAATACACCCGCCCCATTGGACTCGGCGGAAACCGCAGAAACGAGGTTCTTTCCATGGCACAGATTGGCTCCCCTGCCCATTCCATGCAAAGAACTTTCAAGATCACGGGTTCGCCCGGCAATTCGAGGCGCGGAAAGCCATGCATTCCGATCAGCGTTTGAATTTTTGCCTTCACGAATGACAGGCAGAAAACGTCATGCGGTTACCAGCGGCCACAGCCACGAATTGACCGGGTGATAACATATGGCAGTTTCAATCAACATTGGCACATACGCCAATTCGGCAGGGCTGACCTGCTGGTCAGCCAAACGGCGGCGCGGCGGCGCCGCCCTGCCACCCAATGTTCCGATGTTGTTGTGATCTGCTACATTGAGGCGACGGCCGGCGACATATAATGAAACATTCGATTCACGCGCACGACTCAAGCTCATGCAATGCTGCACACTTCAGGATTGACCATCCGGCTCAACCAATCGGTAGCTTGTATTCCGGCCCCCACCCTTGTCTTGCATGAGAATGCCTTGATCGAGCAAAATTTTAATGTCCCTCAATGCCGTGTCCCCGGAACATTCGGCGAGCCTGGCATATTTTGATGTCGAGAGCTTGTGCGGTGTCCAGCAGCGAACCCTCGATGGCGCTCGATTTGATGACATCGGCGGTCAGCGTCGTCAGACTGGCTTCCGCACGAAGCCGAAAACCCAAGCCCTCCATCCGTCCAAGCAAACGCCCTTGCCGGTGCCGGACAGCCTTGCATGAATTTCTTTGCGCCGATGAGAATGTTGATGCGCGAATCCGGCTTTAATTTGGCCTCGTCCTTGTTGTAGGTGTATCGCGAACACATGGCGGCAAGCTAGGCCGGGACTGTGGCGGCGTCAATAAACGTGTCGGTGGTGCGCCAGCCCGGTTGCGACGAAAGCGGCGTCGGGCTTGATCCCACATTTGGAATCACGCACGTCGCACGCGAACGCAGCACGCCGCTGGGGAGCTTTGTCGCGCGAAACCAGATGACCGGCGGGATGCTGGCGGGGAAATTATGGCAATGCGAACGCCGCCTTGTGGCCCATGTCATTTTCGAGCGTCGCCAGTTTCATCCCGTGCGCCTCGGCAAGCCCGGCCAGATAGAAATCAGTTGTCTTTGTCCCCGTTCCAGGCGCGTCCGTTTTGAGCGCCTCCACGTCGCAGGGCACAAATTGCGGTTTCCTTGCCGCCTTCCAGTCTCGCAGCATCGTCCGCGCCTGCTCCACGGTCGCGCCAAAGACCGGCTGCGTTGAAATCCGCAGAAAGCCAATTTCCGTGATTGGGCAGACGGCCAGTGTCGCGGTGGAATTCTGCCACGCCGTTGCCCGCTTGTGATGCTCGTGTCCCTGCATCAATAGCGCCATCAAGGTTGAAACGTCCAAAAGATAGGTCATGGGAATTCGTCCAGCGCCTTTCTCACCTGCTCCTGGCTGATTGCCGGGCCGGCTGCGACAGTGTAGCCATTTTCCCGGACAAGCTGCACCTTGACCGGACGATCCACCGGGACGAGCCGCGTCAGGATGAATTTCTCACCTGCGAAGTCCTGGACATCAAACCGCTCGCCTGGCTTCGTTGGCAGCGTCACGCGCTTCTTGTTGTCTGCGATAACAGTCATAGTGGGATTATCCTACCAATACCGGACGCTGTCAAGCCAATTTGGACGGACGGCCCAAAACGCCTTTTTCGCAAACCCCGCCCCCCGCCGTCCGATTTTAGGTGGAAATAAGGCGGAAACCGGACGGCTGGCCCCTGGCTTGACTTATACCATTTCGCTATAAAAACCGGCACATTTAGCAAACGGTAGGGCCGCGCTGCCGCGCGGCCCCATGCCCGGCGGCGCAGCAACGCCGCCCTACCAATTGCACCGATTGTCTCTGGGAAATGGTATTAAAGGAGGCTTTGTTGGTGTGCCCCGCTGTCCTGACACCCGGTAAATGAGCTTGGCGCCGAGTCACGCAACCTCTGTTGCCGCTTCTCCGCGCGCGGCCCCGGCGAGAAAATGATGTGCGTCCCCGAAGTGTGGCGGCATTGCTCGCCTGACAGCATTCCGCCGGAGCTTGCCCTTTGCGTGCAGGCCGGGCGCGAGCTTAACCTGCACGTCATTGTGGACACGCAACGCCCGGAAATGATCAACGCCAGCATCACTGGCGCGGCCACGGAACTTGTCTGCTTCAAATTGCTGCCCGCCGCCTACGGCGATTGCCCGCTCAAGGCCGTTGGCAAGATGGGAATGGACCCGGCCCGCGTCTCCGCGCTGCCGCTGGGAAGCTTTGTCGCGCGAAACCAGATGACCGGCGGGCTGCTAGCCTGGCGGGTGTTTTATACCATTTCGCTATAAAAATCGGCACATTTAGCAAACGGTAG
>CAYYWB010000317.1:0-2959 GCA_964475285.1 uncultured Bifidobacteriaceae bacterium | reverse complement strand
GTCATCAACGAGCGCCACCGCCACCGCTACGAATTCAACAACAGCTACCGCGACAAATTCGAAAAGGCCGGGTTTGTGTTCAGTGGATTGTCGCCGGACGGCAAGCTCGTCGAGATTATTGAGCTCGGCGGCCATCCATTTTTCATCGCAAGCCAGTTTCACCCGGAATTTTTGAGCAAGCCGCACCAGCCGCATCCGCTGTTCAAGGGTTTCATCGCCGCCGCGCACGCCAAAACCCACCAGAAGCCGCTGTAGCGGAAAGGATGAGGGCAGAATGAAGAATGATGAAAGGTTGACTTATTCAGCCGCCATCGAATTTCTCTATTCGCTGCGTTTGTTCGGCGCGAAGTTCGGGCTGGAAAACACGTTCAAACTCGCCGCGCTCGCGGGCAATCCGCAGGAAAAACTGCGTTTCATCCATGTCGCCGGCACGAATGGCAAAGGCTCGACCTGCGCCATGCTCGAAAGCATTTATCGCGCGGCTGGATTGCGCGTCGGTTTGTTCACCTCGCCACATCTGATTTCCTTCCGCGAGCGGATTCAGGTCAATCGTCAATTGATTTCAGAAAATGAAGTCGTCCGGCTGGTTGAAGAATTGCAGCCCTTGCTCGCCCAATTTCCCGCCGCGCATCACCCGACGTTTTTTGAAGTCGTCACGGTCATGGCGCTGAAGTTTTTCGCCGGGCAGAAATGCGATCTGGTCATTTGGGAAACCGGCCTCGGCGGACGGCTCGACGCCACGAACATCGTCACGCCGCTGGCCAGCGTCATCACGAACATCACCTTTGACCACGAACAGTGGCTCGGCGACACGCTGGAAAAAATCGCCGCCGAAAAGGCCGGCATCATCAAGCCCGGCGTGCCGGTCGTGACGGCGGCAGATGAGCCGGAGGCGCTGACGGTCATTGAGAAAACCGCGCTGGAGAACAATGCGCCGCTGTTAAAAATCAATTCCTGGGAGGGACGGCGTGCCGCCGTCCCAAATCAAAATCAGTTTGGGTCGCCGATACGGCGACCCTCCCAAGTTGAAAATTTGCCTTTGATTGGCGAACATCAAAAAACCAATGCCAAGCTGGCGCTGGCAGCGGTTGAAATGTTGCAGAAACAGATTCCAGTTTCGGATGAACGAATCCGCGCCGGGCTGGCCAACGTCAACTGGCCGGGGCGATTGCAGTTGATTCAAAGGCCGGCCGGCCAAAAAATCCTGCTCGACGGCGCGCACAACGTCGCGGGTGCAAAAGCGCTGCGCGAGGCGTTGCGGAGCGGAGCGCCGAGCACCGCCTCGGCTCGTTCCAAGAGCGGGCCGCATCACGCCGGGCCGGAGGCCGGCGCTCCCATCACGCTCATTCTCGGCGTGCTTCAGGACAAGGACTGGCGGCACATTTGCGAGACGCTCGCGCCGCTGGCCGCGCGGATTTTCACCGTGCCGGTTTCCAGTGAGCGCACCTCCGATGCCAGGGAACTGGCCGGGGCGTGTCGCGCGGCCAATCTGTCGTCGGAAACCCTTGTTTGCGCCAATCTGGCCGAAGCGCTGGAAAAATCGGCGAAGGAAGAATCCGTTGTCATCACCGGCTCGCTCTATCTGGTTGGCGAGGCGCTGGAACTGCTCGGCCTTTCACCCGCCGCCGAAAGCGAACGCGGCTTGAATGAATGGAACGCGCCGGCACAGCCGGCCCCGGCGCGGTGATAAGTTCGCGGAACAATTATCCGTAGAGACCCTTATACTTTCCTTGCGTGCGTTGACGCGGTAGCCATTAATCATTAGAATTAGTCTCTCTATGGATTACGCAGACACGCTTCCGCCGCAAAGGCGGTTCGCCCGGACGACGCGCCCCGATGCGTGGTGGGTGCAGCCGCTGCTGGTCTTTCTCGGCTTTTCGGCCTTCATCGTTTATTCGACCTGGGCGGCGTTCCAGGGCGTGGGCGACATGAACAACCATGTTTGTCGTTACTGGTTTGGGGGTCTGCATGGTGAAAATGGTGGGGCCAATTACCTCTCGCCGTTTTACTCGCCGGAATTCTGGGGCACTTCGCCCCATGCCATCGGCAGCCTGCCAGCATGGTGGCCGACGTGGGCACCGTTCTCTCCCGCCTTGTTGATTTTGTGGGCGCCGGCCGGTTTCCGGTTCACCTGCTATTATTATCGCGGGGCTTACTACAAGGCGTTCTGGGCCGACCCGATCAATTGTGCTGTCGGCGAACCGCGCAAAAGCTATTTCGGCGAACGCTGTTTTCCGCTGATCATTCAGAATGTCCACCGCTATATGTTTTATCTCGCAGCCATGTTCATTGTGATTCTTTCGTATGATGCCTGGCTGGCCATGTGGTTCACGGATACGACCGGCAAGGAACATTTCGGCATCGGCGTGGGCACAATCGTCATGGCATTGAACGCGGTTTTTCTCGGGCTTTACACCTTCGGCTGCCACTCGCTGCGGCATCTGATTGGCGGGTTTCTCGATTCCAAATCCAAAGCGCCGACTTGCGCGAAAGCCTACAACTGCGTGAGCTGCCTGAACACGCGGCACATGATGTGGGCGTGGATCAGCCTGTTCTGGGTCGGTTTCACGGACGTTTATGTCCGGCTCTGCGCGACTGGGCATTTGCATGATTTTAGCTGGCATTTTTAAGAACCAGCGTGGTGGAAATGACTAATTCCCAAATCCTCATGACAAAAGAATCCCCAATGTCCAAGAACCAAATCCGTGCGACGCGGTTCCGCCGCCATTTGGCATTCGGGCTTAGTCATTCTCTAGTCATCAGTGTTTCGTCATTAGGAATTCCCCCGGCAGAAATTTCGGAATAGAAATATTTTAGTTCATCATGCCTACCAATTACGAAACTCACGAATACGACGTGCTCGTCATCGGTGCGGGTGGCGCGGGCTTGCGCGCGGCCATCGAGGCGTCGGCAGCCGGCGTGAAGGTCGGGCTGATCTGCAAATCGCTGCTCGGCAAGG
>CAYYWB010000316.1:0-2966 GCA_964475285.1 uncultured Bifidobacteriaceae bacterium | reverse complement strand
CGGCTTCACCGCCGGAGGATTTTTTGGATGCGGGCGGCGCTTTCCTCGGGCGTGACACCTTTGACTTTCCCTGATTCGATTTCCGCGATGCGCCGGTCAGTTTCGGCTTTCCACGATTCCGCCACGGACGGTTCAATGCCGCCGTGCCGCGCGACCATGATGCGGTCAACCAATTCCGCAACGACCTCGCCCGGCATCTCGCGGGTTTCTTCAACAATTTGATCCAGCGTCATCGGCATATCGAAAAGATTACACCAGTCGTTTCCCGCCGCAAGCGCGCGTTCACACAGCGGCGGCGGGATTTGTTTTACTTCCGAAAAACGCTGACGCGGGCGGGCGGGAAGTTGAGCCAGACGATTTTGGAGGCGTGCAATTTGAAACTGGCAGCGCCGCGCGGGCGCAGTTTGTCTATCCGGTAGCTGAATTGCACCCAGTGGCCCCGAGGCTCCAGCACGGCGCGGATTTTTTCCGCCAGCGCCCCGGCCTGTTTCTCGGAGAAATTCAGCAGCGGCAGGCTGGAGATGACCGCGCCCACGCTTTCAATCGGTTTGCGGTGGCTGCGGAGCAAATCGTCCAGATGCCACGCGTCGCCGGCGAGGATGCGCGCGCGGGGAAAACGTTCCTGGAGGAGCCGGGCCATCTTGGGATTGTGTTCGATGGCCACTAGTTTTTCCTCGCGCAGGCCGTGTTTGAGGAGCGCCTCGGTGATGATGCCGGTGCCGGGACCGAGTTCGAGCACGAAACTTTCCGGGTCGGCGGGAAGCCAGCGCGCCATGGCCCGGGCAAGCTGCCGGGAACTCGGCACGACCGAGCCGGTCCGCCTGGGATTGGCGAGCCATTCCTGCAGGAACAGCGTCGCGTCGCTCAAGGTTGCCAGCAATCGTTTGGCCATGACGTCTGCAATTGGTTGCCCGGGTGTTTTTCCAAGCCGCAGGGTAGTTGACCGGCGGCGCGGCGGCCAAGTTAATTTCCTGTCATTTTACGGGCCGTTTCTGGGCGATTTCAACGACGGCGCGGAAAGCTCGTCCAATTTTTTGCGAGCGGCGTCCCGGCGCGCGGCCCAGTCATCCCAGCTCCGCTCCCACGCCTCGCCGGTGAAATTCGTTTGCGCCGACGGCCAGAGCGCGTCGAGCGTTTTCAATTCGCTTTTCGCGTTGTCGCTTTCATGCCATTGCAAATACGACTCGGCCAGGTTCAGGTGATTTTCGGGATCATCCGGCGCGAGTTTCGCGGCCTGCTCAAGAAAATCCCGCGCCTTGCGTTTGCTGCCGATGCTGAAGGGCCAGCCGGGCGCGTCGCGATACAGCAGGCCGAGGCAGCGCTCCGGGCCGGCATAATCAAAGGACTTGTCCAAATCCGCCGCCGTCTTGAATTCATTTTCGATCTGCTTGACGAGCCGGTAGGCGGCAACGGACGGCGCCTCGGCGCGGGCGAACTGCCCGCAGTTCATGGCCAGATAATAATGCCCCGGCGCGGAATTGGTTTCGCGCGCCAGCAATTCCTGACAGGCGGCGATGCCTTCCCGGGCAATTGCTGCGCGCCGGGTCTCGTTGGTGGCGAAGTCGGCAAAATCAAAACACGCGCGGGCGAACTGCCAGGCGGCTGCCGGGTTGTTGGTGTTCGATTGAAACCGGATTTGCGCGCTTTGAAACTCCGCAGCGGCGCGGGTGGCAAAGATTTTGGTTTGCGCGTCATCGGCGAAAACCAGTCCGGCGGCGGCTGGAAGAAAAATCACAGCCATTGCCGCGCCCCGCGTCCAGCGCCGTATCCGGTTGTCATTGTTGGCCATGATTGGAATTATCAGTTGCCATCGTGCCGGAGTGCCTTATACTGGGCAAGTGAGATTAAATTGGAGACTTCCATGGCTGGCGATAACGGCGACGCTCGCGCTTTTTGGCGCGGGGTGCGCCGGCATCAATACCAGCCAGAGCGTTTCGCCCCTGGATTTCTTATTGCCGGGAGCGGGACATTTCATGAAGGCGGAACCGCCGGCCACCAATGCGCCGGCTTCATTTCCTGAAATCTCCACCGAAGTTGCCCTGAACAAATAGTTATGCGATTTCCCTTTGCGCTGACGAAAAAAATCGCCAGTCACATCATCAAACACAAGCTGTGCAAGACGCCGAAATTCGCGATGGTCTTGCAGCTTGAGCCGCTGCACACCTGCAACCTCACCTGCACCGGCTGCGGCCGCATCCGCGAGTATTCCACGAACCTCAAGGACATGGTGCCGCTGGAAAAATGCCTGGCCGTCGCGCGGGAATGCGACGCGCCGATGGTTTCCATCTGCGGCGGCGAACCGCTGATTTATCCGAAAATCGAGGAGCTGGTGAGCGGCCTGCTGGAACAGGGCCGCGTTATTTACGTCTGCACGAACGGGATGTTCATGCGGAAGAAAATGAAGGAATACCTCGCGGCCGAATTGCGGAATGCAGATCGCGGAATGCGGATTAAATTGGAAAGCCAGATTAAAAAATTGCTCGCCGACAAATTAATCAGCGAGCAGGACGCGGCTGTAATCCGCAATCCGCAATCGCCAATCCGCAATTCTGTCATCCGCCCGACGCAATGGATGTATTGGAACGTCCACGTGGACGGATTGGAATTCACGCACGACCTCATCGTCGAGCGCGAGGGCGTCTTCAAGGAATGCATCGAGGCCATCAAGATGGCGAAGATTCTTGGCTTTCAGGTCGCGACGAACACGACGGTTTATCGGGAAGCCGACATGCGGGAAATCGAGGACATGTTCAAGTTCCTCTCGTCGCTCGAAGTGGACGGCCACACGATTTCGCCCGGCTATGATTACGACGCGGCCAAGAAGGACATGGCCAGGCGCCTCGGCAAGGACCCGAAGGATTTCTTCCTGACGCGCGACATGACGCGGCAGAAATTCGCGGGGATCCAGGAATGGGGCAAGGCGTTCACGATTTTCGGCACGCCGGTTTATCAGGAATTTCTCGCCG
>CAYYWB010000315.1:0-2972 GCA_964475285.1 uncultured Bifidobacteriaceae bacterium | reverse complement strand
TTTCCGGCTCGGCGATTTGCCGCCGGGTCAGTGGCGGGTTTTGTCGCCGGAGGAAAGCGCGGTGAAGGTCGGCGTGTCGTATCAAATCAAAAAAGCGAGGGCAAAATGAATGGCATAGAATGGAAAACATGGTGGATTTGGTTAGCCATTGCCGCGGCGATTCTTGCGACGAACTGGTTATTTTCAAAATGAAATTCAAATTAGGCGACTACCGTCGCTCCGCGCCGCTTGCGCCTGAACGTTTGCCGGGGCATCATCAAGAACGTCTGATGTGAATGCCTTTGAACAGCCGGTTCATGTTTCGCGCCGCACGCCGGCGGGCTTGTGGCAGGAATATCGGATTTATTCCGACCGGCTGGAGCTTCAAGCGTGGATTCTTTTTCACACCGTTGTCATTCCCGCGCGGGAAATTCTGGAAATCGAGGTTCGCCCTTCCGTATTCAGCGGACGCAAAGGATTCACCTGGGGCATCAAGCTCGACAATTCGGATTTGCACCGCCACGTCCGGGTCAGGAGAAAGACCGGCTTCTGGAAATGCATCGCGTTCACGCCGGACAATCCGGATGAATTCGTCCGCGTCTGCCAGTCCATCATTTGACGGGGGCGCGCCCCCGCGGAAAAATTCCGTTTAATTTTCTAATTCAATCCTTCGCCGGGGCTAATTTGCGTTGCCGCCGTTTTGCGTTAAGCTTGCCTTCGGGCTGGAATGCTTGAACCCGTCAGCCCGTGGAAAGGAAAGAATTATGGCCAGGAAAACCAAAACAAAAGGCGGAGCCAGCGGTCTCGCACAGACTTTTTCACTTCTTGCGCCGGATGCGTCGAGCGTGCAGCTTGCCGGCGAATTCACGCAATGGCAGGAGCGTCCCATCAACCTGCAGAAGGACGCGGACGGCATCTGGCGGGCGACGGTGAAATTGCCGCCGGGCGAGCATCACTACCGGTTCCTCGTGGATGGCGAATGGCGCGACGATCCGGAATGCACGCTGCGCGCGCCGAATCCGTTTGGCGGCGAAAACATGACGCGGCGGGTGGCGTGAAGCCGCTTGTCCGCTTGCGTCTCGACTCGCTCCGCCGGAGTGATACTTTGTCGGCGTGAGCGATTTGACCATCGGACTTTTGGGCGCGCTGCTGGCGACAAACCAGCCGCTCGCCGTCAGCAATCTGGTCCAGCAGGACACCGGCGTTTCGATTGCGATGGTGAATCCGAACGACCCGGCGGAAAAGGAGTTGCGGCAATTGATGGAGGACGACGACGCGGCGCTGGCCGAGGTGGACCAGTGGATTCAGACCAACAACGCGCTCATGGCGACGGGCATGGGCGAGTCAAAGGAGGCGTTGAACCTGCGCATCCGCGCCCGGCTCGACACGGTCCGCACCAATTACGCCGGCTTTCTCCGGCGCCATCCCGATTCGGCCCGCGGCTTTCTGGCCTACGGCACTTATCTTGATGACATCGGCGACGAGGAGTCGGCCCGGGTGCAATTTGAAAACGCCTCGCACATTGACCCGAAAAATCCGGCGGCCTGGAACAATCTGGCCAATTATTATGGCGAGCACGGCCCGCTGGCGAGCGCCTTCGCCGATTACGGCCGCGCGATTGAACTGGCTCCGGCCGAGCCGGTGTATTATCAAAATCTGGCGACGCTGGTTTATCTTTACCGCAAGGACGCGCAGGCATTTTACGGCTTCAACGAGCAGCAGGTTTTCGACAAGGCGCTGGAACTGTATCGCAAGGCCGTCCAGTTCGACCCGGACAATTTCGAGCTGGCGACAGATTACGCGGAAAGCTACTACGGCATCCGCCCGCTGCGCACCAATGACGCGCTTGTGGCGTGGACGAACGCGCTTTACATCGCGCACGACGACACCGAGCGCGAAGGGGTTTTCATCCACCTCGCGCGGATCAAAACCGCCGCCGGGCGTTTCGACGAGGTGCGCGCGCAGCTTGACGCCGTGACCAACGCCATTTACGCCAGCCTCAAAGACCGACTGCAACGGAATGTGGCCGAACGCGAAAACGCCGCCACCAACACCGCGGCCATTTTCACAAACGCCGTCGTGCCGGCGAACGCGCCCGCCGCCGGAAAATAGCGGATTTGAGGCTTTCGCGCCGCCTCATATTCAAAATTAGTTCGTAAATCGCCTGTCGCATGTCGTAAATTTCCCGCATGAGTTTTTACGACCAGTTGAAATTCGACGCCAGCGGCCTGATTCCCGCCATCATTCAGGATCAGAAAACCGGCCGCGTGCTGATGATGGCGTGGATGAACCGCGCGGCGCTGGAAAAAACCATCGGAACGGGACGGGCGCATTTCTGGAGCCGCTCGCGCAAAAAATTCTGGATGAAGGGCGAGCGGAGCGGCCACGTGCAGACCGTCAAAGACATCGCGTTCGACTGCGACGGCGACACGCTGCTGATCCAGGTCGAGCAAGCCGGCGCGGCGTGCCACGAAGGCTACCGGTCGTGTTTCTTCCGCTCGGTAGAAAACGCGGGAAAATCGTTTAAGGTGACGGAAGCCCAGATCAAAACGCCGGAGCAGATTTATGGGAAGAAATGACGGATGACGAGTGACAAAATCAGCCTTGAAGATCCATTTGTCATTTGTCATTCGTCATTGAATTTATGGACGACACCATTCCGTTTGCCAGCCGCGGGTATTTTTTAATGCTCGCGCTGCTGGTGTTTTCGCGCGGCATGGATTTCTTGAGCACGTGGATCGCCACGCCGAATCTTGCGCTCGAAGGCAATCCGCTCGCAAAAAAACTCGGCTGGAAATGGGGCGTGCTGCTGAACATCGCCATCTGCCTTGCGCTCCCGGTCTGGCCGTTGTCGGCGATTGTCGTCGCCACCGCCAGCGTGCTGGTGGCCGCGCGCAATTTCCAGTCCGCCTGGCTCATGCGCTCGCTCGGCGAGGAAATTTACCGCCGCTGGCACGTCGAGCGCGTGCGGGAAACGCGCGTCACGCTTTACC
>CAYYWB010000314.1:0-3029 GCA_964475285.1 uncultured Bifidobacteriaceae bacterium | reverse complement strand
TTTGAATTCCATGCCCGCAAAAATTTCCGCCGCCCTCCGCAAACGCGCCGCGCGCATTAAATTATTTTTGTGCGACGTGGACGGCGTGCTGACGGACGGCTCGGTGTTCATCGGCGGCGAACGCCCGCCTTCGCGCGGCTCCGGCACAGCGAGCGAGCTCAAGCGGTTCAACATCCGGGACGGCCTCGGCATGGTGCTGGCGCGGCGCGCGGGCTTGAAGGTCGGCTGGGTTTCGGCCCGCCCGTCAGCGGCGACGGAAATGCGGGCAAAGGAATTGAAGATTGATTTTCTCGTCCAGCAGGGCGACAAGTTAAGCAAGACCGGCGCGGTGGAGAAATTGCTGGCGCGCGAAAAACTGGGCTGGAGCGATGTTTGTTTTGTCGGCGACGACGTGGTGGATTTGGGGCCGCTGGCGCGGGCGGGTTTCAGCGTGGCCGTGGCCGATGCGCGCCCGGAGGTGAAGGCGGCGGCTGATTTCGTCACGAACGCCGTTGGCGGACGCGGCGCGGTGCGCGAGGTGGTTGAAATGATTTTGCAGGCGCAGAATAAATGGGAGCCGGTCATTGCGGTTTATCGAGAATGAGAACGAACAGGAACAGTTTTGAATTTTTAATTTTGAGTTTTAGGTTTTCAAACTCAAAACTCAAAACCCAGGGCTTGAAATTGTTTTTTTCCATTTCTATTCTGCTTTTCATTTCCATTTCAAATAATCGGGCGCAGCCCGCCGTTGCAAGTCACGCCCGCGGTTTCACATCGGTTGAATATTACCCCGTGCCGCTCCAGCAGCAGATGAAGTCGCGGCTTTCTGGCGCGGAGGCGCAGCCGGAACCGGGCGGCCTGCTCGTCATCAAGCAGCTCAAGCTGGAAACCTTCAACACGAACGGCAGCCCGCAGGCCGTCGTCGAGGCGCCGGAATGCATTTATGACGCGCAACATTACACGGCGAGTTCGGCGGGACATTTGCAGTTGCAGAACGGCGACGGGAAAATCCGCACCGAGGGCGACGGATTTTTGTGGCGGCAGGAGGATTCGTTCCTCACCATCTCAAATCATGTCCACACGATGATTGAAACCGGACCGGAAACAAAGGCGCTCCTATGAAAACGTCATTTCTGATTGCCCTGATGGCGGCGGCCGCCGGCACGGCGGTGCGCGCCCAGTTGAACAATAGTGCCCCGCCTGAATTGCAGCACCTGACAGATATTTACGCTGACGGCAGCGCGGACTTCGACGGAATCGGGCACACGGTCACCTATCGTGATAATGTCTGTGTCAGCAATGCAGAAATCAAATTGACCTGCGCGCTGCTCGTCGCGGATCTACCCCAGTCGGGCGGACGTTTGAGCCATATCGTGGCCGAGACGAACGTGGTGATTGATGCGAAGGATGATGAAGGCCATCCCATCCACGCGACGAGTGACAAGACGGTTTATGATTACAACGTGCAAAACGGGGTGACCAATATCACGGTCACGCTCACCGGCAACCCGCAGCCGCAGGTGATAACCCATCAAGGGACGTTTTTTTCAACGAATTGGGCCGATGTCATCATTTGGGATCGTGCGAGCAGGGGCTTCCGTTTTATTGGCAATATACATTCGAGTTACGGCCCCATGCCGGCAGAAACGAATGCACCGGCGGCGACGACAAATGAACCGGCAGCGCCAAAATGATTTTGAAATGGCAACGGCTGAAACATCCACAAACGGACAATTGCTCGCCACGGAAAAGTTGGTGAAGCAATACGGCAGACGTCGCGTGGTGGACGGCGTTTCCGTCGCCGTCGGCGCGGGCGAAATCGTCGGGCTGCTCGGCCCGAACGGCGCGGGCAAAACGACGACGTTCAACATGGTCGTCGGCATCGTGAAGCCGGACGAGGGCGCGGTGAAGTTTGCCGGGCGCGACATCGCGCGGCTGCCGATGCACAAACGCGCACGGCTGGGCATTGGCTATTTGACGCAGGAGCCGTCGGTCTTCCGCAAGCTGACGGTGGAGCAGAACATTCTGGCGATTCTGGAGACGTGCAAGCTGTCGCGCGCCGAGCGCGCGGTGCGGCTCAAGTATCTGCTGGAGGAGCTGGATTTGACGCCCATCGCCAAGAGCATGGCGTATCAAATCAGCGGCGGCGAAAAGCGGCGTCTGGAAATCACGCGGGCGCTGGTGACCAGCCCGAAGATGCTGCTGCTGGACGAGCCGTTCAGCGGCATTGACCCGATTGCAGTTTATGAGGTGCAGAAAATCGTGCGTCGGCTGAAGGAGCGCGGGCTGGGCATTTTGATCACCGACCACAACGTGCGTGAGACCTTGAAACTGATTGACCGCGGCTACATCATCCACAAAGGCCAAGTGCTGGTGGAAGGTTCGTCCGAGTTTCTGGCGAACGACGCGAAGGCGCGGGAAATTTACCTTGGGCCGGAATTCAACCTGTAATTTTGAGTTTCGAGTTTTCAATTTTAAGTTGGACTGCCGCAGAGATTCAACTCACAATTCAAAATTAAGAACTCAAAACTCATTCAATGGCGCACCCATCAGTCACGGTTGAACAGTTTTTCAAGGAGCACGGCGCAGCGCTGCAATTGCGGCTGGTTGCCGGCGAGAAAAATCTCAAGCGCATCATCCGCGAGCCGACGGTGAACCGCCCCGGCCTGGCGTTGAGCGGGTTCACGCGCTACTTTGCCCACAAACGGGTCCAGGCCGTCGGCCACGCGGAGGTGTATTTCCTGCGGTCGCTCGCCACCGCGGAACGCGAGCGGCATTGCGCCGACCTGTTCGCCTTCAAAATCCCGTGCTTCGTCTTCAGCCGCAGCCTGCGGCCCGACGGGGAATTTCTGGACGCGGCGGACCGGGCCGGCGTGCCGGTGTTCCAGACGCCGCTGGTGACGATGAAATTCATCAACGCCGCGACGTTCGCGCTGGAAACGATGTTCGCGCCGCGCGGCACCGAGCTGGGCAGCATGGTGGACATCCTCGGCGTCGGCGTGCTGATCCGCGGCGAAAGCGGCATCGGCAAAAGCGAGGCCGTGCTGGCG
>CAYYWB010000313.1:0-3032 GCA_964475285.1 uncultured Bifidobacteriaceae bacterium | reverse complement strand
TTCACCGTCTCGCCGCTGCGCGTTTTGAACGGTTTGCCGTCCTCGCCCAGAATCGAGCCGAACCAGACGTGGGCGAGCTTTGGAGCGCCGGTCTCCGACCCAGCGCGTTCAGCTCTTAGGTTTCCGTCGAGCCGGGCCGGAGGCCGGCGTTCCTGCCACATTCGGAACGCGGCGAACAATTGCTGGAAGTGCAACTGCTGCCGGCCGTCGGTGACGTAAATGATTTCGTCCGGCTGCCAGGTTTCCATCCGGTAGGCCAGCGTGGCCAGATCCGTGGTCGTATAATTAAACCCGCCGTCGCTTTTGCGGATGAGCGCGGGGTGCGCCTTCAATTGCGGATGGTCGTCAAAGAAAATGGCGATTGCGCCTTCGCTTTGGCGCGCGAGGCCGGCGGCGAGAAATTCGTCCACGAGCGGCTTTAATTTTGGATTGTAAAAGCTTTCGCCAAGCGCGTTGTCGAATTTCACGCCGAGCCGGGCGTAAATCGTGTCGAACTGCTTCTGCGACAGCGCAATCATCTCGCGCCAGATGCGGAGATTTTCCTCATCGCCGCTCTGGAGCTTGACGAGCTCTTCACGGGCATCTTCCACAAAAGCAACAGCTTCTTCTTCCGAAGTTAATGTTTTGAGTTTTCGTCCCAGAGAGCGTTGAGTTTTGTAGAGCTGCTCCATTTCGCCAATCGGATCGGCGAGAAGCCGTGCTCGGAAAGCAGCTTTATCTTTCTCAGTTTCGCGTTTCCAGCCGACGAGTAATTTGCCGAACTGCGTGCCCCAGTCGCCGATGTGATTGTCGGTGATGACGCGGTGGCCGAGCAGCCGCAAAGTGCGCGCGAGACAATCACCGAGGATTGTCGAGCGGATGTGGCCGACGTGCATCGGCTTGGCGACGTTGGGCGAGCTGAAATCAATGACGGCTTTTTTGGGCGACGCAACTTTCTCGAAAAACAAATGCTCGCCGCGGGCGGCGGCTTCGAGCGTTTGCGCGAGCGCGGAAGGCTTCAGCCGGAAATTCAGGAAGCCCGCGCCGGCGATTTCCACTTTTTCGCAAACGTCCGAAACATCGAGCCTCGCCAGCACATCGGTGGCGAGCTGGCGCGGATTCATTTTCCGGGCTTTGGCGAGTGACATGAGCGTGTTGCTCTGGTAATCGCCGAATTTCGGATCGGGACATGGCCGGGCCAAAACGACGGAGACGTCCGCATCCGGCAAAACGGCGCGGACGGCGGCTTGCAGCTTCAATTCAATTTGTTTGTGCGGAAGCACGGGAATTATTTAACCACGGATGAACGCGGATGGACACGGAATTTTCAGCCGGCAAAAAAACAGCTGGCAGGAAACTCACAGGCAAGATGCCTGTGCCACTACTTTTTCCCATGTTCGCGGATGACGGCGAGCATGGCGTCGGCACCGGGCGCCTTTTCGAGGGCCTCGCGAAATTCCGCCTTGTGCAGCAGCTTCGCAATGTTGGCAAGCGTGTGGAGATGTTTTTGAAACTGTCCCTGCGGCACGAGGAAAAGCATGACGAGCTTCACCGGCTGGTTGTCGAGCGCGTCGAAGTTGACGCCCTTGCCGGAGCGGCCCAGCGCGCCGACGACCTCGTAAATCAAATCCGTCGAGGCGTGCGGGATGCCGATGCCAAAGCCGATGCCCGTGGACATGGAGGTTTCACGCTTTTTGACGGCGGCGGTGATGGCGTCGCTGTCGGCGGCCTGAATTTTGCCGGTGGCGACAAGATTGGCGATAAGCTCGTCAATCGCTTCCCAGCGGTTCGTCGCTTTCAGATCGGGGACAATCTGCTCGCGTCCCAAGATGTCGGCTAAATCCATAACCGGTGGAGGATGAATCCAAACGCATGGCCATTTCAAGACTGAATTACTAACAAATTTCAGGACAAGCCCTGACGGATGTTCGGTTCCCCAACCAGCAGACGGGCCACCGAACTCGGTTCGGCAAGTTTTGTTTCCTTCGCGCATCCAGCTTGCCGGTTCGGAGATCGGTGTTCTGAACAAAAAACGCGGCTGAAATTTCTTCCAGCCGCGTTCTGTTTTCGGTTCCTCTTTTCGGTAGGGTCGCGCTGCTGCGCGACCGGACGACCGGCAGGCCGTCCCTACCTTAATAATCCATGCCGCCCATTCCGCCCATGCCACCGCCGCCGCCACCGCCCATCGGGGCCGGCTTGTCCTTTTCAGGAATGTCGGTGATGAGGCATTCGGTCGTGAGCAGCAGGCCGGCGATGCTCGCCGCGTTCTGCAACGCCATGCGCGTGACCTTCTTCGGGTCAACGATGCCGGCCTTCACGAGGTCTTCGTATTCGCCCGTGGCGACGTTGTAACCTTCGTTGCCCTTGCTCTTCTTGACGGCTTCGACGATAACGCTGCCTTCCACGCCGGCGTTGGCCGCCAGCGCGCGGAGCGGTGATTCCACGGCGCGCTTCACGATGCCGACGCCAATCGTCTCGTCTTCGTTCGCGGCCTTGACGGCTTCAATCGCCGCCTGGCAGCGCAGCAACGCAACGCCACCGCCGGCCACGATGCCTTCCTCGACGGCCGCGCGGGTCGCGTGCAACGCGTCCTCGACGCGCATCTTCTTTTCCTTCATCTCGCTCTCGGTCGCGGCGCCGACATTGATGACGGCCACGCCACCGGCGAGCTTCGCCAGGCGTTCCTGCAATTTCTCGCGGTCGTAATCGCTCGTCGTCTCCTCGATCTGGCGGCGGATTTGATTCACGCGGCCCTGGATGTCGGACGATTTGCCGTTGCCCTCGACGATCGTCGTGTTTTCCTTGTCAATGACCACGCTCTTGGCGCGGCCGAGGTCGGTCAATTCAATGCTCTCCAGCTTGATGCCGAGGTCTTCGCTGATGAACTTGCCACCGGTCAGGACTGCGATGTCTTCCAGCATGGCCTTGCGGCGGTCGCCGAAGCCCGGCGCCTTCACGGCGCAGACGTTCAACGTGCCGCGGAGCTTGTTCACGACCAAAGTCGCGAGCGCTTCGCCTTCGACTTCTTCCGCGATGATGAGCAGCGGCTTGCC
>CAYYWB010000312.1:0-3037 GCA_964475285.1 uncultured Bifidobacteriaceae bacterium | reverse complement strand
TGACGCCGCTGGCGCGCGCGGCGGTGAGTTCCTGGTCCGCGCTGAAACGGCCAAAAACCAGCAGCGTCGCCGTGAGCAATCCCATGGGCAGCGCATAGACGCAGACGAACGGGATCAGGAGACCGATGGCTTCCAGCACGGTGCCGATGCGCGCCTGGCCGTTGACCAGCAGCAGGAGGATTTCCTTGAGCACCGTGCCGAGCAGCAGCACAAACGTGAACACCGCCACCGTCAGCAGCAGCGAGGCGAGCACCTGCAATGTCAGATATTTGTGCAGCGTTTTCACTTTGTCGCCCCAAACCCTAGAGCCAAGACACAAAATGCGAAACACCAAAATGAAACGTTTTCCGGATCCGAACCCCCGGCTTGATTTGGTGTCCGACCGTGGTATTGACTAATTCACACTGGTAGTTTAGTTTATGCCCAAAGAGCGCAGCAATGACATGACCAAACCATCACCGGAATAATCAAATGAATAAAACCAACTACAACCGCCGCCAATTTCTCAAGAATTCCGCTTTCGCAGCCGGCGCCCTGGCGCTGGCGCCGGACGCCCTCCTGCGCGCCCAAACCACCGCGCCCAAACGCACCGCCGTGGACGAGGTGACGCTCGGCAACACCGGGATCAAACTCACCCGCCTCGGCATGGGCACCGGCGTCAACAACGGACGCACGCTGACCGACCTGGGCAAGGATGGTTTCACCAAGCTCGTCCATTACGCCTACGATCAGGGCATCCGCCACTTCGACTGCTCCGAATCCTACGCCACATTTCCATGGATTGCCGACGCCATCAAGGGACTCCCGCGCGAGAAGCTTTTTATCCAGTCCAAAATTGACGGCCAGCCCGCCGACGTGCTTGCCGCCATTGACCGCCATCGCAAGAACTTCGACACCGATTATGTGGACAGCATGCTCATCCATTGCATGTTCAAGGGCGCCTGGACCGGCGACTACAAGCGCGTCATGGATGGCTTTGACCAGGCCAAGGACAAGAAATGGATTCGGGCCAAGGGCGTCTCCTGCCACAGCGTGCCCGCCTTGCGCGCCGCAGTCGCCTCCGATTGGACGGAAGTTCATTTGGTGCGCGTCAACCCGCAGGGCCGCCGCGTGGACGGCATGGAGGAAGTCATGTGGACCGCCACCGACCCGGGCCATGACATCGCGCCCGTTCTGCCCGAATTAACAAAAATGCGCGCCAAAGGCCGCGGCGTCATCGGCATGAAAATCATGGGCGAAGGCCAGTTCGTCAATCCGGAGGATCGCGAAAAATCCATCCGCTTCGCCATGTCCCGGCCGGAGCTGGACGCCGTGGTCATCGGCTTCAAGAACACCGGCGAGATTGACGAGGCCATCAAGCGGATGAACGCCGCTCTGGCCGAATCCGCCTAACTTGGAAAACTGTTAGGCTCGGATTTCATGATCAAAACCTTTGCTTCGCAAGGGCTGGCAAACACAATAGCAGGAAGACGAATGCATAACTGGCAAATGCCAAAGCAATCCATCCCCACTTTTTTTGTCGGTATAAAATCAGACTGATGCCTGTCCCTATTAATGCAAAAAACGAAACAACACTGCCCGACAACAAATAAACCAAAGCCGGATGATGGTCTATGCCAACATTAATTGCGCCGGAACCCTCAATCCAAGCGGCCATCACGACAGTTGCCAAAACCATATACACCTCAAGTCCGAAGGCGATCTTCTTCCACCAAAGTCCTTTTGTTTCTGGTGCCGAATTCATGCAATCATGTGCCGATGCCTAACAGTCAGTCCAGCCTGACTGGCCTCACGGCTCAAATGTGACCGGGACTTGGAGATCGAAACCCGTCGCCTTCAATTGTTCGGCGTTCTGGATCAACTTTCCGTTCATCGTGACGTGCTTGAACAGGATTGGAGCGACTTTCGACCCCATGATCAGGCTGGGTTTGCCCGGCTTCTCAAACGTGCAGTTGTCAAAAACAAAGTTGGTCAACGGGTAGTCGCCGCCGTCAATATAAATCTGCCCGCCATCGCTCTCGAATGAGCAGTGGACAAACTGGAAATCATCCAGCGGCGCTCCCCTGGCTCCGGTGGGATACCCGCGCCCGACAAAATACGCCGGCGTGGATTGAATCCAGATGGCGAACTTGTTGTGGTTGGCCACAAAATTCACATCCTCCAGACGCACGTGCCTGGCGGTCGGGACGCCGCCATATCCGAGGGCCAACGAGCAGGTATAGCTGTAATTGACAAATCCTTTCACGACGAAATCAGTAAGATTGCCGTGCAGCGCCCAGGTGTCATCCATGGTCATGGCAAACCCGTTTTCGATCAGGATGTGACTGCCGGAAATGTTATAGGCATCGTCATGATACTGCTGCTTGCGGTTGACGATCTTGATGTTGTGGTTGGAATAGTTCACGCAGTTGTTGACGTTGATGTCATGATAAGCGACGCGGACGAGCAACAAATCATCGAAGGAAACGTCGCGACAGTTGCTGACGACGTAGCCATTGATTCCCGTCCGGTGAGGATCAATCACCTTGCCGCCCAGCTCTCTGGCCTTGCCGTCGCCGGTGTCGGGCTGGAAGTCATGCCACAGATACGGATAGCCGTCGCCGTCAATCGTGCCCCGCCCCGCGAGGCTGGCATTGGTGCAGTTTTCAAAGACGACCAGGGCGCGGCGCGGCAGGTAATCCGCGGTGTTGGTGGAACCATGAAGCACGGCGTCCACGTCCACATACAGCTTGACGTTGCTTTTCATCAACACGGTGCCGGTTCGGTAAATTCCCTTGGGAAAAAACAGCGTGCCGCCGCCGGGCCTGGCTGAAACGTCGCTGATGGCCTGGTTGATCTTCGCCGTCTCGACCGTCTTGCCCGTGTTGTCAACCTGGTAGTCCTGAATGTTGACCACGTTCGGATTGCCCGGCTTGACCGGATTTTTCTCCGGCGGCTCGGCGAACAACAGCAGGCCGGTGTTGTAGAAGGCCGGCTCGTCGTTGAAGAAGATGACCAGATACCGCGGCTGATCCAGGTCGAAACTGACCTTGTTGCC
>CAYYWB010000311.1:0-3039 GCA_964475285.1 uncultured Bifidobacteriaceae bacterium | reverse complement strand
ACTACTACGACACCGAGATTTTTTCCGCCCGCGTCTGGGACCGGCTCGACAAGGAGCCGGCCAATCTCCAGCGCTTTTGCGACAAGCTGAATTTCATCCTCGGCATCAACACCTGGGATCAGACGTTCAGCACCCGCGGCATCGTCCATTACAACTACCGCCGCATTGACGAGGACATCTTCGGCAAGAGCTACGAAATGTTCCTGGCCGCCAACCGCAAGGACGAGGGCATTTATTACACGCCCGCCGGCATCACCGGCCCGATGGCCGATTCGCTCGTCAATTCCCTCGCCGGAAAAATCACGGATGAAATCTGCGACGCCGTCGGCAACCAGAAATGTGATTTCCAGCGCGCTGAAAAGCTCATGGCGCAACTTGCCGAAATCCGCGTGGCCGACACCGCCTGCGGTTCGGGCGGATTTCTCATCAAGGCCCTGCGGAGTTTCTGGCAGCAATACCAGCGCATTGACGCCGCCTGCGCGTGGGTTCAAAAAATCCTCAAGCCCGACAACGGCGAAATGTATCTCGCTGAAATGCCGCCCAACGTCGAGGCCGCGCTCGCCTTCCGCCGCCGCCAGAATTTTGACAACCGCCGCATTCTCATCGCGCAGATTTTGCTGCGCCACGTCTTTGGCGTGGACAAGGACCCCGGCGCGCTCGAAGTGGCCAAGACCAACATCTGGAAGGAAGCCGTCAAGCTCTCGCCCGCCGACTACAACTACCGGCTGCTCAAAACCGATGTCGTCAAAATCCTGCCCAACCTCGAACTCAATTTCCACTGCGCCGATTCCCTCGTGGACGTGGAATTGGAGAAACAAACCGGATGGCTGGCCGAATATCATCAGGCCGAGTTGAAAAAACTCTCCGAACTCCGCGCCGCTTACATTCAGAATCCGATGCGGCATGAATCATTGGATGAAGCGCTTAAATTGCGGGAAAAAGTCCGCGCCAACTTTGTCGAACATTTCCAAGGCGAAAACCTGCCGTGCGAGCCGGGCGGATTAGCGCTCCACTTCTGGCCGTGCTGGTTTGAGGCGGATGGAAAACCAAAACAGGTAGGGTCGTCGCGCTGCGACGACCCCGCCCGCGCAGAGCGGGCGGAAGTTGCGTCGCTGGACGCGACGCGGACGCCGCAGCGCGGCGTCCCTACCAATGGTGGCCGTGCGCAAGCACCCGGCTTCGACGGCATCATCGGCAATCCGCCGTGGGAAGGGTTCAAGCCCATCGCCAAGGAATTCGTCGCCAGGCTCAAAGCCAATTTCAGCAAATACACGATGGCCGGCACGGATTTCACGCCGTGGTTTGAAAAGAAATTGAAGGACGAGCCGGACTTCCGCGCCAGATGGGATGAATACGTCGACAGCTACGAAAAGTTCTCCGAATTTTTCGGCCAGCGTTTCAAATTCCAGGGCGGCGGCGACATCAACCTCTACAAACTTTTCATCGAAGGCGATTTGAACCTTGTCCGCGACGGCGGACGGCTTTCGCTGCTCGTGCCGTCGGGCTTGCAAACCGACGAAGGCTGCGGCCCGCTCCGCAAACTGCTGCTCACCGAGAATTGTTTTGAAGAACTGACCTCGTTTGAGAATCGCGGCTACACCGTCATCGAAAGTGGCCGCGAAAAAACCAAGCACATTTTCCCAGACGTTGACAGCCGCTTCAAATTCGGCTTCTTCAAAGTTGTCAAGGGGAGCGCGAGCGTCCCGCTTGCGGATTCCGGCGTCGCGCCGGAATCTTCGTCCAACAAATCAAAAGCGTCGGGCGCGACGCCCGACGCGGCGCGCGGGACGCGCGCGCTCCCCATGCGCATTTTTGACGCGCGGTTCTACCTGCTCGATCCCAAGGATGCGTTTGCGCCGCCGATCAAATACAGCGTGGAAATGATCCGCCGCTTCTCGCCGGAGAATTTTGGCATCATGGAATTCCGGTCCGAGTGCGACTACGAACTGTGCGCCAAAATTCGCGGCGAACATCCGCTGCTCCAAAGTCTCGGCTTTCGGTTGAGCACCGAACTCCACATGACCAACGACAATCATTTCTTCCGCAAGCTCGCCGGCAAGAAACCCGCCGCCGGACAGATGCCGCTTTACGAAGGCAAGATGATTCATCAGTTTGACGCGGCCTACTCGCCCGGAAATTATGCCATCGTGGAAAAGGAAATCCGCGAGGAATTGCTGCGCAAGGAAATTTACCGGCTGGCGAAACTCGTCCGCGAAGTTGAACCGAAGAAACTCGAAGGCAAAGCCGTTCCCGAAAAGCGCGAGGAACTGGAAACACGCCTGCGCGAAATTTTCAAGGCGAAGAAATTCAAGCTGCAATATGAATTTCCGCGCACGGTTTATCGTGAGATTGGCAGAACGACGGACGAGCGCACAATCATCGCCACAGAAGTTCCGGCGGACGTTTGCCTAAACAACAAGCTGCCTTACGCCGCGCCGTTCAATTATGAATTGTCCGACAAAGGCCAGCTTGAACAGGTTGAATTGGACGCAAGCGAAACCCGCAGCTTGCTCACGCTGCTGAATTCGCTCGTTTTGAATTTTTATCTCCGCA
Source organism: uncultured Bifidobacteriaceae bacterium (assembly GCA_964475285.1). Classification (GTDB taxonomy): domain Bacteria; phylum Verrucomicrobiota; class Verrucomicrobiia; order Limisphaerales; family UBA11358; genus UBA11358. Next base: position 486 of record CAYYWB010000311.1, on the reverse strand, counting down.
GCAAAATCTCGGCGACGCTCAATATGTTTTACATGTATGAGCTGCCGATTCCAAAACTTTCCGCGCTTCAAAAAAAGAAGCTGGCCGAGTTTGCCGGGAAGCTGTTGAAAAATCCGCGCGACGTGAAGGAACGCGCGGCGCTGGAAGCCTTCATCGCCCGCGAACTTTACGGCCTGTCGCTGGACGACTGGCGGCATCTCACCGGCACGTTCACCTTCGGCGGCGGCGACTCCAAGGCCGAGTTGGACGAAATCATCCGCCAATCCCTTGCGCTCTGGAAAAATTAAGCATTGTTGTCCCCGCACGGCGCGCGCAAACGACCCGTCACCCCGTCGCCTACAAATCAGGACAATACCCCGAACTGGATTACGATTTGATTGCCGAGCCGGTTTGAGATTCTTCGGAAATTTTAACCCGCCCTCGGCGCAATCCTTGACGCAGCCGGCTTGGTTTCCGCCGGCGCCGGCATTCCGGTTTCAAAATCGG
>CAYYWB010000310.1:0-3070 GCA_964475285.1 uncultured Bifidobacteriaceae bacterium | reverse complement strand
AAATGTCCTCGTGATAATCGCACCGCTCGGCGTCGGCCATCACGGTGAGCTTGAGATCGGTCGGGTTGTCGCCGACGATGCGGCGGAGGTCGTCCTCCACGCAGTATTTCCAGCAGCCATGTTCGCCGGCCTTGATGCCCTTGCGCGACGCCTTGTAGCCGAGTTCCATGTAATCCACGCCGGCGGCGACACAGGTTTCATAAACGACCTTCACGATTTTGTCGTCGAAATGGTGATTGTTCATCAAGCCGCCGTCGCGGATGGTGCAGTCGAGCACCTTGATTTCGGGCCGGTAGGAGAGCCAGCGGCTCGTGGCCGTGTCTTTGATTTTTGTCGCTTTCATGTTTTTTTGATTCTCGGAACTTGTCGAAACCCGGACATTATGCCCTGAAATTTCTGGAAAAGGACAGAAGAAATTCGCCGGGGGGGAGGGAACCAGCCCACCGTGCTGCCGGGGAGAAACCCGTCTATGCGCGCAAAAAATCGCTTCGTGCGGGCCATTTCCCGGTTTGTGCGGGCAAAAAGCCTTGTTTGTGACGGTTTCATCATCCAGCCGGCGTTGGTTGACTCGCCGCGCCGAAATCGGATGAAGGCGGGTGAACGGACTACGCCGGGTCATCGCACAAAATGGAAATCAAACCGGAGCGGGTTGAATTAATTTGGTGCGGACGGCGATGCAAGCGCCGTAGCGCGGCATATTTGTAGTTATGCGTTCGCTGGAATCACAAGCCCCGTCAGCCCCGTCAGCAGTTTCAACGGTGGGGCGAGCGTCCTCGCGAGCCGTGGTGGCCGTCTGCAAAGACCGGCTCGTCAGAAGCCTCGCCCCACCGAATATGCCGCCGCTGACGGGGCTTGAAATTATTCCACCGGAATGAAACTGCAACAGGGGTCAATCTGGATTTCGTTCGGGGCGAGCCGGGTGTTGGCGGCGAATTTCCGCCAGAGCCACGCGGCCACCACGGAATTGCGCGCCTCCACCAGCACCGCGGCCTCCTTGTCTCGCATTTCCGGCAGCGCGGCGACAAACCCGTCCAAATCCGGATTTTCGTCATCGGGATTTTCACCGGCGTCATCGTCGTGAATTCTTGCGTCGGTTTCCAATTCAGCGGTAAACGCCGGCGACGGGCGCGGAGCGAGGACGCTCAAGAGGAAGTAGAATTTTTTGTCCGGCGACCAGTTCAAACCGGACCGGATGTCTTCCGGCAAATCGCGTTTCAATGCTTCGATGTCGAAGCTGATTTTTCCCGCCGGCACGGCCTGTTCGATGTCCACCCAATAGCCTTGCTCGAAATTGTCCACGGGAGTTGCCTGCAGGATGTCGTTGACCTGCCGGGAAATTTGCGGCCAGTCCAGCGGTTTGCCGCCGGATTCGGTGAGCAATTCATCCACGAACTGCGCGGCGACAATTTTTTTGAAATCCATCTCAACCGGATTTTGCCCGTCCGGAATCAGGCGGCACCAGGCTTCAAACCGCTTTTGCGCCTGTTGCGCGTCGCCGCCGTAAATGATCGCGCTCGCGCAGGTGTCCCAGGTCTGCAACCGGTCCACCAATTGTCCGCCACGGTCGGGAGTCTGGCGGACTTGGGATTGGGTGACGCCGGCGGTAAAGAGATATCCGTTCATGGCAGTGTAATTTTATCGCGCAAAATTGAATCATTCCTTTCCGGAACAGGCGACAAAAATATTGCCGGACGCGCCAGGCGCCGGCGGGCCGGCCCAATTGAATACCCGAAAACAGGTAATATCGTGGCAGGCGGATGGCCGGGAAAGTTGCCAAATAAGGGTAAATTCGCCGCCTGACTAATTCCGCTTTCGCGCCGATGCTGCATGGCATGAACAAGTCAATCCTGCTCAATTCCAGATTGGGACGGGTTTCAGTCAACCGCGCCGCTGGCGCCACACAATGAAAGTCGCATGAGTTCCACCGAAATCATGGGTTTGGTCACCGGCCTGCTGCAATTCGTCGTTGCCGGTTACGCGCTGCGGCTGAACCGCCTTTTCGGAACGGCGCGCGTGGGTTGGTCATTATTCTCGGCTTTTTTCCTGCTGGCGCTGCTTCATCTGTTTCAATCGGTGATGCCGAACAATCCCAGTGCGGAGTTGGGAGTCGAGGTGGAAGCGATGTATTCGCTCGTTTCACTGCTGTTGCTGACCAGCATGATCCATTTGGAAACCGTGCTCAAGGAACGGGCGCGGGTGGAGCGCGAAGAACGGCGGATGCGGGACGAATTGGAATCGGAAGTCAAAAAGAAAACGGCGTATCTGATGAGGGCCATCGAGGAACTCCAAATGGAAATGGACGTGCGAAAACAGGCGGAGGCGGAAGTCGAGACGACGCATCTGAAACTCCGCACCGTCTCCCGCAAGGCCGAGTCGGCGCAGATCACCGCCAGCGTGCTGCGCAGCGTGGGAAACATGCTCAAAAGCGTCAACGTCTCCGCCAATCTGGTTTCCAACCAGATGAAGCAATCCAAAATCGCCAACATCGTCCACATCGGCGCCCTGATTCGCGAACACAAGGCGGATTTGGGCAGATTCATGACGCAGGATCCGAGGGGCCAAAAGCTGCCGGTCTATATCGCGCAACTCGGCGCGAGTCTGGCCGGGGAACAAACAATCCTGTCAACCGAGCTGGAATCCATCAGAAAGAGCCTGGAGGACATCAGGGAAATTTTGGTGATGCACCAAAAATGCGCCAATCTCGCCAGTTGGAATGAGACGACAACAATCACCAACTTGGCCGAAGAATCACGCCGCGCAAATGCGGTCGCAATGGCGTGACCGCTGATGCCGGCCGGCGGCGGCCGGTTTTTTTATTCCTGCCGGCTGAATTCGCGGATCATCGCCTTCCACCACGGCGCGAGCTTTTCGTCGGGCCGCAGCCACGCCTGCTGGTGCAGCCAGACCATCACGCGCTGGTCGGCCATCACGGCCATGCGCTCCCCCTCCGTCAATTTGTCCGGCCCCGCAGCCAGCAGTTTTTCGCCGAGCGCGCCTACCATTTCGCTGCCGGCGCCAAGCTTGGAAAGCTGCTCGGCGTAAATGGGATTAAGCTGTTTTTCGCGCAGCA
>CAYYWB010000309.1:0-3101 GCA_964475285.1 uncultured Bifidobacteriaceae bacterium | reverse complement strand
AATCACCGGCAGCACCGTGAGAATCATCCATTCGGGACGGCTCTTGGAAATTCCGAGACCTTGAAGCAGCTTGATCCGCTTCGCCAGTTTCTTGCGGATTTGCTTGCTCTTGGTTTCGGTCATGGCCTCCTGCAATTGATCCGCCTGTTTTGACAAATCCACCTTCTCCAGCACTTCGCGCACGGCTTCCGCGCCCATCTTGGCGACGAACGCGTCTGCGCCGTAGGTCTCTCTCGCCTCGCGGCACTCGTGTTCGCTCAACAACTGGTTTTGCTTCAGCGGCGTGTTGCCCGGATCAATCACGAGGTAATCCTCGTAATAAATCACGCGCTCCAGATGCCGCGCCGTCATGTCCAGCGCCAGACCGATGCGCGAGGGCATGCACTTGAAAAACCAGATGTGGCAGACCGGCACGGCCAGTTCGATGTGGCCCATGCGTTCGCGGCGGACGCGGGCGAGCGTCACCTCGACGCCGCAACGGTCGCAGACGATGCCGCGATGCTTGATGCGCTTGTATTTGCCGCAGGAACATTCCCAGTCCTTGACGGGGCCGAAAATGCGTTCGCAGAAAAGGCCGCCCTTTTCCGGCTTGAACGTGCGGTAGTTGATGGTCTCCGGATTCTTGACCTCGCCCTTGCTCCAGGAGCGGATGGCTTCAGGCGACGCCAGCGTGATGCCGACGTAATCCACCTGGTTGACCTTTTCGAGGCCGAGCAACTCGCGAGCGCCTTCTTTTGAACTAATCATACAATTTAATTTTGCGAATGTTTCGCGGCAAATGGTTGTTAAACCGACGCCAGCGTGGCGGCGGCGGCTGCGGTGTCGCCGTTTTGATGTTCAAGCGGGTTGGTGTAGCCGACCTTCACGTCGAGGCCGAGCGACTGCATTTCCTTCACCAGGACGTTGAATGATTCGGGAATTCCCGCTTCGAGCGCATTGTCGCCCTTGACGATGGCCTCGTAAATCCGCGTGCGGCCCTGCACGTCATCGGACTTGACCGTAAGCAATTCCTGCAACGTGTAAGCCGCGCCGTAGGCTTCCATCGCCCACACTTCCATTTCGCCGAAGCGCTGGCCGCCGTATTGCGCCTTGCCGCCCAGCGGCTGCTGCGTGACGAGCGAATACGGCCCGACGGCGCGGGCGTGAATCTTGTCCGCGACCAAATGGCCGAGCTTCATCATGTAAATGTAGCCGACGACAATTTCCTGATCGAACTGTTCGCCGGTGCGCCCGTCGGTCAAATGCGTCTTGGCGTGCTCCGGCAGTCCGGCCTGTTTCAGATAGCTGCGAATTTCCTTTTCCTTGATGCCGTCGAACACCGGCGTCGCAAACTTCAAATCGAGCAGCTTCGCCGCCCAGCCGAGATGCGTTTCGAGCACTTGGCCGACGTTCATGCGGCTCGGCACGCCCAGCGGATTCAACACGATTTCCACCGGCGTTCCGTCCGCGAGGAACGGCATGTCTTCCTCCTTCACGATCTTGGCGACGACGCCTTTGTTGCCGTGACGGCCAGCCATCTTGTCGCCGACGGACAGCTTGCGCTTCGAGGCGATATAAACTTTCACCGACTTGACGACGCCGCTCTCGGCGCCTTCGCCGGCCTCGGCGCGCTCGATTTCCTCGTCGTATTGCATCTGCAAATCGTCGAACTTCTTTTTGAACTGGCCGATGATTTCGTTGATCTTGTTGCGGATCGGTGACGGGTCAATCTCGATGCGGTCATAGACCGTCGCGAGCTTGCGGAGCAGCGTCTTGGTGATCTTGCGGTTCGCCGGAATGATGATCTCGCCGGTTTCGCTGTTCACCACGTCAAGCGGGATTTTTTCGCCAAGCAGGATGTTGCTCAACGCCTCCGTCAACTGGTCGCGAAGCTCCTCGGTCTTCTTCTTGTGATCGTCCTCGATCTGTTTTGAGTGGCGTTTTTCCTCGCTGGAAGAGGACCGGCTAACGTGGTCGGCGTCTCTTTTTGCCGAAACCTTCACGTCCATGACAATGCCGTAGGTGCCGGACGGAACCTTCAATGAAGTGTCCTTCACGTCGGCGGCTTTTTCGCCGAAAATGGCGCGGAGCAGGCGCTCTTCCGGCGCGAGTTCGGTTTCGGATTTCGGTGTGATTTTGCCAACGAGGATGTCGCCGGGCTTCACTTCCGCACCGACGCGGATGACGCCGTCGGCACTCAAGTTCTTCAGCGCCTCGTCGCCGAGGTTCGGGATGTCGCGCGTGATTTCCTCCGGCCCGAGCTTCGTGTCGCGCGCGGCCACTTCAAACTCGTCAATGTGAATGCTCGTGAAAATGTCTTCCTTCACGATTTTCTCGCTTATGAGGATGGCGTCCTCGAAATTGTAGCCGTTCCAGGGCATGAACGCGACCAGCACGTTGCGCCCGAGCGCCAGCTCGCCATTCTGCGTGCAGGGACCGTCGGCGATGATCTGGTTTTTCTTCACGTGTTCGCCCTTGTGCACCAGGATTTTCTGATTGATGCACGTCGCGGCGTTCGAGCGCATGAATTTGCGGACTGGATAAACGCAAACCCCGTACTCGGGGTCGTTTTTGATTTTCTTCTTGCCTTCGGGCAGCTTGCCGTCCCCGGTCACGATGATTTGATTTCCGGTGACGGAGGCGACTTTGCCGCTTTCCTCGGCGACCATGACGGCGCGGGAGTCGCGCGCGACGCGGTCTTCGAGCGCCGTGGCCACGAGCGGCGCTTCGGTGACGAGCAGCGGCACCGCCTGGCGTTGCATGTTCGAACCCATCAATGCGCGGTTCGCGTCGTCATGCTCCAAAAACGGAATCAGCGCCGCGGCGATGGACACGAGCTGTTTGGGCGACACGTCCATGTAATCCACGCGAGACGGTTCCACGTCCACGAATTCGCCCCGCGCGCGGCAGACGACGCGCTCGGTGGTGAAGTGGCCGCGACCGTCAATCGGCGAGTTGGCCTGCGCAACGATGTATTGCTCCTCGCGGTCGGCGGTGAGAAATTCAATATCCTCCGTGACGCGGCCGTCCTTGGCCTTGCGATACGGCGTTTCGAGGAAACCGAATTCGTTGATGCGCGCGAACGTCGCGAGCGACGCAATGAGGCCGATGTTCGGGCCTTC
>CAYYWB010000308.1:0-3106 GCA_964475285.1 uncultured Bifidobacteriaceae bacterium | reverse complement strand
GTCAAATACAAGCTGCTCGCGGGCGGCGGCATGTTGAAAATCGTCAATCGCGGCGTGCCGGATGCACTGCGCCGCCTCGGTTATGGCGAGGTTGAAAATAAAAACATCATCGCCCACATCGAGAAGCATGACACGATTGAAGATGTCGAGGAAAACGGCGCTGTCGTGAAAAGCGGTTTGAAGCCGGAGCATCTGCCGGTGTTTGACTGCGCGTTCAAGCCGCACCGCGGCAAGCGCAGCATCGGTTATCTCGCGCATTTGAAGATGATGGCCGCCGCGCAGCCGTTCATCAGCGGCGCGATTTCCAAGACGGTCAACATGCCGAAGGAATGCACCGTCGAGGAAATCCGCGACACCTACGTCCAGGCGTGGAAGATGGGCTTGAAATGCGTGGCAATTTACCGCGACGGCTCAAAGCGTTCGCAGCCGCTCAACACGAAAAAGACCAACGAAGGCGGCGGCAAAATCTCCCCGGACAATTCTTCATGGGAAGGCAAGATCGCGGAACTCGAAACCGAAGTCGCCCATCTGCGCGCCGATTCCGGCAAACCGCTGCGCCGCCGGCTCTCCGACACGCGCACGGCGGTCACGCACAAGTTCGACATCGCCGGACACGAAGGCTATCTCACCGTCGGCTTGTTCGAGAACAACCAGCCCGGCGAACTGTTCATCACGATGGCCAAGGAAGGCTCGACCATTGGCGGCTTGATGGACGCCATCGGCACACTCACCAGCATGGCGCTGCAATATGGCGTTCCGTTGGAAGCACTCACGAAAAAATTCGCCCACCAGCGTTTCGAGCCGAGCGGTTTCACCAAAAACCCGGAAATCCGCAACGCGTCGTCCATCACGGACTATGTGTTCCGCTGGATGGCCGTGCAATTCATCCCCGGTTACCGGGCGGCGATTGCGGCCAATCGCGCGCAGCCGGAGCTTGCCATGCCCGGATTGCTCGAAGAGGAAAAAAAAAGGGTGAACCGCCCGGTGCGTGAACTGCCCATCGCCGAGGACAACGACGTGCTGGAGGTCAAATCCGAAAATGGCAACGGCCATCACAAACCCGGTCCCGCGCGCACCGTCAAAAGTTTGAACGACTCCATCGCGCATTTCCAGCAGGACGCGCCGACGTGCCCGACCTGCGGCCACATGGCCGTGCGCAACGGCGCGTGTTACAAGTGCCTGAATTGCGGTGAAAGTCTCGGCTGCTCTTGAGGAACCGAGCGGAGGGACGCGGGCCGGGGATTGATTTCTCCGGCCCGTTTTATGTCCGGTGCCGACCTGATCATAATCGTCATCGTAATCTTAATCTGCTTTGCTCAACGATTACGATTAAGAACAAGATTAAGATCGGGACACTGCCTTGTTTTCCGCGCGCTTGTCTCCACCCGCCGCCGTGTTATGCTCCGGCCATGAGCGACAGCACTTTTGTCATGCGCGAGGATCCCTGGCGCATTTTTCGCATCATGTCCGAGTTTGTGGACTCGTTCCAGACGCTTTCGCAAGTCGGACCTGCCGTCACCATTTTCGGCTCGGCGCGGATGAAACCAAGCGACAAGTATTATCGCGCCGCCGTCGCCATCGCCAAGGGACTGGCGCAGCACAACCTCGCCGTCGTCACCGGCGGCGGCCCCGGCATCATGGAGGCCGCGAACAAGGGCGCGGCGCAGGGCGGCGGCAAATCCATCGGCCTGAACATCGAACTGCCGCGCGAACAGGCCGGCAATCGCTACGCCAACGTGCCGCTGCACTTCCATTATTTCTTCGCGCGCAAGGTCTGCTTCGTGAAATACAGTCTCGGCTTCATTTACATGCCCGGCGGCTTCGGTACGCTCGACGAATTGTTTGAAGTGCTCACCCTCGTCCAAACCGAGCGCATCCCGCAATTTCCGCTCATCCTGTTCGGCAGCGAACATTGGAAAGGATTGCTGCACTGGATGAAAACCGAACTGCAAACCCGGCACGGCTACATCAGCCGCGGCGACCTCGACCTCCTGAAAATCACCGATGATCCCGACGAAGCCGTCCGCATCATCCTCGATTACGAACGCCGTGTCGGCACACCGGCCACGCTGCCCAAGGCGTTTGCCTGAAAATGAAGAAGGCAGAATGCAGAAGGCAGAAGTGTCTGCTGAAGGCCTGCCCTAGCCGGTTTGTCATTTTCTGCATTCTTCATTCTGCCTTTTGCGTTTGAAACATGCGTCCGTTGATTCAGGAAATCCCGACCGCGCACACGCCTGAAACGCTGGCGGCGCGACTATTCACTCCGCACTCCGCACTCCGCACTCCGCACTCGAATGTCGTTTTGCTTCGCACCTCGCAATTCGATTCACCGTCGGCGCGTTATTCATTCGTCGCTGCAAATCCATTCCTGACATTCCGCTCCTTCGGCTCGCGTTGCGAGATAACTCCGCACTCCGCATTCCGCGCTCCGCACTTCGGAAATCCGTGGCATCTGCTCGACAGCCTCATGTCGCGCTTTGAACTGCTGGATGAAATTGACCTGCCGTTTCCGCTCGGCGGCTGCTTCGGGTTCTGGGGCTACGACCTGAAGAATTTCACCGAGCCGAAACTCCCGCGCCGCGCCGCCAACGATTTGGAATTGCCAGATTGCCACGTCGGCTTTTACGACAGCCTGGTCGTTTTCGACCATCAACTCGGAAAAGTTTTCATCGTTTCGACCGGCTTGGACGCCGACGGTTCGCGCAGTGAAAAACGGGCGAACGAGCAAATGGAATTTTGGAAAGACAGGATTCAAAACCAGGTATTTTCACGCAAAGACGCAAAGGCGCAAAGCGTGGAATCCCTTCGCGGCTTTGCGCCTTTGCGTGAGATTTCATCCAATATTTCGCGCGCCCAGTTTATTTCCAAAGTCGAACGCGCGCAAAAATACATCCGCGCCGGGGACATCTATCAGGTCAACCTGTCGCATCGGCTGACGGTAGGGTCATCGCGCTGCGATGACCGGACGGCGCAGCGCGCCGTCCCTACCTACATTTCCGGCTGGGAATTGTTCCAAAAACTTTCCGCCGTCTCCCCTGCTCCGTTTTCCGCGTTTCTCGATTGCAGCGATCTCCAAATCGCCTCGTCCTCGCCGGAACAATTTCTG
>CAYYWB010000307.1:0-3114 GCA_964475285.1 uncultured Bifidobacteriaceae bacterium | reverse complement strand
TCGCAGGCGTTTCGGCGGGTCGGCGCTCATGGCCGGATCAGACGGGCGTCAGGCGTTTGCGGCCTTCGCGGCGGCGGTTGCGCAGTGTGGCCTTGCCGCTCTTGCTTGAATTGCGGGCGAGAAACCCGTGCTGCCGTTTGCGGCGCATTTTCGACGGTTGATACTGGCGTTTCATAAATCAATCTGGCTTCCTTCCGGCGGAAAAACCGGAACGTGGAGAATAGCCATGAAACGCCTCGTGTCAAGGCGCGGTTCGGCCTCACCGGGAAGAAATCGGCGGCAGTTTGGGCCGGGGCGGATTCGCGGGCGACGGATGGCGGCATTCTGATTTGACCCCGCGCGGGTTTGAATTCATTTTCTCCGGCATGGATTTGACATCATCCCGCTGGCTGCCCGTCGTGCTGCTGACCTGCTCGAATGTTTTCATGACGTTCGCGTGGTATGGCCATTTGAAATTCAAGAGCAAGCCGCTGCTGCTCGTCATCCTCGCGAGCTGGGGCATCGCGTTTTTTGAATACTTCCTGCAGGTGCCGGCCAACCGCTGGGGCAACTCGGTTTATTCCGCGCCGCAGCTCAAAATCATCCAGGAGGTCATCACGCTGTCGGTGTTCGTGGTCTTCGCCATTTTTTATCTGGGCGAAAAAATCCGCTGGAATTACGTCGCGGCGTTCGTGTGCATCCTGGCGGCGGTGGGGTTCGCGTTTTTTGCCGAAGAATTGAGGTTTGATCTTAATCCTAATCGTCGTCGTAATCCTAATCGGTTTGTCCGGCGATTAAGATTAAGAGCAGGATTACGATTGGGATGAAATCAAATGCGCTTGGCAGCGGCGGTTCATTCTGTTTAATTGACCGCGCCGAATGAGAAAATTGTCCCCCATCGCCGCGCTGATTTTTGCCGCGATTCTCGTCCTTTCCGCCCCGGCGCAGGGGCAGCCGACATGGGAGGCATGGTCGCTCAATGAAATCATTCCCGGCGCGCCAACCAACAGCAGCGTGTATTCGGCGGGAAACATGTATATCGGCACCAACGGCATTTGCGTGCGATACACTGATGAACACGGCGATACCGTTCTGATGGCGGACAACGCGTCGGCGAATCGGGACACCGGCGATGCGGTGGCCGACGGCCACGTGCGGATCGAAATGGGCGGCCAAATCTGGCTGGGCGAGCACATCAACTACAATTTCAAGACGCACCAGATGCGGAGCGAACAATTCCGCACCGGCAGGCCGCCGGTGTTCGCCGCCGGGGAAAATTTGCAGGGCGACATCAGCAACAAGGTCTATACCGCGCAGCACGTTTTTGTGACGCCGGACGACGTGAGCGACCCGGCCATCCGCATCCGGGCGAGCCATGTGCGGATGGTTCCCGGCCAATACATCGAGGCGTGGAACGCCGTGGTGTTCATGGACGGCGTGCCGGCGTTTTATTATCCGTATTACAAACGCAACCTGGGCGCGCACGCGAACAACCTGGATTTTCTGCCCGGCTACCGCAGCGTCTACGGGCCGTATTTGCTGTCCACCTACACTTGGTGGCTGAACGATGCGGTGGATGGCGCGTTGCACGCGGATTACCGCCAGCAGCGCGGCCCCGGCGTCGGGCCGGATCTGAACCTGCACCTCGACCGCTGGGGCGACGGCCAGTTCAAGTATTACTACCTGCACGATCAGGACTCCAACAAAAGCTTGGATACAAACGGCTTTCCGAACCTGTCCGGCCCCATTCCCCAAAACCGGCAGCGCGTTGAATTCAGTTGGCAGGCGACGCCGGCCACGAACCTGAACGTCAAGGCGCTGGTGAATTACCAGAGCGACCCGCTGCTGCTCCACGACTTTTTCGAAGGCGAATACACCGCGAACCCGCAGCCAAACACGTTCGTCGAGGCCAACAAATACTCGGAAAACTGGAGCCTCGAAGCGCTGACGACGCCGCGCGTGAACAATTTCTTCGACCAGGTCGAGCGGCTGCCGGACGTGAAGCTCACCGGCTGGCGGCAGCAGGTGCTCGACACTCCGGTCTATTACGAGAGCGAAAGCTCCGCCGGCTATTACCGCCGGATGCTGGCCGCGACCAACAACGCGCTGTTTGCCACCACGAACGGCCCCAACCTCGATTATTCCGCCTCTCGCGCCGACACGTTCCAGCAATTGCTCCTGCCCTGGACATTTTTCGGCTGGCTCAACGTCACGCCGCGCGCCGGCGGACGGTTCACCTATTACGGCGAGGAAGCCGGGCCGGGCGGCACGACCCGGGAAACCTACCGAAAAATTTTCAACACCGGCATGGACGTTTCATTCAAATCTTCGCGGCTCTGGACGGGCGCGACGAATTCGCTGCTGGACTTGGATGGCCTGCGCCACATCGTCGAGCCGTCGGCGAGCTACGCGTTTGTGCCGCGGCCCAGCACATTGCCGCCGCAATTGCCGCAATTCGATTCCATGCTGCCCAGCCCGCTGCTGCTGCCGATCCAACTGCCGGATTACAACGACATTGATTCGATTGACAGCGAGAACGTCATCCGCTTCGGCCTGCGCAACACGCTCCAGACCATGCGCGTCGGCGAACTGCAAAACCTCCTCGATTGGAACGTCATGCTCGACTGGCGGCTGGCCCCGAAACCCGGCCAGAACACCTTCAACGACTTTTATTCCGACCTCACGTTCCGTCCGCGCTCGTGGCTCACGCTCGAATCGCAGACGCGCTACGACATCAACGACGGCTATTTGAACTTCACCTATCACCAGCTCACAATAGCGCCGAACGAATGGTGGAGCTGGGGCCTCGGCCACGTGTATTCGCGCGCCGGATTCCTGGACAGCGGCGACAATCTCATCAGCAGCACGATGTTTCTCCGGGTCAACGACAACTGGGGTTTGCGCTCCACGCACGATTTCAACGCCATGAACGGGCGGTTGCAGGACCAATTCTACACCATTTACCGCGACCTGCGGAGCTGGACCGGCGCGCTGACCTTTCGCGTGACGGACAACGGCGCCGGGCGGGAAGATTACACCATCGCATTCAGCTTCTCCATCAAGGCCCATCCGCGACACTCGCTCGGCGGCGACACCGTCGAGCCGTATCACCTCGTCGGGGAATAAATCCTTCTC
>CAYYWB010000306.1:0-3117 GCA_964475285.1 uncultured Bifidobacteriaceae bacterium | reverse complement strand
AGCTTTACCTGCGCGAAATCGGCCAGGTGAAACTGCTCACGCCGCAGGAGGAAATTGTCCTCGCCGCCAAAATCAAGCGGGGCGACAAAAAGGCGCGCGAGCTGATGATCAAGGCCAATCTCCGGCTCGTCGTGAAAATCGCGCGCGATTACGAGGGCATCGGCCTGCCGCTGCTGGATTTGATCAGCGAGGGCAACATCGGCCTGATGAAGGCCGTCGAGCGGTTTGACCCGAAAAAGGGCGGCAAGCTCTCGACCTACGGCTCGTGGTGGATCAAACAATCCATCAAACGCGCGCTCGCCAACCAGTCCAAAACCATCCGCCTGCCGGTGCATCTGGTGGACAAGATTTCCAAGATGCGCCGGGTCGGGATGAAATTGCAGGAGGAGCTGGGCCGCGAGGCGACCGACGAGGAGCTGGCCGACGAACTCAGCATGACCGCCGCCCGCGTCCGCCAGATGCGCCTGGCCGCCGTCCGCCCCGCGTCGCTCGACGCGCCCATCGGCGACGACGACTCGAACAATTTTTCCGACGTGGTCGAGGACGAAAATGCCACCTCGCCCTACGGCAATCTTGAAGACAAGACCGTCACCGATATGTTGCAGGACATGGTCAAACACCTTGACAACCGAGAGGCGACGATTTTGCGCTACCGTTTCGGCCTCGACGGCGGCCAGGAAAAAACCCTGGAGGAAGTCGGCGTGAAATTCGGCGTCACGCGCGAGCGCGTCCGGCAAATCCAGAACCTCGCCCTGCGCAAACTGCGGAAGATGATCGAGAAACTCGAAAGCACCAAGAAGAAGGAAGATTGAACCATGCCACGGAGCGTGGAATGACGAATGCCTAAATCCGAATGACCAAAAACCCCCAAATGACGAATGCTGAATGCAGAATATCTGGCGTTTCCCGCCATTCGTCATTCGGATTTCGTCATTCTTTAGTCATTAGCGCTTCGTCATTAGTCATTTCCCGGCCCCAATTCGCGACTACAGCCAGAAACAAATGTTGATTCTATGCACTCCGTCACCGCCCCTGAAATTGAACGCGCCATCCGCAACGTCCCGGACTTCCCGAAACCCGGAATCCAGTTCAAGGACATCACGCCCGTGCTGGCCGACGCGCGGCTTTTCGCCGGCTCCATTGAACTGCTCACGGCGAATTTCAAACCCGGCTCGGTGGACGCCGTGGTGGGCATTGACGCGCGCGGATTTATTTTTGCCGCCGCCGCCGCGACCAAGCTGCACGCCGGTTTTGTGCCCGTGCGCAAAAAGGGCAAGCTGCCCTACAAGACCATCGAGCAGGATTACGCGCTGGAATACGGGCACGCCACCGTGGCCATGCACACCGACGCGCTCAAGCCCGGCGCGCGCGTGCTGCTGATTGACGATCTGCTGGCCACCGGCGGCACGTCCGCCGCCGCGGTGGGATTGATGCAAAAACTCGGCGCGCAGATTCTGGAAATCACCTTTCTCATCGAATTGAAATTCCTGAACGGCCGCGAAAAATTGAAGGGCCTGCCGGTGCGGTCAATTGTAGTTTATTGAAGTTCGGAGGGACGAGTTTCACGAGTCCCTGATTAAAGCGCGAAAGAATTCCGATTATTCGTGGCCGCCGTGCTGGCGCAACAATTCTGCTACGTCCTCGTGGTTCTTTAACAACGCCAAATTCAAGGGCGTTCTGGCTGCGTTGTCCGTAGCAATTGACATCTGTTTTGTTGGCCAATAGAAATTCGGCTACGTCCTTGTGGTCATAAAGAGCCGCCATGTGCAAAGGCGTAAAGCCGTTGGCGGCTTTTGCATTTATATCGGCCTTATTTAGCCAAAATTCAAAAATTGAACACAAAAGTCGTCATCGAAAAAAGACATCAGAACGATGAATGTCTCAAAGTTGAATCCAGCCATCGTGATCAAAATACATTACTTTTGCCGGTCTGGATACGGGCGGAGCCGACGCCGACGCCAGCAGCCAAGCTAAAAAACGCTGCCCTGTATGCACGTCAATCAGCCATACGTTTCGGTCAAGCCTTTCAACTCCTTTTGCTTTGCCTTCTTGCTCTGCGGCTTGCTCTAATAATAGCTGGTAGGCTTTTTGTTCGTCGTCTTTGTCTTTCCCGTAGGGAAACGTAATTACCACAAGTGCAGTTTTCATAATTGGTTCTGGCTAATATCGTGTCACTGATTTTCCATCCGAGAAATAGAATCCCTGCCTAAAAAGCGATAAATCCTCATATTTGCCGACATCAATTGCAGGCCCGCAATGGCGACGCTGCTTTGGATCCCCTGAAACTTGTGCGATACATTGTGGTTTTGGGCGAAAATACTCCGGCGGTATATCATCGCCGTTTCCCCTGTCGAGGATTAGCCATATTCGCCCCTCAACCTCTATTGAATCGAATGTTGCAAAGCACTGTTCCCCGTTGGCTTTTATTACGCGAGATTCGATCAGGGGAGAAATTGGGATTTTCCGCTCATCCCACCATTCACGAAAAACCTTCACGCCATACAATAAAAAAGCTGCTACGGCAATAATACCAAACCATTCCTCCAAGTTGTTGACGGTTTCGTCCATAAAATTATTTTACCGAAAACTGAACCGCCCTGCCGCCGCCGTCAATCTTAATTCACCGTTGACGGCCAGCCCTTTCAGGCGTTGAATCTTGAAATAATGAATTCCGACTATTGGAACAACGCGGTGGGAGTCCTGAAGGCGTCAACCCTGAACTCGCTGGCGGCACAAGTGAGCAAGGAGGCGGTGATCGTTCTGGACGGATGGTGCGCGACCAACAAACGCCAGATGAAGGCGTGGGAGAAGGACGGAAGCCTGCCCCAGCGAGCGAAGGAGGTGAACCAGCAGATTCAGGAAGTCTTGGAGGAACACCAGCGGAATAGCAAACCGGGCGACCCGGCGCTGGCCAACCACGAGATTTATGAAATTTACGGCAAACCCCAACTGGTGTTGTAGCACGGATCTTTCGTCCCTCAATTCCATTTTCCAATTCTCCGTTACCCGCTACATTGTCGGCGATGCACTGGCTGCAAACACTCGACGCGCACCTGTTTTTGTTCGTCAACCGGTCGCTGGCCAATCCGTTCTTCGACTGGCTCATGCCGGTCTTGA
>CAYYWB010000305.1:0-3122 GCA_964475285.1 uncultured Bifidobacteriaceae bacterium | reverse complement strand
AAACGCGAAGGGCAAAATTGAGTCGGTGAAGGCCATCCGCGATTTTGTCGCCAAGACCATCCGCGAGGCGGGGCCGTCCTTCACCGAACTGCCGTTGAGCGAACTGTCCGATGCCGACACAACGCTGGCGGATGGATACGGCCACGCGGCGGATCGCGCCATTCTGCTTCACGCGATGTTGAGCGCAGCGGGTTTTCAGCCGGAATTTGTGCTGGCCTCGGGACTTCCGGCCATCGCCGGCATCACGAACGTGGCGATGTCATTTCCGCTGCCGGAATCGTTTCAAACGCCGCTCGTCAGAATCACGCTCGACGGCGTGAATTATTATCTGAACGACACGGATCAATATGCGCAACTGGGTTCGACGGGTTGTGACGGCGCGCTGGGCATCGAGCTTTCCACCCGTGCGTGGGAAATCATCCATGCCGCCATAAATTGCGGGGACGCGACCCGGACGGATTACACGCTTCTGCTGGATGACAGCGGACGGACGCTGCTCGAAGTTTCGCGGTGGTATTACGGTGAAAATTTCAACGACAGAAACCGGTATTTCTCCGAGCTGCCGCCCGAGGAGCGAAAACGGTATTTTCAGGAAACCGTTTCCACGGTGGCCCAGGGCGCGCAAGCGGTGGGCAATTTGACCACCACGTTCGACACTTATCCGGGACTGGAACAATTCTCCGTGGTCATTGACAACTATGGAATCGCGGACGGAAAATATTTTTATTTCACCCTGCCCGCGACTCCGCTGCTGATGGCGGCTGGCGCCGACCAGCGCGCGCTGCCCATGCTCGTTCCGCAGGGAAATAAAAACACCGTCCGTGTCGAGGTCAATTTGCCGCCGGATTTTCCAAAGGTTCTCGTTGCGCCGAAAAGTGAAAATTACTCGGCCGGAGCCGGGACGGCTCGCCTGACCACGCAGGACACGCCCGGCGGATGCGTTGTCACCGGCGATTTTGACACCGCGCCGGCCATCATCAGCCCCGCTGGTTACCAGGCGATGCTCAACATGGAATCCGCCCTGGACCGGAAATCGTCGAAGGTTTTTCTGCTGGAACAGAAGTGAAATGCCGCCGGCTCATGAAGATGAATTTTTTCGTGCGGACGACATGGGACAGGCTACGATGACGCCATGTCCGATGCCTACAACCAACTGCTTGACGCGACCATCCGGCATCTGGAGGATTTGAAATCGCGCGGCGTCTGCAATGTTGCCGTCTCCGGAGAAACGCTTCGCGCCCTGGCGCGGCCGCGCGCCGAAACAATTCAATTCACGACTGTGAAACCCCAACTTGAAAAACCCGCCGCTCCGGCGCCCGCCGCCAAACAGGCGGCCTTGATCGCCTCGCCTGTCGAAACCCAATCCGCAATCCGCAATCCGCAATCGCCAATCGAAAAGGCCGCCGCCTTTGCCGCCTTGCGCGAACGCGCGTTGGCGTGCGTGAAATGCCCGCATCTTGCCTCGTCGCGAAAAAACGTCGTGTTCGGCGTCGGCAGCATTGACGCGCAACTCATGTTTGTCGGCGAGGCGCCGGGAGCGGACGAGGATGAACAGGGCGAGCCGTTCGTCGGCAAGGCCGGACAACTGCTCACGAAAATCATCCAGGCCACCGGATTGAAACGCGCGGACGTGTATATTGCCAACATCTTGAAATGCCGGCCCGACACGCCCGGCCAGTCCGCCGGCAATCGCAAGCCGACGGGCGACGAAATGGCCACGTGCATTCCCTATTTGCACGCGCAGATTGATTTGATCCGGCCCAGGGTCATCGTCGCCCTCGGCGCGACGGCGGTGGAAGGGCTGCTGGGCAAGACGCTTGGCATCACGAAACTGCGCGGAACTTGGAAAACGTATCGCGGCACGCCGCTCATGCCGACGTATCATCCGGCGTATTTGCTGCGCAACCAGGCGATGAGCGAGAAGCGCAAGGTGTGGGAGGACATGCTGGCCGTGATGGAAATACTTGAACTGCCCGTCAGCGACAAGCAGCGGAATTATTTTTTGAGGCCGTAAAAGGCGGTCCGCGAATTTCAAATCACCGTCCCGTGCGGGATGATGGCGCCCTTGGGAACGATGACAATGCCGTCGCGGATGAAATAAAGTTCATGGTCCGCCGTTTCAGGCTTGCCGGCTGGCGAAATGGTCACGTTGTTCCCGATGCGCGCGTTCTTGTCTATGATGGCGTTGCTGATCTTGCAATTGGCGCCGATGCCCATGCGCGGCTTGCCTTCGCGCTCGTGCTGTTCCACCGATTCGTGCGATTCGTAGTAGTCGTTGCCGAGGATGACGACGCGGTTCAATTCGGTTCCGGCCTCGACAATGGTGCGCAGCCCGACGACGGTGCGGGAGATGCGCGCGTAGTTGATGATGCAGCCGTCGGAGATGACGGCGTGGTCAATCTGCGCGCCGTTGATTTTCGAGCCGGGCAGGAAACGCGGGCGGCTGAAGACCGGCGCGTTCATGTCGAAGAAGTTGAAGCGCGGCAGTTCGGAGACGAGGTCAAGATTCGCCTCGAAAAAGGAGCGGATGGTTCCAACGTCCTCCCAGTAGCCCTGAAAGACGTGGGAGAAAACGCGGCGGGTCGGGATGGCCTGCGGGATGATGTGCTTGCCGAAATCGGAGTGCGGGTTGTCGAGCAGTTCGCAGATGAGCTTGCGGTTGAAAACGTAAATGCCCATCGAGGCGAGCCAGGATTCGTCACTGTTCTTGATTTCAAGTTTCGCCTGCATTTCCGGCGTCAGCTTGAGCGAGTCAATCACGGCGGCGTCCCTCGGTTTTTCGACGAAGCGCGTGATGCGGCGGTCGTCGGCGATTTGCAGGATGCCGAGCGATTGCGCCGCGCGTTCGCTGACGGGGATGGTGGCGACAGTGATATCCGCCTCGGTTTCGGTGTGCTGCGCGATGAGCGGGCGAAAATCCATCCGATACAACTGGTCGCCGCTCAAGATCACGAGGTGTTCAAAGTCGTGGCTCAAGAAGTGGACGAGGTTTTTGCGGACGGCGTCGGCGGTGCCTTCATACCACGAGGTGTTGGTGAAGGTCTGTTGCGCCGCAAGAATTTCCACAAAGCCGGTGGTGAACTGGTCGAACTTATACGTCCGCGAAATGTGGCTGTGGAGCG
>CAYYWB010000304.1:0-3141 GCA_964475285.1 uncultured Bifidobacteriaceae bacterium | reverse complement strand
GCCCATCATCGCCGGCAACGTCACCAGCGCGGCGGGCGTGGAATATCTCGCCGACTGCGGCGCGAACGCCATCAAGGTGGGGCAGGGGCCGGGTTCAATCTGCACCACGCGCATCGTGGCGGGCGTGGGCATTCCGCAAATGACGGCGCTCTATGTTTGCTCGCGCGCGGCGGTGAAGAAAAAGGTCACGCTTCTCGCCGACGGCGGCATCACCAAATCCGGCGACATTGTGAAGGCGTTGACGCTGTCACAGGCGGTGATTTGCGGCGGCATCTTTGCCGGCTGCAACGAGGCGCCGGGCGAAGTCGTGGAAATCAGCGGCAAACTTTACAAGCAATATCGCGGCATGGGCAGCCTGGCGGCGATGAAGGCCGGCTCGGCGGCGCGTTACGGCCACGAAAAAAATCCCGCGCAGAAAGTCGCGCCCGAAGGAGTCGAGGCGCTCAAGGAGGCGTGCGGCTCGGTGGATCGCGTGCTGGCGCAGCTCATCGGCGGCATCCAGAGCGGCATGGGTTATCTCGGCGCGGCGAATCTGGAGCAGCTCCGGCAAAAGGCGCGTTACATCCGCGTCAGCCCCGCCGGCCAGCGCGAAGCCGCGCCGCATGATGTGGTGGAATTGAAGACGGGGAGCTAAAATTGGGGTAATGGATTAGTGGATTGTTGGATGATTGGGACTTCCTCCTTTCTGTTTTTCATCAATCCAATAATCCAACAATCCGTCAAAATTCGATTGGCTCGTTCAGCTTCCCGCATTGGGAGCAGCGCGAGCGGTCCACGTCCGGGTCGTCGGTGTAAATGAAGCCGCAATTGTTGCAGCGGAAAATCCGGTCCTCGGAGTGCGTCGGCCCGAAGCGGCGGCGGCGCATTTCGGAATAAATCCCAAGACCACACAGCGCGCCGAGCAGCACGACCACATAAATTGCAATCAACGAGGAAATGCTCATGCTACGGATTGGCCGGCGAATTGGTCGCGGTCGGCGGCACGGTGCGCCAGTTGAAAATCAACTGGCCGATGGTCAAGCCCGACGACGGCGCGAACCGAGTGGCGCGGGCGAGTTCGAGCGCGCGCCGGTTGGCGGGGTCGGATTGCACGGCGTCGCGGTTTTCGGGCGGGAACAAAACGGCTGAAACCACAGCGCCCGCCGCGTCCGCGAGCACCTGAACCTTGCTTGGCGCGATCGCGTCCGAAGAGGGCCACGATGGAAGATTCTCCGGGGTGAGCAATTTTCGTTGCGCCAAATCGCCGGTAATTTGCAGCGTCGAAGCGTCGGCGAACATCGGCGGGAGCGGCAGGACCGGCTCGCTCAATTTTGCCGGCGGCTTGAAGTCGGATGAAAATTGGGCAAATACATTTGTTTGCATGAAGCGGGCGAAAACCGCGCCGAGATTTTCACCGGCGGGCGACAGCAACTCGCCCGGCGGTTCCGGCCAGCGAAAATCCGGCGCCCGGTTGGTATATGTTTTCAGCCAGACGACGGAAGTGAAATCGTTTGTGTGCGGCAAAACAAAGAGCGTCGGGTCATCGAGGGCCAGCAGTTCGCTGGAATTGTCGGCCAGCGTCAGGTGCGGGACATTCTCCACGGCGCGCGGCGGCGGGAATTGTTTTTCGCCAAGTTCAAAAATGACGGCCAGTTGCGCGGCAAAAACCAGCGCGATGAGAAGCAACCACCTCCGGCGCGACCAGCCTTCGCCCCGCTCCGGCCCGGCGGGCCGGTTTTCGCCGGGCGGTTTTGGGCCGGGCAATCCGGACGCGGGCGGATCTGCGTGCGCGCCGTTCATGGCCGGGCGGAGGCATTGGGGCCGCGCGGGAGCGTGGCGAGGAGCGCGTTCGTGATGCCGGCATTGCGCGCCAGCAACGCCAGATGAATCAACTGGTCTTCCGTCACGGATTTGTCGGCGTGAATGACGAGCGTGAGCGGCGCGCGGGAAATCTTCACCGCGTTGCTCAAGCTGGAATTCAATTGCATTTCATTGGTGACGATTTGATTGGCAATATAAAATCGTCCGCCGGAATCAACGGCCATGTCCACGGTTGGTTTGTCAACGCCGGGCAGATCGCCCGCCGCCGGCGGCTGCAATTGAAATCGAATTCCCTGCGTCGGCAAAAGCGCGCCCAGCATCAGAAAAATCACGAGCAGGAAAAGGACGGCCGCGAACGGCGCCACTTCAAACGGGCTGCGCAGAATTTTGGCGTTGCGCGGAAATTTCATGGGGTCTTGGCGTCGCCGTTTTCGGTGACGATGTTGACGATTTCACCGGCGGCGCTTTCCATGTCGAGGGCGATTTTGTTGATGCGGCTGACGAGATAATTGTAGCCGGCGTGGACCGGGATGGCCACGGCGATGCCCGCCGCCGCGCAAATGAGCGCGTGCCAGATGCCCTCGGCCAGCGAGCCTTTGCCGCTGATGTGCGCGTAAAGGCCGTTTTCCTGCAACCCCTGGAAAACATCCACGAAGCCGAGGATGGTGCCGAGCAGGCCGAGCAGCGGCGCGATTTGCGCGATGGTGGCAAGCAGGTTCAGCCGCTCCTCAAGACGCGGCACCTCGGTCATGCCGGCTTCCTCGACGGCTTCGCGGACGCGTTCGCGGCCCTTGTCGCGGTTCAGAATGGCGGTTTTGACGATGCGCGCGACCGGGCCGGGCGTGGCGTCGCAGATGGAAACGGCCTCGACGACATTGTTGCGCTTGAGCACGTTGCGGACGCCGTTGAGGAATTCGGCGGAATTGATTTGCGAGCGGTGACAGAGCAGCACCCGCTCGACAAACACGACGAAGGCGGTTGCCCCGGCGATCAAAATCAGCCAGATCACCGGGCCGCCGTTGGCTAGAAGCGTAGGCATGGGATTTTTATAGGCGTTTGCGTGCCAACTTCAAAGCGCAAAGTTTGGGAAGAAGTCGGCATTCAGGGGTCAGAATCCTGAAAATTGGGCCGCGGTGGAAATTTTATGGCTGCTAAATTCTGGCTTCCGGCTTCTGGTTTTTGTATTTTCCGCGCATGGAAAATCCAGACCAACTCCGTGAACTCTTTCGGATGCAAAAGGCGCTCAACGAGCGTATCGGCGTCCAGACCGACGGCATGAGCGAGGCGGACAAGACGAAATGGATTCTCAACTATTGCCGCGCCATGTCGCAGGAAATGGCC
>CAYYWB010000303.1:0-3144 GCA_964475285.1 uncultured Bifidobacteriaceae bacterium | reverse complement strand
CAGCACCTCGGTGATGCCCGGCGCGATTTCCGTCGCGTCGTAGCGCACGCCGACCACGGCGTTGGCGCCCAGCTCGCCGGCGTGCGTGAGCATCAGGTTGAAGGTGTCCTCGCGGGCGCGCTCGCACAGGTTGGTGTAAAGCGAGATGTTCCCGCCAAAAATCGCCTGAATGCTCGCGCCCACGTTGCCGATCACCGAGCGCGACCGCACCATGATGCCGCGCACCACGCCAAAGGACTTGGTTATGCGATAACCGGGCAGTTCAAACGTCGTCGTTGTCAATGGATGTGTCTGACTCATGCGGGAATTGAACACCACCCGGCGCGCCGGCAAAAGCGAAAAAAGTTCTTAACGACGCAAATTTCAGGTAAGAAAACGAGACGCCGATTACTCACTTGTAATTTCTTTTGTTGGCCGTTCGATTTTACGCTTTAGCATTTAGATCCCCGAGCGATTTATTCTATGTGGCCGATTTCATACTATTTACGGCGAGAGAAAGGCGAACGCCGGCAGATTCCGCAACACCGTGAAAACCGCGGCAGCGGCCAGCGCCGCCCACAAAATTCCCACCGGAACAAATGTCCCCACCGGCTGCCGCCGGATTGTTTTTGCCGCAATCCAGATGCCGCGAGTCGCCGCCGCCGCCAGCAGAACCACAAACAGCGCATTGTCCTTGAGCGCGAGCGCGACATTGCCGTGCAGCAGCGCGTAAGCCGAGCGCGTGCCGCCGCAACCGGGACAATTCAGGCCCGTCAATTGGTGAAACAGGCAGATCGGATAAAATCCGTGCGTGCTCGGATTGAAGAAATAAACCACCGCGCCAGCGCCCAGCGCCGTCGCGCCCAGCACAACCGCCGCGAACACCGTCAGCGAAGGCGGCGCGGAGATTTTGGGCGGCACAGGTTGTGATTCGGCGGGCATGGTCATTTCAGAATTTCACGCCGTTCACCTGAAAATTGTCCGTCGCGATGGACCACATCACGCAAAACAGGATCAGCAGCAGGCTAGATAGCGAGAGTACCAGACCGGCAATGGCCTGGCCGCGCCCCTCGTAAAGTTCGGGATGCCGGTTGATTTGCGCCAGTCCGATGAGCGAAAAAACCAAACCGAGCAGGTTGAAGGGAAATCCGCAGCAGCAGCAAAAGAACACCCATGCCAGAATGCCGCAAATCAGCCCGGTCGTGGCGGACGAATTTGTTTGACGCAAATGGCCGGGCGCCCGGCTGGCTGGCGGCGGCGCGAAACAATTTGCGAACTCCGGCAGCAAGCCGGCGAAATTCCAGTCCGTCGCGCCGTGCGCGAACACCGGCGTCCGGCTTTCGACGCGGCCCTCGGCAATCCAGCGCCGCAATTGTTCGCCCGAAACCGGCCCATATTCCTTCCCGTCTGCTCCGATGATTTTATACATGACGCGCCTTTCTATTCGCCGTTTTCCGCCACCGCGCCGCCGCTGTCCACGCACACGCCGCGTTTGGCTCCGGCGATGAAATCTAACAAAATTTTGGCCGGCGCGCTGGTAAATTCTTTTTGCGCTTCCGCCAGCGCCTCGCGCAGATTCTTCCCGCCGCGGAACAGCAAATGATAAAGCCGCTTCAATTCCAGCCGCTGTTCCGCCGTGAACCCGGCGCGGCGCAGGCCGATGACGTTCAACCCGCAGATTTCATTTTCCCGCTGGGCAATGGTGAACGGCGGCAAATCCTGGCTGATGGCCGCGCCGCCCTGCATCAGCGCCAGCGTGCCGACGCGCGTGAACTGATGCACCAGGCAATTGCCGGAAATGAACGCGCGGTCCTGCACCACCGCGTGCCCGCCCAGCAGCGCGCCGTTGGCCAGAATCACGTGGTCGCCGATGGCGCAGTTGTGCGCGACGTGCGAGTTGGCCATGAAAAAATTGTGCGAGCCGACGATGGTCTCCGCGTCCGGTTTCGTCGAGCGGTGAACCGTGACGTGTTCGCGGAAGACATTGCCGTCGCCGATGCGCAGCCGCGTCGGTTCGTTCTGGTATTTCAAATCCTGCGGCGCGTCGCCGATCACGCAGCCCGCGTGGAACCGGTTGGCTATTCCAATTTTGGTTTCGCCCGTCAGATAAACGTGCGGCCCGATCACGCAATTCGCGCCCAGCTCAACGCCGGCGTCAATCACGGCGAACGGCCCGACTTGAACCGTCGCGTCCAGTTTCGCCTTCGGATGGATGATGGCCGTCGAATGAATCATTTCTTCCACAGATTCACACAGTTTGGCGCGGATGAAAACTGAATTTTGCCGACGCGAAGAAGCTTTGTGCCTTTGCGCCTTCGTGGTTAAATTGAATCGGAAATGAGCGTCGCGCCAACAACCGAAACATCACGCATCACGCATCACGCATCACGCGCCTTGCCCGAACTGCTCGCGCCCGCCGGCGACTGGGACTGCGTCAAAGCCGCCGTTGAAAACGGCGCGGATGCGATTTACTTCGGCCTCGACAAGTTCAACGCCCGGATGCGCGCGCAAAATTTCACCGAGGCCGATTTGCCAAAGCTCATGGAATTTCTGCACCGGCGCGGCGTGCGCGGCTACATCACGCTGAACACGCTTGTTTTTGAAAATGAACTCGCCGACGCCGAAAAATATCTGCGCGCGATGATTTCCACCGGCGTGGACGCGGTGATTGTCCAGGACGTTGGCATTTGCCAGCTCATCCGCGAGCTGTCGCCGGACTTTCCAATTCACGCCTCGACGCAGATGACCATCACCAGCGCGGCGGGAATTGAATTCGCGCGCGAACTCGGTTGCAACCTCGTCGTGCTCGCCCGCGAATGTTCGATTGCGGAGATTGAGAAGATAAATTCCGCATTCCGCACTCCGCACTCCGCACTTCCGCTTGAGGTCTTCGTCCACGGCGCGCTCTGTGTCGCCTATTCCGGCCAGTGCCTCACGAGCGAATCGCTTGGCGGCCGCTCGGCCAATCGCGGCGAATGCGCCCAGGCCTGCCGGATGCCTTACGATTTGATTTCCGACGGCAAACAAGTCCCGCTCGGCGACCGGAAATATCTGTTGAGTCCGCAGGATCTGGCCGGGCTGGAAGTGCTGCCGGAGTTGCTCCACGCCGGCGTCGCCTCGCTGAAAATCGAGGGCCGGCTCAAGTCGCCGGAATACGTCGCCAGC
>CAYYWB010000302.1:0-3157 GCA_964475285.1 uncultured Bifidobacteriaceae bacterium | reverse complement strand
GCGGGAAGGCGAACCAGTATTTTCTGCGCGGCTTCAATCTGGATCACGGCACGGATTTCGCGGTGTTCCTCGACGACATGCCGCTCAACCTGCCGTCGCACGCGCACGGCGAGGGTTATTCCGACATGAACACCGTCATCCCGGAATTTGTGCAGCGCGTGAATTACGAGAAAGGCCCTTACTACGCGGACGTGGGCGACTTTGGTTCGGCAGGCTCCGCGCATTTGGATTTTTACAAAACTCTGCCGCGGGATTTTGTCGCGGTCGAAGGCGGAATGTATGGCTATGAACGCGGCGTGTTCGGCGTGTCGCAAAAACTTGGCGCGGGCAACATCCTTTACGGCGGCGAGGCGTATCACGATGACGGCCCGTGGGTGAATCCGGATGACTACCGGAAGTTCAACGGCATTTTGACTTACAGCCAGGGTGACGACGCCAACGGTTTCAGCGTCACCGCGCGCGGCTATCATGGCATTTGGAATTCCAGCGACCAGATTGCCGCAAGTTTCGGCGCGACTAATTTTTTTGGCGCGATCAATCCGACGGATGGCGGCAACTCGCAGCGCTACAGCCTGCAGGCCGAATGGCATCGCCATGACATAAACTCCGAGACAAAAATCACGGCTTACGCATTTTATTACGACCTCGATTTATTTTCCGACTTCACTTATTTCCTGACGGACACAAATCGCGGCGACCAGTTCGAGCAGCAGGACCAGCGCTGGGTGGCGGGCATTGACGCGCACCACACGCTGTTCAACCAGTGGTTCAAGCGCGACGTGGAAAACACGTTTGGCCTGCAAGTCCGCAACGACTGGATCAACAACGGACTCTACCAGACGGAAAACCGCGTTCGCGTGGACAAAATGGATTCGGACACCGGCACCATTCTCCCCGCCGACACGGATGTCAACCGGCTTACGGACACGCAAGCCGGTTTTTATGTGGAAAACAAAATTCAATGGGCGGAAAAATTCCATTCCATCGCGGCGTTGCGCGGCGACCTGGACTACTTTGATGACACCAGCTTGAGCACTCCGGCCAATTCCGGCACCGCCGATTCATTCCTTCCCAGCCCGAAGTTGAGCTTGATTTTTGGGCCGTGGGATAAAACGGAATTTTACGCGCAGGGCGGTTTCAGTTTTCACAGCAACGACGGCCGCGGCGCAACGCAGACCATCGAACCGGTCTCGGCGGATAATCCCAACCCCAACACCCCGTCCGCGAAAATTCCCGCCTTGATCCAGACCAAAGGCGCGGAAATCGGCGTGCGCACGCTGATCGTCCCCAAACTCCAAAGCACCGTGTCGCTCTGGTATCTGCACAGCGATTCCGAATTGATGCAGGATGGCGACACCGGCGGCACCACCGCTTCACAACAGCCGAGCGACCGCTACGGCGTTGAGTTTGCCAACTATTATTCGCTGACCAAACATTTGTCGCTCGACCTCGACGCGGCGGATTCCGTCGCGCGTTTCACTTCGGTGGACGCGGATGATGCCGCGCCGGGCAGTCCCGGCGGCAAGCGCGTGCCGGAAGCGGTCGGCGTGGTGATTTCGTCGGGCATCACGCTGCACGATTTTCATGGATTTTCGTCAAGTCTCCGGCTGCGTTACTTTGGCCCGCGCGATTTGACGTCAGATGGCCTGTATAAATCCAGCGACACGATTTTGCTCAACGCCGAAGCCGGTTATCAAATCAACAAAACGTGGCGCATCTCCGCCGAATTCCTCAACTTGCTTGACCGCCACGACCACGACATTGATTACGCTTACGAATCGCGCGTGACGCCGGCTGCCGCGGCCACCTTTCAAGAGGTTTATCATCCTGTCGAACCCTTTCAGGTGCGGGCCGGCTTGACCGCGCGGTTTTAGAAATTCAACCCCATCGGCTCGTTGCGGCATCGGGCCGATATGCGTTTCTGATTGCAACAATTAAAAACGCAAAACCACTTGCATCCGGCCCGGCGCCTGCTATATTGCAAACGATTTGCGATACGGAAAGTGCCATTTCAATCGCCGAACGCGCGAAAGAATCTTCTTCGCGGCGGGAGTTTTGTCTCTGGCGCTGTGGTTGTTCATGGCAACGGCGGAAATCTGCACGCCGCTGCACGCCTGGCTGCACGGTGGAACGATTCCCGACAATGACGACGATTGCGCCGTCATCGCCATCGCGCATGGACAGTTTGATTCGCCAACTTGCGACGTTCCGACGGTCGCGCCGGCGGCCTGGATCGAAGTCACGCCTGTGCTCGTGGAATTTTCCGCTTTCAGCCCGGCCATTGAAAACCTTCCGCTTGGCCGCGCCCCGCCCGCTCCCGGTTTTGCTTCCTGATTTGCCGGTTTCGGACAGGCGTTGTCCGCTTCGTCTGATAATTGTTTCCAGCAACCAAATCTTTGTGCGCGCCTCGTGGCGTTGCGCAAACGCGAGTCCCGATGGATTTGCGGAAGTGTGTTTGAAAACTTTAACCCAATGAATTTCATGAAAAGATTTAGAGAGAAAGAGAAACGAAAATGTGATTGTAGATTGTATTTTGCAGTTATTTCGTCGGTGGCTCTGTCCTGTGGCGGGACGGCGCTGGCGCAGACGAACAATGTGGCGGCCAATGCCGACGCGGCGGGCAGTTCAACCAACGTGACCCAGCTTGGCAACATTACCGTCGTGGGCAGGCTGGACAAGGGGCGGGACACCATCATTCCCGACCTGGGCGCGACGGCGCATACGTTTAGCGAGGCGCAGATTGAAACCTTGTCGCAGGGCGCAAACGCGCCGTTCAACGAGGTCATTCTGCGCGCGCCGGGCGTGGCGCAGGATTCGGCGGCGAACGGCGATTTGCACGTGCGCGGCGAGCACGCGAACCTGCAATACCGCATCAACGACGTGTTGCTGCCGGAAGGCATCACCGGATTCGGCCTGGAACTGGATCCACGTTTTGTGGATTCCATGCGGCTCATCACCGGCTCGCTGCCGGCGGCTTATGGTTTCCGCACGGCGGGCGTCGTGGACATCCACACGAAAAGCGGCGCGTTTGAGAACGGCGGCGAAGCCGGATTGTATGGCGGCAGCTACGACACCATCCGGCCGAGCTTTGAATACGGCGGCGCGCAGGGAAAATGGAATTATTTCATGGACGGCAGCTACGACCACAATGATCTCG
>CAYYWB010000301.1:0-3179 GCA_964475285.1 uncultured Bifidobacteriaceae bacterium | reverse complement strand
ACACGAACACGCCGGGAGTGAATCCGGCGGCGTTCTTCCTGCTGGTTTCGCCGTAGGCAACCAGACGAAGACGGAAGTGACAGGATGAATCCCGTTTAACGGGACATCGTAAGAGCGGCTGGATTGCTGGAAGTGAAGCCGCGCCGGGCTGTATTCACGCTGAGGCATGGGGGTGATCGCCGCATAGAGTCATTTTTCCACGGCAAATATGGCGTAGGAATGCGGCAGCAGATGCTGCGGTGAAGGAGGTCTGCGGCTCACCGGCGGCTGCTAAGATTCCACGACGAAGGTGTTGTTGTCATACGCGAACAACGCGACCTGCGCCGGGCAGTCCATGCGCACAGGAAATCCGCGCATGATATAAATTCTTCAAGGCGCTCTTGACCGCCACCGGCAGGCTGGGAAGAATTCACAACGGTCTGGGATTCGGCGGCACCCAAGTGCGGTTCCAATGGAAATTCCACAGATTTTCAAGCTTGGACAATTCAACGTGGCCATCCGAGCAGGCGACGTTAATCGCCCCGGGCAGTGTCCGGGTGGTATCCACATCGGTGGGCGCGCTGCCGGCGGGAATACCGCCATGACGATCAATGAGCATTCTTCCCAAGGGTCCCATGAATTGGCCTGCGCTGCCATGGGGGTTGCCCAGATACAAGTTGCTCGCCGCTGCGTTATTGGTTCTGGGCCAGCCATCAACCCAGATGCTGTCAGCAAAGACGGGAGTTTGTGACGGCATCGAAATTTGTGACTCATTCTTGAAAATCTTGTCTTGATCCACAACGGGCATGGCTCCGCTTCGATTGGTAAGATTGGAATATAACCAGCCATTCAAACCATAGCTCCCATGCCAGAGTTTGGCGGGCGCTTTTGACTGGATATGCCACGCCTTGTCTGCCGTGCCCAATGCTTTGGCGGCATTTGTATCACTCGCCGCAGGACACAGCCGCACGGCATCCAGCTTTCCCTGATAATCAATCAGCCGTCCCATCCAGAGGCGGCTGTTCCCCGAAAAATCATACTGAATGCAGGTTTCTTGATAATCGTCCAGATACATTTTTTCCGCCAGAACGAGTTGCTTGAGGTTGCCCAAACATTGGATCTGCGCCGCCTTCAGCTTGGATTTTGACAAAACGGGCAACAGCAGCGCGGCAAGGATGGCGACAATGGCGATGACCACGAGCAGTTCGATCAATGTAAAACCAGGGTTTTTATTACAGTTTGGCTTCACACTGGTTTTGATTTTCCACAAAGTCGCGGCTCATGTTGCGGGCTGACAATCCAATGCTGGACCACGGCCTCAAATTAGTTTGCGCCGGGATTGATGTCCCCGTAAATCACGCCGCGACCGCCGGTGGTGACATAAACCCGGCCATAAATGCGCGGGTCGCCGATGATCATGGGAACGTCGGCGCTGCCGTATTGGTGCTGGTCGTCGTCAATGCGAACCCATGTCTGGCCGGCGTCGTCGGAGCGGTAACGGGCGTGACGGCCGTTGATGCTTCCGAGCAAGAAAACGGCGGGAAAGTTTTTTCCGGGCGCGGCTTTGCCGAAGCCGAACGCCTCCGCACCGGTGACGCTTGCGATTTTGGTGAAGGACACGCCGCCGTCGGTTGAGTGAAAAAGACCCGTGGAACGGGAACCAACCCACAAGTCACCTTCCATGCCAGTCGTCGCCGCCAGCGCGCCGCCGCCACCCTGTCCGGTGGGAAGTTGCGCTGCCGTGGCTTCAAATGTCGCGGCGGCATTGGTGCTGACCATCAATTTGCCGGGGGTGTCAAGGGCGTAAAAGCGCGAAGGATTGACCGGATCGGCGACGATTCTGGAAGCGCCGGCAAGTCCCTGGCAATTCGTCCAGGTGGTTCCGCGATCATAGGTGACGGCGGCACCGCGTTGCGCCGTCATAACGATGGCGCTGCCGT
The DNA here is from genome assembly GCA_964475285.1 of uncultured Bifidobacteriaceae bacterium. GTDB lineage: Bacteria > Verrucomicrobiota > Verrucomicrobiia > Limisphaerales > UBA11358 > UBA11358. Next base: position 1,260 of record CAYYWB010000301.1, on the reverse strand, counting down.
TCGCGGAAATGGCGAGCCGGCCTTGTCCGCCACCGTTTGGAGGATTGCTGGCGAGCGCCTGCCAGGTTTTGCCGCCGTCGTCGGAGATGGCCACACTCGCGGAATTCCCGCCGCCGTTGCCGGTGCGGACCATGATTTCAGGTTTGCTCCCGGCATAAGCAATGTCCCGCGTGCTGGAAAACCGCCGGCCGGAAAAAGTTCCCTGCGGCGGCGACACGTCCACGTCGTCATGGCGGAAGCCGTCAATGTCGCCCACGCCGCTGATCAAATGCGCGCCGGCGGGCGGACTGACCAGCGCGAGCGGCACGGTTTCCTCCAATCCCCTGTCCAGAAAAATCCAGGTGACCCGCCCGCCCGAATCGGCGGCGGTGGCGTTGGTGGAACACCAGATGCCGTAGCCGGTGCCAAAAAGAATCTGGTCGGGATTGTGCGGATTGACCGCCACGCTGCCCGTCCAATGCGGCGTGTGGCCCGACGCGGTGTAGGGCGCCATGGAATAATCCAGCCGGCCGTTGGCCACCAAAATTCCCTTCCACGTCGCGCCGCCGTCGGTGCTGCGGAAAACCTCGTCCTTCGGTCCCCACCGGTCAATGCTCGTGGCCACGATGGTCGCGGGATGCTGCGCGTCCACCGAAACCGCGCCGTAACCCCAGCCGAGCCGCTGGCCGGCGGCGGGTTTCTCCGGCGAAATATCCGCCCACGAACCGTCCTCGGGATTGAATTTCCAAAGCGCGCCGTCGCCGACACTGTTCGGGCCGGGAACATTTCCGTAGGTGATGTAAATGAGACCGTCCACGGAACGGATGAGATGGCTTGGCCGCAAACCGATGGGCTGGCCGGCGACCGGCTGCCAATTGACGCCGCCATCGTCGCTGCGAAAGACATTTGTGCCGCCGATGGAAACCGCCGCGTAAATCACCGGCGTCGCCGTTCCGCTGTGTCCGCTGGACGGATCGAAAACGACGCTGACAATGCCATAAGCCGCGCCGCCACCGCCGAAACCGCCGCCGCCACGCCGGCCTCTGGCAATGGCATTTGTTGACGCGGCAGCGCCGGGGGCTGGATTAGCGGGCGCGACTGCTGGAGTTTGAACCGCGCTGGTGTTGGGGAAGGATTCCACCGCTTTCCAAGTCACGCCGCGATCGTTGCTCTTCCACAAACCTTCACGCCGCGAGCCGAAGAAAAGAATCGTGCCGTCGTTGGGGTCCACGGCGAGGCGTTCGCCGTTGGAACGTCCGTCCTCGTTGCCGCCCATGTGGA
>CAYYWB010000300.1:0-3183 GCA_964475285.1 uncultured Bifidobacteriaceae bacterium | reverse complement strand
GCGTTGAGCTATTCCGGCGAGTCGGATGAATTGCTCAACCTGCTGCCGGCGCTCAAACGATTTTCCGTTAAAATTATTTCGCTGACCGGCAATTTGAAATCATCGCTGGCAAAGCACAGCGACGTTTCGCTCAACGTCAAAGTTCCGAAGGAAGCGTGTCCGTTCAACCTCGCGCCGACGGCGAGCACGACCGCGATGCTGGTGATGGGCGACGCGCTGGCGATAGCGGTGTTGCTGGCGCGCGGCTTCAAGCAAAGCGATTACGCCAAGCGTCATCCGTCCGGCGCGATTGGCCGCGCGATGCTGCTGAAGGTCGGCGACATCATGCGCACGGGAAATCGCAACGCCGTCGCGGAGGAAAATCTGCCGGTCAAGGAGGCGCTGCTCGTGATGACACACGCCAAGTCCGGCAGCTTGAGCGTCGTCAATTCGCGCGGCAAGCTTGCGGGCGTTTTCACCGACGGCGATTTCCGCCGGCACATGGCGGCGGACGAAAATCTGCTCGCGCAGCCGCTGAAAAAAGTGATGACGCGAAATCCCATTTGCATCCGCGACGACGCGCTGGCCGCCGGGGCGCTGAAAATCTTCAACGAGCGGAACATTGACGATCTGGTCGTCGTGAACGCGAAGCGCGAGCCGGTCGGCCTGGTGGATTCGCAGGATCTGCCGAAATTAAAAATAATGTAACCAGATTCAAAGTAAGCTGGTCAACGCAGCAATAGGAATGTGCTTAGCGGCACCGCCACAATTCTCGGGTCGTCCACTTTTGCGTCTTGCTGGGTGACAATCACTCCGAAAGGGGCGTTGTTAGCCGATTTTTCCAAGAATGCCCGCACGCCTTCTGTATCTCGAAAGGCGTCCACAGAGCGCTGGTATTTTACCTCGATGGGGATTCGCGTGGTGCCAATGGTCAGCACAAAATCAATTTCCGGCTCCCCGCTTCTGGCGGGGAAGTGTGCCACATCCAGCCCGTGAACCGAACACAGCAGCGCGCCAACAACGCTCTCCGCAATATGGCCCGCAAGAGCGGACAGGTTTTCAGACAGATGAAGTTGTTTTGGATCGAGCGGCACAATCTCTTGCAGCCAGCTTGCTCGCAGCCCGTGGTCGGCAAGACAAATTTTCGGCGCGCTGCGCCGTTTCTTCAGCCGGATTTCCATCGGCTCAACCAGCCTCAACAGCAGGGCGTCGCCAAGAAAGCGAAGATAACTCCGAACACGATTTGGCCCCACATTGGCACCCAATGTCCGGTGCAATTCTCGAGCCAGGGTCATAATGTCAGGTGACTGCCCGGCATAACGGCAGCACAGCCGGAACAGTTCTTCGAGCAATGCCTGATCGCGTTTTCTTCCTTTTTCACCCACCCGCAGGTCGTGTTGGATGACACGCCGAATGACTGTCTCGTTGAGCTGGTCTGCGAGATAGGACCAGTCCACCGCTCGGCGTGCGTGGCAGAGCGGATAACCGCCGCGCTCTGAAAACGCTGCAAAACTGGCATCTCGCAAGGTGCGGTGCTTTGCGCCATGCTTCACCAAACCTAGCCAGAATTCTTTTACCAATAACGGCTGCAACCCGTTGTCTGGAAGAAATGGTTCAAGCTTTCCCAATTCAAGGAAGTCAATTATCTCGGTAAGCGAAAGTGTGCCTGTTTCCAAGGTGGAAATGCGTCCGGCCAGGCTGTCCCGCCCTTTTTCAATTCGGAGCGCGGAACTGCCGGTGACCAACACCTGCGTCGTGGTATGATCCACCAGATGTTTTAGTTGGGCTCCCCAATCGGACAAATTTTGAATTTCGTCAAAAACGAGCAGCGTGGGTTCGGAAGCTTTGGCAGCTTCATTAAGTGTTTTTTGGAGGACTGTCGCCTCATACCAGTCCACCACGCGCAAGATTGGCTCCGACAATTTTGCCAATCCAGGCAATTCATCACTTTGGACGCGCAGAATGTGCGATGCCGGCCAGCCTTGCTGCAAGTAATGTTGAATCAGTTGCAGCTGCGCGGTGGTTTTGCCCACCTGTCTGGGACCGCGGACGACTACAATGGGAGCCAGTCGTTTTTCCACGCGCAGCTTGATTTGCTGCACGAGATGGCGTTCGGTCTGCGGGAGAACCACGCCGGGTTTGCCTTCCCACCACGGATTCATTCTCCGGAGATCGGCAACCAACGTGTAATCCAACTGCTGACGGTTAAATTGGAAATCGCCTTGACTCATCTTCCGTCAACTTTACTCCAGTGGTGACACTATTCCAATCCGCAATTTTTCCGCGCGCGTTTCAAAACCATTTGCGCCAGCGTTCGGGCTTTTGCGGCGCCGGCTGACAGAACTTTGTCCACGTAATCCAGATTCGCCACAAGTTCCGCGCGTTTTTTACGCGCGTCGGCGAAATAATTCCAATAATTCTCAAACAGCGCCTTCTTCAAATCGCCGTAGCCGAGGCCGCCGGCGCGCAGGCGCGTTTCAAAATCCTTCGCCACGTCCGCCGGCGCGACGAGCTTGAGCAGTTGGAGGGCAAGATTTTTCTCCGCGTCCGGTTTCGGCTCGGCTGGCGTGCGCGAATCCATCGTGATGCCCATGATTTTTTTGCGGACGGACTTTTCGTCACCGAAGATTTCAATCGTGTTGCCGTAGCTTTTGCTCATCTTCTGGCCGTCGGTGCCGGGGACGACGGCGACTTCGTCGCGGATTTGCGGTTCGGGAATCACGAACGTCTGGCCGTAGGCTTCGTTGAACTTGATGGCGATGTCGCGTGTCATTTCGACGTGCTGTTTCTGGTCGCGCCCGACCGGCACGACGTTGGAATCGTAAATCAAAATGTCCGCCGCCATCAGCACCGGATAGGCAAACAGGCCATGGTGCGGCGCGATGCCTTTCGCGATTTTGTCCTTGTAGCTGTGCGCGCGTTCGAGCAATCCCATCGGCGTGACGGTGGAAAGCAGCCACGTCAATTCGGTCACTTCCGGCACATCGGATTGGCGGAAGAAAACGGTCCGTTCCGGGTCGAGGCCGCACGCGAGGAAGTCCAGCGCCACGTCCAGCGTGTTTTTGCGCCGCGCGGCGGCGTCGGTCAGCGACGTCATGGAATGATAATCCGCGATGAAATAAAACGCCTCGCCTTTCTCCTGAAGGTCAAGGGCCGGCCGCATCATCCCGAAATAATTTCCGAGATGCAGCGCGCCGCTGGGCT
>CAYYWB010000299.1:0-3189 GCA_964475285.1 uncultured Bifidobacteriaceae bacterium | reverse complement strand
CTCCTACAAAAAAGCCCCCGAATCAAAAAAAGGCAACACGAGCAAAAAGCGATGGAGTTGTAAGTTTTTCCGTAGGAGCCGACGTGAGGAGGCTCTGACTGAATATGAAGATATTTGTCTGTCCGCGAGATTGGACGTTTGCCACGGAGCGGTTCACGCCGGATCACTTGGTTTCGCTGCAAAATCCCGGCGCGGACATTTCAGAGCTTCGACCGCCGTGGGTTCCACCCGAAAACCACTACATTGGATACTTCTACGACGTTGATGCGCTTGACCATCCATTGGCGCCCACCGAACAGGATGTCAGGTCGCTGATTGACTGGCTCACGCCGCGTTGCGGTCCCGGCTCGGAAGGCCGGTTTATAGTTCACTGCGACGCCGGGCTGGGGCGCTCCACCGCAGCGGCATACATTGCATGGAGTATTTATTTTGGCGCCGGGCGCGAGCGGAAGTCGTTTGACGCCATGCAGGAGTCGTGTCTCAATACGCAAATCATTCCAAACTCGATCATTGTGGCACACGCGGACAAGCTGCTGGAACGACACGGAGCGCTCAAGCAACCGCTGACCGACTGGAATAAGACGGTGACTTGGCGGCGAACGTTTCGATGAATCCATTTCTTTCAAAAGTGTAATGCTCCGATTGTGAAACGCGCCAAACTCAAATTCCGTCACGATAAACAACCCGGCAAGCGCCCCTTGACGCTTGAGGAAAGGTTGATCAATGAGGAATTTGAGAAGGCAATGCAGCAGGATGCGCGGGTCAGGCGTGCAAATAAGCTGCCGACTCTGGCGGAAATCGAAATGGCCAAATTTCTTTGGCCGGAGCAAAAACGGATTTTGGCCTTGCATGGCCGGTGTCGTAAAGTGTTTGCAACAAGGGCGACCCATTGGACGGTCAAAATCACGAGCAAGCTTGACCGTCTAACATTCCCGGAGCTGACCCAAAGCAAGGTGGAAACCGAGCAGGAAAGACTCGCCAAAATTACTCCCCAAGAATTGATTGCGGAACTTAATCAGAGCAAAAAACGCAGCGATCCGAAAAAACTTGCCCGGCTGCTCGCTGCGCTGAAAGTGGCGTGCGCTGCGAAGTCTTACCCGGAGGTTGTTGGCAACAGTCCCTTCGGAATTAAACTCGCCAAAATCATCATGGATGCGGTGTGGGCGCTGGATCACCCGTTTCTTGTCGAATTCGGTAAAGCCATTAAGAAAGAGAGTGGCGCTGTCATCAAGAAGGCTCGCATCTATCATTTTCTTCGCCAATACGCCGAGGCTGTGGAGCAGTGCCGCACCGTCGCGGAGATTAGGAAACTTCCCAATTTCCCGTCCTACGATGTCAGATCATTTTACAAGCTTTGCAAAGAAGTTGGTCTGCCTGTAGCAAAATAACTGCCAACTCGCGTTGGCAATGGAGGTCGCTCCTGCCAATAGCCTGTTTCTGCGCCTCGAAGTAAATTGGGCACGTTCTGAACAATAAAAATAGAAATAACGAATAACCACACCATGACAAAATTAACAATTACCACCAACCTTCACGGTGAGTTGACCTCATCATCGCGTGACCAACTTCATTCATTTTTCAAATCCGTCGCCGGCCCGTTTGCTCCAGTGCTGGTGGCTGCGGCTCTGCCGAAGATCGAGGCGGAATTGAAGTCACGCGCGGCCACCATTCGTCAAAGCCGGGTTGGACTCACGCCGTCTGTCTATACCAACAGCTACGGCACGACGGTCCTCCGGTTGCCACCGGCGTTCATAGCCGCGCTGCGGAATCGTCATGGAGGCAGCAAGGCTGCGCCGCGATTTATATCACTCTTCAAATGACATGACCCGCGTCGGAAAAATCGCCCGGCTGCCGCGCGCCATCCGCGAGCCGTTGAACCGCCGCCTGCAGGACGGCGAGCCGGGCAAGCGGCTGGTGGTCTGGCTTGATTCCTTGCCGGAAGTCAAAGCCGTGCTGACCGCTGAATTTGACGGCCGGGCCATCACCGAACAAAACCTGTCCGAGTGGAAAGCGGGCGGGTATCGCGATTGGGAAAACAACCTGGAGCGGCGGGCGCTGGTCCGCCAACTGGCCGAAGACGCCGCGGATTTGGAAGCTGCCGATAAAAACGGGGAGTTGAGCCGTCATTTGTCCGTGGTGCTGGCGGCGGAACTGGCGCAAGCCACACGCGAGGCGCTGGCGCAAACTACCGATGTCAAAGAACGTTTGGTCTGTGTCGGGCAGGCCGTGGGAAAATTCAGCCAGTTGCGCCGTGAGGAATCCAGCGCCGAACGGGCGCGCCTCATCCGCGAGCGCTGGCAGGCGGAACAAAATGAGGCCGGTGCCAAAAACAAAACCAACCATGCGCTGTTCCCCATTTATGCCGCCGTGATTCACAAGTCGTTCATGGGACTGATGGCCAGTTCGAGTCCGGAATCCCAGGCCGGCACGTTGCAAGTTTTGGAACGATTGATGGAAAAGCGGAAAAAACCTCAATCCGCCGTCAGTCCGCCGGTGGGTGAAACGGGGTCAACTCGATTCAAGCCAATTCAAGGTAAATCAAGCCACCTTGAGTCGGTCGGTCAAACCAAATCCAACCTAATCCAACCTGATCCAACCACTTTTTCAAACGGCCATCCGCCGTCCCCGGCTGAATCAGCCCCGCCAACCCCGCCTTGAACAATGCAAACCGCTTTTTCATGTCAGTGGGGCGCGGGGATGTTCGCGGCCTTGATTTCCCGCTTTTGTCACCGCGCGCTGTCGTTTAGTTTCGGGCGCATGGCGTTTCTTTTGCGATGGCTTTTGGTTTTGTCCGCGCTCGCTTTTAGCGGCGGTTTGCCGCCGTGTTGCGCGCAGACCAACAACCCGGCATAATGGAAAACCGATTTATGAAAACCACCAATACAATGCACGGCCATTGCATCGCAGCGTTGGTGTGCGTTTCGATGTTGTTCGCCGTTGCCGCGCGCGCCGAAGTCAAGCTCGCCAGCCCGTTCACCAGCCACATGGTTTTGCAGCGCGAAAAACCCGTGCCGGTCTGGGGCACGGCGGAAAGCGGCGAGCAGGTCACGGTTGAATTCGCCGGGCAAACAAAATCGGTGACGGCGGATGCGGATGGCAAATGGCTCGTCAAACTTGACCCGATGCCCGCCAGTGCCGAATCGCGCGAACTTGTCGTGGCCGGCAATCATCAATCGCAAATCGAAAATC
>CAYYWB010000298.1:0-3195 GCA_964475285.1 uncultured Bifidobacteriaceae bacterium | reverse complement strand
CGCACACGGCACGGTGCAGACCCGCCTTGCGCGACTGGCGGCGGGCCTGTTCGCCAATTTCCTTCGGGTGCTTCAAACAAAAATAAAACAGCTCCCGCAAAAGCTGCTTTGCGCGAATGTGCGGCTCGTTCACCACGCGGTTGTAATACAGATTTTTGTAAAGGTAGCGCCGCAGTTCGAGGTTCAGCTTGCGGCGTTCCGCGCTGTATTTCACGAGTGATTTGGGGTAGCGCCGCACGTCGTCGGCGGATGACACGCGGGCGGTGCGGATGAGCCGCTCGCTGGTTTCGACGACGTCCTTGATTTGCAGGTCAATGATGGTGCGGATGATGAAATAGCGGCGGCATTCGTCAGGCAAATCGCCGTGCTCTTTTTTCACCAGCCGCGCGGCGTGCGCCCAGATGCGGACTTTTTGGGACAATTGTTTTTCAGACAGCAAACCGGAATCCAAACCGTCGTCGAGATCGTGGCTGTAATACGTGATTTCATCGGCGAGATTGGCGATTTGGGCCTCCAGCGAGGGGTTTTTGGTGATGAAACCCTTCTTCACGCCAGGCCGGTCAAAAGTCGTCTGGTGTTTGGCCAGACCTTCGAGGACTTCCCACGACAGATTGAGGCCGGAGAAATTTGGATACTTCTGCTCCAATTCCTCGACGATGCGGAGGCTGTGGTGGTTGTGCTCAAAGCCGCCGTGGCCGCGCATCAATCCGTTGAGGACCGATTCGCCCTTGTGCCCAAACGGCGAGTGGCCGAGGTCGTGCGCAAGCGCAATCGTCTCGGCCAGATCGGTGTTCAAACGCAGCGCGCTGGCGAGGTTCCGCGAGATGGCGGCAACTTCCATCGTGTGCGTGAGCCGCGTGCGCAGATGGTCGCCGGTGCCGTTGAGGAAAACCTGCGTCTTGTATTCAAGCCGGCGGAACGCGCGCGAATGGATGATGCGGTCGCGGTCGCGCTGGTATTGTGTGCGCCATTCAGGCGGCGGCTCTGGATATTTGCGGCCACGCGAGTCGCCGCTGAATTGCGCGAACGGCGCGAGGATTTGGCGTTCGATCTGCTCCAGTTCCTGGCGTGTGCGGGGCATGATGGATTGAAAATCAGTTTGGATTGTATTGGCCCCCGTAGCCCGGCTTGTAAAGCACAATACCCGCTCCGGATTCATACATCATTTGAAAATGTTTATCCACCGCATAAATCCGGCAGCCGGCTTTCACGGAAAGCGCGGCAATCAAAATATCGTTCCACGGCACGGTGCAGCCGCGGTCGCGCAGCCGCCAGGCAAGTTGTTTGGCCGAATCCCAAGCCGCATCGGCCATCGGAAAATAGGGAATGCAACTGAATTGAGCTTCGAGTGGCGCGCGATCCCGCGAGCGCGCACCGCCAAGCACTTCAAGTTTGACCGGGCCGCACCACGCGGCCTCGTATTCCTCCAGCAGATTTTCCAGCGCGAGCTTCACGTCGAGACGCCCGTCCCGGCGCAACGCCTCGATCCACACGGATGAATCCACCAGCACCATGACAATCCTCAAATGTCGCGGGCTTCGGCTTCCTCGTTTGTGGCGGGATAATCAAACTTGCCTTCCCGCAACATCCGCCCGAAATTCTTCGCCTTTTTCCGATTGAGAAAATCCCGGACAACAAACGCCACCGCAGGGCTGTTTTTCTTGTGCCCGGTGACCTTCAACAATTCATCCAAAGTTTTTTCGTCCAATTCAACGGTCATTCTCATGCGGGCAAAATGATGTTATTTTCATCATTTGTCAACAATAAAATCATCATCAATTTTGGAGCAATTCCTGAACGGAAATGCCGCGCAGCTCAAACAGGCGGCGGATGGTGTCTTCGATCAAATTGTTCGGGCAGCTTGCACCGGCGGTGACGCCGACGGTGATGTTGCCGGCGGGCAGCCAGTCATTCGTCGCGACTTCCTGCTTGAGATGCTGGTTGTAATGGCGGATGAATTTGTCCGATTCCATTTTTGCCGCATTCTTGATGAAATAAGTCGGCAGCTTGCCCTCGCCCATTTCGGCGAGGTGCGAGGTGTTTGACGAATTGTAACCGCCGACGACGATGAGCAGGTTCATCGGCTCGCGCAGCAGTTTTTCCAGCGCGTCCTGCCGGTCCTGCGTCGCGCCGCAAATGGTGTCGAAGAACCGGAAATGCTTGCCGATGTTTTCCGCGCCGTGTTTCTTCTCCATGGCAGCCCGGAAGCGGTGCTGGACCTCCTCGGTTTCGCCGCGCAGCATTGTGGTTTGATTCGCCACGCCGACGGCCTGCAAATGGATGTCGGGATCGAATCCGGCGGAATACGCCCCTTTGAATTTTTCCAGAAATTCGGCCTTGTTTCCACCGTTCAAAATGTAGCCGCAGACGTAATCGGTTTCCGCGAGGTTGAAGACGACGAGATAATGGCCGTTGCCGTAGGCGCGCGCCTGCGAGCTGGTGGCCTTGGTTTCCTCGTGCCACGATTTGCCGTGGATGATGCTCGTGACATTCTCCTTCGAGTATTGGCGGACACGCTTCCAGACGCTCATCACATCGCCGCAGGTGGTGTCAATGAGCGCGCAGCCCTTGGCCTCCAGCTTTTTGCGCGTGCCGACCTCGGTGCCGAAGGCGGGAATGATGACCGCATCGCCGGATTGCAACTGGGACAATTCCTCCTCGGTTGGCTTGGGCGATATGATTTTAATGCCCATGTTGCGAATTTGGTCGTTGACCTCCGGGTTGTGGATGATTTCGCCCAGCAGATAAATCGGCGTGTGCGGCGCGACGTCGGAAAAATATTTCCGCGCGGCGTAGGCGAGGTCAATAGCGCGCTCGACGCCGTAGCAGAAGCCGAACTCCTTCGCGAGCTTCACGGTGAGTTCGCCGGCGGAGAGCACGCCGCCGCCGGCGCGGATGCGCTCGACGATTTCGCTGCGGTAATGCGAAAGCACCTGCGCCTGCACCGCCTCCATGATGTCGGGGCGGCGGAGGTTGATTTTTTTCTGCGCTGCGGGAGATCCGGTTGACATGACGGCGGTAATCTAGCACGGCGCGCGGGCGCGTCCAGCAACTTTGTCACCGGGCATTTCCGATTGCACTTGCTTGGCGGCTGATTCCTGCAAACATGACGGCGGGTCGGAGCGTAGCTCAGCTTGGTAGAGCACTTGCTTTGGGAGCAAGACGTCGCAGGTTCAAATCCTGTCGCTCCGACCA
>CAYYWB010000297.1:0-3206 GCA_964475285.1 uncultured Bifidobacteriaceae bacterium | reverse complement strand
CATGCCCAAAAGCCGACCATGATTAACCGCAATTTGAAACAGAATAAATAGTTAGCACACCAACCGCCACGGCGGCGGGGCAATGACACAAGAAGATATGGATACATAAGCATCTGCATCTCATCATGTAGCGCCTATCTCCTTAGGAGGCGGCACCACACTTGTCGTGAATACCAACGCCAAAGACCCATTTTTGATTCTCTTGCGGAGAGAGGCACGCACGCATTTCATCGCCTGTGGAGTCGCCTTTCTCACCCTTGCGGCGAGCAGGTATGTCGGGCTTCGGGCAGCCAGTTCGGATGCCGTGTTGCTGTCGCCGTCAATAGTTGGTTTTATCGCTGACTTTGCGACGGCAATTTTGATGCTTACATTCTTTCGTGTGCTTTACGGGATTCCGCTTTGGTTTGCGTCACCAGCTATTCGACGTGTTGGTGTCTATGTTTTGTTCACGCTTGTCTTCGGAGGTCTTTTTACCACACGCATCCATCAGGCACTTGGGGCGCGAGTTGAACAGGGAGGTATTCGACTTTATTACCCTTACCCGACAGCCTCTGTCCTTGTTCCGGTCGGCGAGCTTTCGCAGCCACATCTGCGCGAGACATCGCTGGTTAGCATTGTTGAGTATCCAGACACGTCTTATCACTTTGTTCCTGTGTTTCAGTTCGACGCCGCCGGACAGGCCAGATTGCACTTGCTTTTTCATGCACTCACAGATGTCACAAACCGTGCCGCCTAAGAAGATTAGATGAGAGGGCAGAGGCCCGTCGCAGTGCGATGGGTTAAATTCTCTGCCCATAAAAAAACCAACACTGCTCCGTCTGACGTTCCCACTTCATCCGCCTCCGCCCCGCCGCGGCGCGACAAGCCCGCTCCGATTGCCGCCGGCGGGTTCACCCTCGGCCTCGATCCCGGTGACCGGTCGCATCATGTCTGCGTCCTGGATGCCGCCGGCCAGATTGTCCGCGAGGGCGCGTTGTCAACACCCGGCCCGCGCCGGTTTTCAAGTGTCAAATGAACGGCTTGATTTGTTCGTCGCCATGCCGGTGAATGAAATTCTGGACAGGCGGATTGCAACAGGGTTAGCATGAATCAATTTGGCGAACATCAATGGAAATCCATCATGAAAATTATTGAGTTCAACCAGCCCTGCCGCTTGTCCGGCATGGCACATCGGATTCGCTGGTGCGTCTGTGGAATGTCGTTTTTGTTGCTCGCCGGTTTCGGCACAAACATCGCCAGCGCCCAAGCCACGCAAGCGGCAGCTCCCGTTCAGCAACCCGGCCAGCTTGAGCCGGATACAAATCGTCCCGCCGGCATCACGCAGAACCCGACGCGGCCCAGTTCGTGGTCCGACGCCCAGGGCAGAAGTTACACGCGGTCGGGCGTGGGAACCTGGACTTCTTACGATGAAGCCAAAGCCAATCCCTATCCGCTGCCCGATCCGCTGGTGCTGAAGAACGGCCAGCCGGTCAAGGATGCCGCCATGTGGTGGAATTTGCGCCGCCCGGAGATTCTGGAGGATTTTCGCGCCGAGATGTATGGGCGGATTCCTGAAAACACGCCGAAGGTGACCTGGGAAGTGACCTCCACCAACACCAATGCCGCCGGCGGAACCGCCGTCAGGAAAAACGTCGTGGGCCACATAGACAATTCGCGGTATCCCGCCGCCAATCCGAGCATCAATCTAACCACGTTCACGCCGTCAAACGCCAAAGGGCCGGTGCCGATGATTGTAATTGTTACTGCCGGGCCGGGCGGCTACGGCGCGCCTCGCGCCGGCGGCGCACCCTCGACGACGCAGCCGGATCCGCCGCCGGGCAGCCCGTTGTATCAGCTTCTGGCCATCGGCTGGGGATATGCGACGATGGAAGTCGGGCCGATCCAAAATGATTACAGCGGCGGGCTGACCTCCGGCATCATCGGGTTGATGACCGAGGGCAAGGCGAGAAAGCCCGATGATTGGGGCGCGCTCTCGGCGTGGGCGTGGGGATTGAGCCGCGTGCTGGATTATTGCGAAACCGACAAATCCATTGATGCCAGGCAAATGGGCGTGGAGGGGCATTCCCGCTACGGCAAGGCGGCGCTGCTGGCCGCCGCGCTGGATCCGCGCTGGGCGATTGCGTATCCCAGTTGCTCCGGCGAGGGCGGCGCCAAACCATCGCGGCGCAATTTTGGCGAGACGGTGGACAACGTCGCCAGCTCGCATTGGTTCGCCCCCAATTTCCACAAATACGCCGGACATTGGAACGATCTGCCGGTGGACTCGGATGAATTGATCGCGCTGGTCGCGCCGCGGCCGATTTTTCTCAACGGCGGCACGGGCGACCAATGGGCCGATCCGCACGGGGCGTTTCTCGCCGCCGTCGCCGCCGGGCCGGTGTATCGGCTGCTCGGCAAAAACGATTTAGGTTCGATGGAAATGCCCGCGCCCGACACGGCGTTGACGTCGGGCGAAATTGCCTTTCGTTACCACAACGGCCCGCACAGCGATGCTCCCGACTGGCCGGCCTTTCTGCAATTCGCGCAGCGATACCTCAAGGCGCCGGACGGCCAGGCGGTCACTCATTGATTCGCCGCCCCAACCGGAGGGACGAGCGCCACCAGTCCCTGATCTGATTTCAGGTTTCAGATTTTGGGACTCGTGCAACCCGTCCCTTCGAATCCCGCCCCGCCAAATCTGCCACAGCGACGGATAACCGTCCCCGCCTTTCAATTGCTCGCGCTGGTGTAACACCGGATGGACAGGCGCCAGAACCATTCGGAAATCACCATCCACACCACACCCAGCCCGACGAGCACCAGCCATTGCCAAGGCGAGGCCAGAGTGTTCACCAGCACGCGCACCGGCACGTTGCTCACCAGCAGCACCGGCAGCGCAAACGTGAACACCGCCTTGAACGCACCGCGAAACGCCTCGTCCGGCAGCCGCGCGATGTTGAACAGGGTGTAATAGCCCCGCACGATGCCCTGCGCCCGCACCGTCCAGAAGCTCACCGACGCCAGCAGGAACATCAGCGAGTAATGAATCGCCAGCCCCGCCACGCACAGCACGGCGAAGCCGGCGAATTGCAGCGCCGTCGGATGCAGCCCCAGCTTGCGCGCGGCGAACGTCATCACGCACGCGGCAAACGCGGCGTTGGCAAACGACGGGATGTCCACCTGCCGCGTGGAGACGATGAAGCGCGTGTTGACCGGCAGCAGCAGCA
>CAYYWB010000296.1:0-3224 GCA_964475285.1 uncultured Bifidobacteriaceae bacterium | reverse complement strand
CCATTTTTTCTTTCTGCGTCACGCCGGCGGTTTCTGGCGGGACGAAGTCAATCTCATCAACCTGTCCAGCCGCCATTCGCTGGCCGCGATGTCGCAGGATTCGTTTCCGGTGCTGATGCCGCTGCTGGTGAGCGGCTGGACGGCCATCGGGTTGGGCCAAACTGATTTGAGCCTGCGGCTGCTGGGCGTTTTGATCGGGCTGGCGCTGCCCGCCGCGCTGTGGCTGGCCGTCTGGAAAATCCGCCGCGCGCCGCCTGTGCTTGGGCTGGTGCTGCTCGCGCTTAACAGCACGGTGATCATTTTCGGCGACTCGTTGCGGGCGTATGGCCTGGGCGGCCTGGCCATTCTCCTCACGGCGGCGGCGGCGTGCCTTTTTTTGAAAAATCCGACGTGGCGGCGCGCGGGCTGGCTGGCGGCGCTGGCGATTTTGAGCGCGCAGGCGCTTTATCAAAACGCCATCCTCGTCGCGGCGATTTGTTTCGGCGCCTGGGCGGTTTGCGCGCGGCAAAAAAACGGGCGCGCGGCGGTGAAAATTCTTTTCGTCGCGGCGATTTCGGCGGCGTCCCTGCTGCCGTATTGGCCGCGCATTGTTTCCATGCCGGATGCGGCGGCCTCGCTGCGGATCGGATTCGATCCCGGACTGGTCAAAATCAATCTGGACAACGCCATGGGATTTCCGCTGGCGCAATACATCTGGGTCTGGGGATTTCTGGTGGTGGCTGTTGTCGTTTGCGCCGGCGCAACATTGCTTCGCCGCCAGCCGGAAACCGGCGGCGCGCGGGCCGGATCCGGCTCCTTCATCAGCATCGGCACGCTGACGGTGGCGCTGGCGACGGTGGCCGGTTTTTTCTGGTTTGCCGCCATGCCAAAATCGCATTGGTATTTCTGGCTGTTCCTGCTGGTGATGGTCGCCGTCTTGGACTCGAACCGGCTGTTCAAACGGATGTTTCCGCGCGCGGCGGCGCCCGCCGATGATGCCGTCACGGATGACCTGCCGTTGTTCGCCGGGGTGGCGCTGCTGACGGCCATCGCGGGCTTTGCCGGATTTCTCTGGTTCGCGGCGTTGAACACCGAGCCGTGGTATTTTCTTCCGCTGATGGCGCTGGCGGCGGTCTGCTGCGAAATCGGCCTGCCGTTGTCGGGCCGACACGCGCGCGCGGCGGTTTTCGGTTTCGCCGTCACCACAATCATCATTGCGGATCATCCTGAACGCGAGGATTTGAGCCAGCGCTTCACGAACCTCGACCTCGTCGCGCAACGCCTGACGGCGGAAGCCGGTCCGGACGATTTCATCATCGTCACCCCGTGGTATTGCGGCATCAGTTTCGGCCGGTATTTCAAAAGTTCAACGCCGTGGGACACGCTGCCGCCGTTGCGGGATCATTCCACGCACCGCTACGATCTGGTCCGGGAAAAAATGGAAACCCGCGACGCCATCGGTCCCGTGCTCGCTCAAATGGGCGCGGCGCTCCAGGCCGGACATCGCGTCTGGATTGTTGGCCGGATCAACATTCCAGCGCCCGGCAAGCCGCTGCCGCCGGATTTGCCGCCGCCGCCCTTGAAATATTCCAACTGGTCGGACCAGCCCTACAACCGGAACTGGGTCGCCCAGGCCACCGGCTTTTTGAGCAATCACAGCCGCCAGTTTCAGCAGGTTTATTATTCGACCAATCTGTATGTCAGTTTCACCGAAAACATGCAGTTGAGCATGGCCGAGGGCTGGCAAGGACCGGCCAATTTGACGCCGCTGCTCCGCACGAACATGGATGCGCCATGACCGCTCCGATGCCGCGTGATTTTTCAAGTGGCCGGCGACGTATTCACTTGCTCCCGGAAGATGAATTTGCAGAATGCCGCGCATGACGGAATCGTCCCCAACCGCAACGCCCGGCCACGCCCGCCATTTCAACCGGCATTGGACGTGGTGGTTCATGGTCGCGGTTCTGGCGCTGATGGCGGCGGTGCGTTTGAGCCTGTTGAATTTTCCCCTTGAACGCGACGAGGGCGAATACGCCTACGCCGGCCAGCTCATGTTGCAGGGCATCCCGCCCTACCAGCTTGCCTTCAACATGAAGTTTCCCGGCACCTACGCGATGTATGCGGTCATCATGCGGCTGTTCGGCGAGACTCCGGCTGGAATTCACTTTGGCGTCACGATTCTTACCACTCTGACGGCACTGATGCTTTACTGGCTCGGCAAAAAAATGCTCGACCAAACGGCGGGCATGGTGGCGGCGACCAGTTATGCCGTCCTCGCGGCCAACACCGCGTTGTTCGGATTGGCAGGCCACGCCGCCCACTTCGAGGCGTTTTTTGCGACCGCCGGTTTGTGTTTGATGTGGAAGGCCCGGCAGACGGCGCGTTGGCAAATGGCCGGGGCCGCGGGAATCATGTTCGGCGTGGCGACGCTGATGAAACAACACGCGGCCATCATCGCGGCGTGGGCATTCGGAGTTTTTGTGTGGGAAAATTTTCTCAAAAATCGGCTCGCGGGAATTCGCGCGGCGCGGATTCCGGCGGCGTTTGCGGTCGGGGCCGCGCTGCCGTTGGGTTTGTGCTTTCTGGTTCTCTGGTGCGCGGGGGTGTTCCACCAGTTCTGGTTTTGGACGGTGGATTATGCGCGCCAGTATATTTCGATCGTGTCCATTTCCGACATCGGCTCGCAATTCTGGTGGAGCATCCACTCGATGGCTTCGGAAGATTTCTGGCTGTGGCTGCCGTGCCTCGCCGGATTGGGAATGATCTGGTTTGACGAACGGCTGCGGCAAACGCGCGTCTGGCTCCTGGGATTCACGCTGGCGTCCTTCCTGACCACGGTTCCGGGTTTTTATTTTCGGACGCATTATTTTCTCCTGACGCTGCCGGCGCTCGGACTGCTGGCCGGCTGCGCCGTGAGCGGAGCGTGCGGGCTGTGGCGCCGGAAAATGGGCGCGACCCGGTTCGGCCAGTGGCCAGCCGGCGTTTATGCGCTGCTCCTCATTTTTACCGTCGTCAAAACCAGCGATGTGTGGCGCGTTTTCGCGGCGCAGGGGGGGCACGCGTTGTATGGCGCCGAACTTTTTCCCGAGGCGGAAACCGTCGCGGCATTCATTGACAAACACTCGCCACAGGACGCGCAAGTCGCCGTGCTGGGGTCCGAGCCGGAAATTTATTTTCTCTCCCACCGCCACTCGGCCACCGGCTACATTTACGCCTATCCGCTGATGGAACCGCAGCCCTTTGCC
>CAYYWB010000295.1:0-3240 GCA_964475285.1 uncultured Bifidobacteriaceae bacterium | reverse complement strand
CCACTTATAATCACAAAAATAGTATAGTGCAATACCTAACTGGAAATAGTATAAAAGGTGAATTGGCCAAGCTTGGAACTCAATCCGCCGAGTTCAGAACTGCGTGATTTGAGCAAAAAGGTCAAAAATTTGAGATCCGAGCTGCGCCATTTGAGCAAAAAGGTGAAATGACCGAGCTAAAAGCTCAAATGGTCAGGCTCGCAACTCCATCATTTACAGCCAGTTGCGCTGTTTTTGGCTGTTTTTGACCGCTGGCGTGGCTATTTTGCCGCTGCCGGAGCCGCTTTGACGGCGGTGGCGTGCTGAAAACGCGCGGCCAACTGGTCGGCCACCGGCTTGAGGCCGGGCGTCTTTTTGACGGCGGCCTTCACATAATCATAAACCTGCCGGGCTTGATCCATTGCCTGACTGCCGACGTCCAGCCGCGTGTCGTCCAGTTCCGACGCCAGTTGCGCCACGCCCGTGTTCAAATCCGTCAAAACCGCGAACAAAGCCACGGCGGAGGCGAACCCCGCCGCATCAAATGAACCGGGCAAAATGGCCGGATTATTCTGGGAAGCTGTCAGGGCGTTCTCGACAAACGAAAGACTGTTCGGCCCGGCTTTCGGAAGGCCCTTGCGTTCCGCCGGCGTGAGGCTGATGAGGAACGGCAGTTTTTGTTGAATGGTTGCCACGGCGGCCTTGATGGCCGCGACATCGGCAGCCGTGACCTGCGCGGAGATGTTTTGGTAAGGCATAGGCTGTTTTCAGTTTAAGTTTTGGTTTACTGGGAACGGGGCAAGATTATTTTTGCCGTCGCTTCTTGGCAAGCAATTTTTTGAGATTCTTTTTGTTGGACGATTGGGGCAATTGGCGTTTGAATTTTTAACCACAGAGGATCACGGATGAACATCGATTCGGGAACCATTCTGTCGTAGCGGCGTCTCGGCGGAGCGCCGGAAACTGTGACAGGAATTTTAGATGGCGGCTTTCTGCCGAAAGCCGCTACGCCGGGACGAACGGGGCGCGGGGCTTGCCCTGTGAAATACGGCGGAGACAATGGGAAGCGCGGGGCTTTATTTCACAGGGCGAGGCGCACGATGCTGGCGATGACGGAAATCAGTTAGCATATTTTCCACATGACGTCGAATATTGGGATAAGAGGTATCCGTATATCCAGATCAAGCGACGTTCGGCATCAATGATTGAGGGTTTTCAGATATTTCTACAGACAAATAGTGTGCTTCACACAAGCCAGTCGCAGCCTAACAAGATTAGATGAGAAGGCAGAGGCCCGTCGTAAAAGATGGGTTAAATTCTCTGCCTATGAAAAAACAAACTAAAACCACTCCGTCTGTCGTTCTCACTTCATCCGCCTTCGCTCCGCTGCGGCGCGACAAGCCCGCTACGATTGTTCCCGGCGGGTTCACCCTCGGTCTGGATCTTGGTGACCGCTCGCATCACGTCTGCGTCCTGGATGCCACTGGCCAGATCGTCCGCGAGGGCGCGTTGTCCAACACCCGTCCCGCGCTGGCAAAGTTGCTGGCCGATTTCCCCCGCGCCACGGTGGCGATGGAAGCCGGCACGCACAGCCCGTGGATCAGCCGTTACCTCACCGAACTTGGGGCGAAGGTCATTGTGGCCAACCCGCGCAAGCTCCACGCCATCTCGCGCAACGAGCGCAAGTGCGACCAGCGCGACGCCCGGATGCTCGCCCGGCTCGCGCGGGTTGATCCGGCCCTGCTCCATCCCATCGAACACGGCTCCGCCCAGGCCCAGCATGATTTGCTCGGCCTCAAACTCCGCGATGCCCTCGTGCGCACCCGCGTCAACCTCATCAATGCCATCCGTTTCACGCTCAAGAGCCTCGGTCATCCCATGTGTAATCCCTCCAGCGAGTCGTTTCACAAAACCGTATTGGCGGACATCCCGCCGGATTGCCTGCCGGTGATTCAACCTTTGATCACCGTGCTCGTCCAGGTGACCGAACAGATCAAGGGCATGGAACGCGACCTAGTGCAGCGCAGCAAGAAAGAGTATCCCGCCACGCAACGACTCCAGCAGATCGCCGGCGTCGGGCCGCTCACCGCGTTGTGCTTCGTCCTGAAGATCGGCGATCCGCAACGGTTCAGCCGCAGCCGCGACGTGGGCGCGTATCTGGGATTGTGTCCGCGCCGCGACCAGAGCGGCGGCACGGACAAACAACTGCGCATCAGCAAATGCGGCGACGGTTTGATGCGCCGCCTGCTGGTCAGCGCCGCGCATTACGTTCTGGGCCCCTTCGGCCCGGCCTGCGCGTTGCGCGAACATGGCCGGCGCCTCACGGGCACCGGCAGCGCCCGCGAAAAGAAACGCGCCGTCATCGCCGTCGCCCGCAAACTGGCCGTGCTGTTGTTAAGCCTGTGGAAACACGGCACGAATTACGAACCCCGCGCCACCGCCAGCCCCGTTCTGGTGATGGTGCCGGCCTGAACCCGAAAACAAAAACGCTTTTAGGAGGAAAACAATGGACGCTGATCTGGGAGTGATGACGGTCCGGCGACAGAGCCGCCGCAAGGCGAGCCCGATAACAAGATGGTCACGCTCCTCCCGCAAGGACTTCGGATCCAACCGTGAACCGCTGGCGACAGCGAGTTCGGATGGAAGCGCGATCCTTTCTTAGCCTTGCCAACGCCCCGGTTTCCGACTAATAAAACCATGTGCCAACAAAATTAACCTTGACTGCCTTCTCATGGAAGTCGCCGGAGCCAACCGCCGTTGGCGCTTACCGACGTGTCAGCCGTCGCAAGGCGACATGTGCTGCGCATTGAAAATATCAATGGCGCGAGGTTAAATATCAATTATGGTGTTCGTATGCAGTCTGGTAGAATTACAGGCATGAAATTAAGGCCCCGCATAGCCGGATTTCGTTCGACGCTTTGCATTTGCATGGCCGCATTTGCATCGGTTTTTCTTTCAGGCTGCACGTCAGTTCAGAATGGCGAGATGTCAACCTCTGACGAGGAGATACTAATCAATCCCGATAATGGAAAATACTGCGTTGAAGTTGGTGTTGACACACAAACCTCTGATCCCAGCAAAAAGCCAAGCATTGACGCGAACCGCTCGTTTGCGATTTCTCCTTCAGGCAAGCGTTTCAAGCTGCGAGTTGAAAAAAATGAATATATTGAAGAAAATATTAAAACCAATCCTGTTCCAGCTATCTATGCGAATCTTTCTCTGATTGATCCATCGCAGCAGCCGGGCAAGAGTGATGACATC
>CAYYWB010000294.1:0-3247 GCA_964475285.1 uncultured Bifidobacteriaceae bacterium | reverse complement strand
TTTTCACTACGGCGGAATCACGTTGCACGACGCGGAGCACGACCATTTTGGCAATCTCACCGTGGAGCAGGTTTTGGAAAAATCCTCGAACATCGGGGCGTCGAAAATCGGAATCAAACTTCAAGCGCCGAAACTTTACGATTACATGACCCGCTTTGGGCTGGGGGCGCTGACGGGCATTTCGCTGCCGAACGAATCCAGCGCGGCAAATTTTGTGCGTCCGCCCGACACATGGGGCAAATATTCCATCGCGCAAATTCCGATGGGGCAGGGCGTGGCGGTGACGCGGCTGCAAATGGCGATGGCCGTCGGCGCGATTGCCAACGGCGGCGTGTTGATGCGTCCGATGCTCGTGAAACGGCTGCAGGACCGCGATGGAAGAGTCGTGCAGCAATACGAACCGCAGACTGTCCGCCGTGTCATCAGCGAGGAAACCGCGAAGGAAATGGTGGAGGCGCTCAAAACCGTCGTGTCCGACGACGGCACCGCGCCGCTGGCCCGGATGGCCAATTACGTCGTTGCCGGCAAAACCGGCACGGCGCAAAAAGTCGTCAACGGCACTTACTCGAACGACAAATTCGTCATCACCTTCATTGGATTTTTCCCGGCGGACAATCCGCAGCTCTGCATTTCCATCGTGATGGACGCGCCGAAGGAAGGCGGCCACGCGTTTGGCGGCGCGCTCTGCGGCCCGGTGTTCCATGAAATCGCCGAACGCTGCGCGAGTTACCTGAACATCGTGCCGGATGAAATTCCGGGGCAGCCCAAATCCCCGCGTCCCATCGTTGCTTCCGCAAAAAGCAAAAACAATTATCAAACTCCATGAACAATTCACGACCCCAACTTTTCGGAATGCTCGCCGGACTTTTTCTGGCCGTCGGACTCGTCCTGTCTTCCATGCTCGCGACGACGACGTGGTTGAAGGTGAAAAATTCGCAGTTCATCACGGCCAAAGGCTCGACCCGCAAAAACGTCAAGTCCGACCTGGTCATCTGGAAAGGCTCGTTCACGACCGAAGCGCCGACGCTGCTGGAGGCGCAGCAAAAGCTCAAGGCCGACGCCGTGAAAGTCGGCAATTTTCTGGCGGCCAACAGCGTGACCAACCGCGTTTTCAAGCCCATTGCCATTGAGGAACTCAAATCCTCGATCAAGGACGCCGACGGCTGGAGGCAGGAACGCACGACCGGCTATCGCCTGACCCAGGCCGTCCGCGTCGAATCGCCCGACGTGGACCGGCTGGCGCAGCTTGACACGACGCCGCTGGTCGAGCAGGGAGTTTTGTTCACGACCGATCCGCCGCAATTTCTTTACACCAAGGTGGCCGAGGAAAAAATCGAGATGCTCGCCGACGCCACCAAGGACGCCCGCGCCCGCGCCGAGCAAATCGCCGCGCAAGGCAGCCGGAGCATCGCCAATTTGCACGACGCGGAAATGGGCGTGTTCCAAATCACGCCGTCGCACGAAACCGACACCAGCAGCGGCGGCGAAAATGACACCAGCTCGCTGGACAAAACCATCACCGCTGTCGTCACGGCCACGTTTTTGCTGAAGTGAAATTTTTGTGGAAGCTCGATCTTTGAAATTTGTCGCCGAAGCCTGCGACGCCGAACTCCGGCGCCCGTCCGCCGTAGCACTGCGGAGGGTGGACGGCGCGGGGGAAATCTTGGCCAAGAATGTCTGCACCGATTCGCGGAAGGCGCAGCCGGGCGGTTTGTTCTTTGCCATCAAGGGCGAACATTTCGACGGCCATGATTTTTTGAGCGAAGTCGCCGCCAAAGGCGTCGCGGCGGTTGTCGTTGAAAAGTCCAAAGTCCAAAGTCCAAAGTCCAAAACCGTGCCTGGCGTGCCGATGCTGGTGGTGGACGACGTGAGAATTGCGCTCGGAAAGTTCGCGGCGGCATATCGGAAAGATTTTTCGCTGCCGGTCATTTGCGTCGGCGGTTCGAACGGCAAAACGACGGTGAAGGAATTGATTGCGTCGGTTCTCAAGCAAAAACTGGTGACGCTCTGGAGCGAGGCAAGCTTCAACAACGACATCGGCGTGCCGCTGACGCTGTTGCGGCTGGAGAAATCGCATCAGGCCGCCGTGCTGGAGGCCGGCACGAATCATCCGGGCGAACTCTCGCCGCTGGTGAAAATGATCCAGCCGAAGTTCGGCGTGATTACGAACATCGGGCGCGAGCATCTGGAATTTTTTGGCGATGTAGCCGGGGTTGCGCAGGAAGAAGGTTGGCTCGCGGAATTGCTGCCGGCTGACGGAAAGTTGTTTTTGAACGGCGACAACGAATGGGCGGGAAAAATTGCGGAGCGGACAAATGTGCAAGTGGTCCGCGTCGGCCTCGGCGAAAAGAACGATTGGCGCGCGGAGAAAATCCGGCTGGACAAAAACGGCGTGGCGTTTCAAGTAGTGGCACAGGCGTCTCGCCTGTGCGTTTCTGAAAAAGCCGGCAGCCCGAATAAACTCACAGGCGAGACGCCTGTGCCACTGCAAGATTTTCGCGGCGAGTATCGGATCAATTTGCTGGGGCGGCATCAGGTGACGAATGCGTTGTTCGCGGTTGCGGTTGGCGGGGAACTCGGTCTGGGCCGCGCTGAAATCCAGCGCGGCCTGGCCGAATGCCAGCCGCCGAGGATGCGGTTGCAACTTTGGGAAGCCGGTGGCGTGCGCGTGCTGGATGACTGTTACAACGCCAACGCGGACTCGGTGATTGCCGCGCTGGAAACGCTGTGCGCCCTGCCGATGCAAGGCCGGCGCGTGGCGGTGCTCGGCGACATGAACGAACTCGGCGCGCACAGCGAGGCGGCGCACGCGGAAGCCGGAAAACGCGCGGCGGAACTGGGAGTCGGACAATTGTTCGCCGTGGGCAAAATGGCGCCGGTCGTGGCGAAGGCCGCGCGCGACGCGGGCCTGGCGCGTGTGATTGAATTTGCGGATGTGGAAACGGCGATGAAAGCGGTGAAACAATTTTTGAAAACCGGCGACGTGGTTTTGTTGAAGGCGTCGCGGGCGTCGCGCCTGGAGCGCATCGCCGAAACGTTGAAGTGGGGAAAAGCGTGAGATCATGCTTTATTATTTGAGCCAGCAATTGCTTGAGTGGACGAAAGGAACGCCGTGGGCGGACCGCCTTTCGGCGCTGCGGCTGTTCCGTTACATCACGGTGCGCAGCGCGGGCGCGGCGGTGACGGCGCTGGTTTTGAGCTGGTGGCTGGGGCCGAAAATCATCCGCTGGCTGAAGCAGTTGAAATT
>CAYYWB010000293.1:0-3248 GCA_964475285.1 uncultured Bifidobacteriaceae bacterium | reverse complement strand
GCTGGTTTATTTCGTCGCGTGCGATTCGTCCGATTAACGACATTAGTTCTGCCGCAGTGAAAATTTCCGCCGGCGATTTGTCGCAGCGCATCAACGTCGCCGAAACCGAAAGTGAACTGGGCAAGCTCGCCTCCGTCCTGAATTCCACCTTTGCGCGCCTCGACGCCGCGTTTGCGCAGCAGAAGCAATTCGCCTCCGACGCCGCGCACGAACTCCGCACGCCCATTTCCGTGATGCTCACGCAGGCACAGACCGCGCTGAATCGCGAACGCACCGCGCCAGAATACCGCGAAACGCTCGAAGCCTGCCAGCGCGCGGCGCAGCGGATGCGGAAATTGATCAGTTCGCTGCTCGAACTCGCGCGGCTCGACGCCGGGCAGGAGCAAATGAAACGGATGCGTTTTGATTTTTCCAGGACGGTTGCCGATGGCGTTGAACTGGTGAAGCCGCTCGCCGAAGAGCGCGGGGTAAAAATTTTCACCGACCTTTCGCCGCTCGAAATCACCGGCGACGCCGAACGGCTCGCGCAAGTCGCCACGAATCTTTTGACCAACGCGATTCAATACAACAAACCGGAGGGCGAAGTGCGCGTAACACTGGCATCGCAAGGCGGCCTGGCCGTTTTGACCGTTGGCGACACGGGTCCGGGAATTCCGGCGGAGGATTTGCCGCACGTTTTCAAGCGGTTTTATCGCGGCGATAAATCGCGGACGGGCGGCCCGCCTTCGCTCCGCTTCGGCGTGGCAGGCGGTGCCGGTCTGGGGCTGGCGATTTCCAAGGCCATTGTCGAGGCGCACGGCGGCGCGATTGAAGTTTCAAGCAAGGAAAATGCCGGGACAACTTTCACCGTCCGGCTCCCATGTTAAAAATTGTAGCAGCCGACGTAAGGAGGCTCTGAATCAAAAAGCGGTATGCCGAAATTGAAATGAGCCTCCTCACGTCGGCTGCTACGGATTAAATCAGCGCAGAAACATTTCCGCCGCTGAATCGGCGAAGCGCAAACCGGTTTTGGTCAGCCGAAAATTGTCGGACGAAATCTCACCCCAACCGCGTCCGGCCAACTGGCTCATTTCCCCGGACCATTCACGCCGCAAATCGAAACCGGTCACGCACTGGAATTCCCCGAACGGCCAGCCGGCATTCATCCGCAGTCCGAACGCCGCCGTCTCGCCCGCGCGTCGCAGCGGCGACAGTTCTTCGCTTGATTCAATGGCGCGCTTCCCGTTTTCCAGTTGCTCGCAGTAAAGCTGTGTGTTCGGCCAGTTCTTTGTCCGCACGCCGCGAACGTAGCCGGTCGCACTCGGACCAAGACCGTAAAACGACCCGCCGCGCCAGTAGTTGACGTTGTGTTTGCAGGCCAGTAGTGGAATTTGATCTTGGGAGGGTCGCCGTGTCGGCGACCCTGACTTTAGGGACGGCGGCACGCCGTCCCTCCCGTCGCGGGCAAAGTTGGCAACCTCGTATTGCCGGAAACCAGCGGCGGTGGCGTGCGAAATCAATTCCTCATACATCGCACACGCCAGTTCTTCGTCCACGTCAAATTCACCGGCCTTCATCTGGGCGAACAGCGGCGTGTCGTCCTCGTAAATCACCTCGTAGCTGGACAGATGCTCGCTTTGCATCGCCAGCACCTCGGCCAGCGTCGCGCGCCAGATTTCCATCGTCTGCGTCGGAATCGCGAACATCAAATCGAGATTGAGATTGTCAAAGCCTGCGCGCCGCAAAATGTCGAACGACTTGAAAGCCATTCCGCGCGTGTGGATGCGGCCCAGGCGATCCAGCAATTTTTCGTCGAGCGACTGGATGCCCATCGAAACGCGGTTCACGCCGAAATCGCGCAGCAATTTCGCCTTGTCTGACGAGACGGTGGCCGGATTGCATTCCACGGTGAATTCCTCCGCACCCAACAGATTCAATTTTTCCATCGCACGGAGGATTTGCTCCCATTGCCGGAGAGTCAGCAGTGACGGCGTGCCGCCGCCGAAGAAAATGGTTTGCGGCTTGAGATCATCCGCGACCATTTCCAGTTCGCGGACGAGCGCGGCGACGTAGCGGTTCACCAGTTCCCCGGACGACGCCTCGGAATAAAAGGCGCAATACACGCATTTCTGCGCGCAGAACGGGACGTGGACATAAAGGCTCGCGACCGGCGACGCTTTTGATTCCGTCATGGCGCAAAAGTAACGCGCGCTTTCCCGGCAGGCGAACGAAATACTTCTGCGCTCGAATGGAGCGCCGATCTCCGGTCCGGCGCGTTTTTGAAAAACTCAACACTTGCCGTGCCGGAGGCCGGCACTCCGGGAACAGTGCGTGGCAATCGTCACTCGATTTGCAGCGCCTGTTCCAGCAGTTCCGGCAGGTGATTGGCAATCGCGTTTTCGCTGACAACGAGTTTCGCCCCGGCTTTTTCCGCAGCCGCCATCGCCCGCGTCGCGCCCTCGGCGGCAAACGCGATGACCGGGATATGGCTGGTGGCGGCATCCGCCTTCAACCCGGCAATGGCGCTGAAAACCTCGCCGCCGCCCGCCAGATCCACCAGCACCAGCAGCGGAATTTCGTGCAGCGCACCCGGCTGGAGCAACGCCGGATCGCTGACCGTTTGGACGCGGTAATTCAAGTCCTGCAGCTTGTTCACCAACTGGCTGCCGGGCATCAGCTTCTCGTAATAAACCAGCGCGAGCGGTTTTGTCATGCCGCCAGCGTGCAATGCCGCCGGAAATTTTGCAAAGCTGTTTTGCGTTCTGCGTGTGACAATTTTTTTACAAACCTTTGACGCGCCGCTGACAACTCTTTCCCCGCCGCCAGGCAGATTAGCGGCATGAAAAAGACAGTTCTGCTCACCATCGGTCTGGCGACGGCGTTCACCGCGAACCTGTTTGCCGGAGAAACTTTGCAATTGCAACTCGTGCCGGAGCGCGGCTACATCGTGAAAAATGCGCCGCAGGAGGTCGTCATCAAAATTGACCTCTCCGCCATCACCGACCGGACAAAAGTCCGGCGCACGCCGCTCAATCTCGCCGTCGTGCTGGACAAATCCGGCTCGATGACCGGCGCGAAACTGGAGAAGACCAAGCAGGCCGCGATGCAACTGGTGGACCGCCTCGCCCAGGACGATGTTTTTTCGCTCGTCATTTTCAGCGACAAGGCACAGGTACTCGTGTCCGCGCAAAAAGTTGAAAACAAGGACGCGCTCAAGGAAAAAATCGAAAGCATCGAGGCGAACGGCAGCACGGCGCTTTACGCCGGCG
>CAYYWB010000292.1:0-3255 GCA_964475285.1 uncultured Bifidobacteriaceae bacterium | reverse complement strand
GGCGACAATTTCACGATGGGGCCGGACGACGCGGTGAAGGCCGCCAATTTCATCCGCTGCGATGAAATCCTCGGCGTCCATTTTGACACTTTTCCGCCAATCAAAATTGACCACGCCGCCGCGAAGGAAAAATTCAAGGCCGCCGGCAAGACATTGCATCTGCTGCGCCCCGGCGAAGCGCGCGATTTCTAATTGTTCGGATCCACGATGTGGATGTCAATGCCCGGCGCGTGGTGCATGAAAAACTCGAGGACGTTCGGGCGCGTGAACTGCCACCAATGCCGTTCCGTCGTGCCGAGCACAACAAGATTGACATCATTTTCGCGGCAATACTTCAACAACGCCTCGCAAACATCCTCGCTTTCCAGCACCGTGACGCTGCCGCCCAGATCGGTGGCAAGCTGGACATTCTGCATGAACTGCCGCTGCAAATCCGACGGAATCCGCATCGGATCCTCCTTTTTGCGCCGGACATAAACAGCCATCCACTCGCGGTTCAACCGCCCGGCCATTCGCGACGCCGCGCGCAACAGCCTGGCCGTCGTCACCGGATTCGTGCTGATGAAGACCGCGATTTTTTCGCTGACATCCGTTGGCGACTTCACGCCGCTGCGCGGGCGCTGGTCGAGCGCGTTGGCGGTTTCGCGCAATGCCAGCTCGCGCAGCTCGTTCAGGTTGTTCTCCGTGAAAAAATTTTCCAGCGCGGCGGCGGCGCGGTCCTTCGGATAAATTTTCCCCATCTTCAGCCGCTCGCGCAATTCCTCCGCCGTCAAATCCACGTTCACGACCTGATCGGCCTCCAGCACGAAGCGGTCCGGCACACGCTCGCGCACGTCCACGCCCGTGGCGCGCAACACCGTGTCGTGCAGGCTTTCGAGATGCTGGATGTTCATCGCGGTGATGACGTTGATGCCGGCGAGCAGCAAATCATGCACTTCGAGATAGCGTTTTGGATGCTGCGAACCGGCGACGTTGGTGAACGGCAATTCGTCCACCACGCAAACAGTCGGGTAACGCTTGAAAATGGTGTCAACGTCGAGAACTTCAACCGTCGTGTCACCGTATGGGACTTTTTTGCGCGGAATGATCTCCAAACCTTCGAGCAGCTCCTCCGTGTCCTTGCGGTCGTGGGTGTCCACCCAGCCGATGACCACGTCCACGCCGGCCTTTTTCAGCCGATGCGCCTCTTCGAGCATCGCGAAGGTTTTGCCGACACCCGCCGCGTGGCCGAGATAAATTTTTAATTTTCCCAACCGGCTCTTTTCGATGAGCCGGAGAAAATCCTCCGGCTTCAACCGTTCAATGGCGGGCGGTTCCATGCCGCAAGGAAACTATTTTCGCGGCAACTGGTCGAGCGCGAAGTTCAGCGTCATCACGTTCACGCGCGACTCGCCAAAGACGCCGAGGTCGCGGCCGCTGGCATTTTGTTTCACCAACTCGCGCACGCGGTCCTCGGACATCCCGCGCGCCTTGGCCACGCGCGGAATCTGCAATTCAGCGTTCGCCAGGCTGATGTGCGGGTCGAGGCCGCTGGCCGAGGCGGTCACGGCATCGGCGGGCACCGGGGCGTTCGTCGCGAGGTTGTTGTCGGAACGGTAGGTGGCGATGTTCGCGGTGATGTTCGCAACCAGATTCGACGAGGTCGGGCCGAGGTTGCTGCCGCTGGAGCTGGTAGCGTCAAAGCCGTTTGCGCCCGCGGACGACGGGCGCGGATGGAAATAGCCCGCGCCGGTGAAATTTTGCGCGAGCAATTCCGAACAGCGAACCGTGTTGGATTTGTCCACGAGCAGGCTGCCGTTGGCCTGGTGCGGGAATAGCAGTTGTCCGGCGGCAAAAACCACGAGCGGATACAAGCCGCACAGGATGATGGCGAAGAAAATTGTCGCCACAATCGAGCGGCCAAATTCTGCAAAGATGTTTTTCATAAATTTTCAGAGTTTAATTTGTTTGGGGAGTGCGCGCCTCTGGCGTGCTGGTCGAGGCGTCCCGCCGAGACCTTCGTTCCGCTGACCCTGCTCAAATTACCAAGAGTGTTCGGCGCGACGCCGAACACGGCACGCGGGACGCGTGCGCTCCCCCAAACATTTTCATGTTTCGTTTTCATTTTACGCCAAATGCAAACCGGCGACGATGAGGTCAATGAATTTGATGCCGACGAACGGCAGAATGACGCCGCCGACGCCATAAATCAGAAGATTGCGCCGGAGAATGTCTGCCGCGCCGAGCGGACGGAATTTGACCCCGCGCAGCGCCAGCGGAATCAGGGCGATGATGATGAGCGCATTGAAAATCACGGCGCTCAAAATCGCGCTGCCCGGACTGTGCAGACGCATGATGTTCAGCGGCGCGATGACCGGGAACGTCGCCATGAGCATCGCCGGAATGATGGCGAAGTATTTCGCCACGTCGTTGGCGATGCTGAACGTCGTCAGCGCGCCGCGCGTGATGAGCAGTTGCTTCCCGATTTCGATGATTTCGAGCAGCTTCGTCGGGTTCGAGTCGAGGTCCACCATGTTGCCGGCTTCCTTGGCGGCCTGCGTGCCGGTGTTCATCGCCACGCCGACGTCGGCCTGCGCGAGCGCCGGCGCGTCGTTCGTGCCGTCTCCGATCATTGCCACAAGCCGGCCGCCCTGCTGTTCGTGGCGGATCAAAGCGAGTTTGTCCTCCGGTTTCGCCTCGGAGAGAAAATCATCCACGCCCGCCTCCGCAGCGATGGCGGCGGCGGTCAGCTTGTTGTCGCCGGTGATCATCACCGTGCGGATGCCCATCGCGCGAAAGCGTTTGAACCGGTCGGCGAGGCCGCCTTTCACGATGTCCTTCAAATGAATCACGCCGAGCGCGCGGTCGCGGGTGGCGACAACGAGTGGCGTGCCGCCGGAACGTGAAATGTTTTCCACGGCGCGCCCGACTTCCGCCGCCAACGTTCCACCAAGAAATTTTCTGACCGATTCCGAAGCGCCTTTGCGGATTTGCCTGCCGTCAACATCCACGCCGCTCATGCGGGTCTGCGCCGTGAACGGAATGAATTGCGCGCCGGGCAATTCGTGAATCGTCCGCGCGCGGATGCCGAATTGCTTTGCAAGCACGACGATGCTGCGGCCTTCGGGCGTTTCGTCGGCAAGCGAGGCGAGCTGCGCGGCGTCGGCGAGTTCCTGTTCCGTGACGCCCGGCGCGGGTAGAAATGCCGTGGCCTGGCGGTTTCCGAGCGTGATGGTGCCGGTCTTGTCGAGCAGCAGCACGTCCACGTCGCCCGCC
>CAYYWB010000291.1:0-3262 GCA_964475285.1 uncultured Bifidobacteriaceae bacterium | reverse complement strand
GCAAGGAGCGTTGCCCCATCGTGGACACCTGGTGGCAGACCGAGACCGGCGGCATTCTCATCACGCCGCTGCCCGGCGCGCACACGCTCAAACCCGGCAGCGCCAGCCGTCCGTTCTTCGGCGTCGAACCGGTCATCCTGCGCGACGACGGCAAGGAAGTTGGTGTGAACGAAGGCGGCAAGCTGTGCATCAAGAAACCGTGGCCGGGAATGTTGCGCACCACCTGGGGCGATCATAATCGCTTCATCGAAACCTACTTCACGATGTATCCGAACATCTATTTCACCGGCGACGGCTGCCGCCTCGACGACGACGGCGACTACTGGCTGATGGGCCGCATTGACGACGTGGTGAACGTCTCCGGCCACCGCATCGGCACCGCCGAGGTCGAGAGCGCGCTGGTGAGCCATCCGAAAGTAGCCGAGGCCGCCGTTGCGCCGATGCCGCACGACATCAAGGGCCAGGGTCTTTACGCCTTCGTCACGCTCAAGGACGGCGTGCCGGAAAGCGAGGAGTTGAAAAAGGAATTGAACAACCATGTCCGCAAGGAAATCGGGCCGATTGCCGTGCCGGACAAAATCCAGTTCGCGCCGGGCCTGCCCAAGACGCGTTCGGGCAAAATCATGCGCCGCATCCTGCGGAAAATTGCCGAAAACGCCGTGGATCAAATCGGCGACACTTCGACTCTGGCCGACCCGCATGTCGTGGACGCCTTGGTGAAAGGAAAGCAGTAGGAATCAGAACCGGCTGCCGGGGCTTTTGGTCCCGGCAGCCGGAATTTATTAAAAATGCAATTCAAATTAACCAGTTAAAGTCAACTCCCACATTTATGAACGAACCAACCGTCACTCAAATCAAAGACACCACCGCGAATCCCGCGCCGCTCGGCCTGCTCGGTTTCGGCATGACGACCGTGCTGCTGAATATGCACAACGCCGGCTTTTACGGACTTAACTCCATGATTCTGGCCATGGGCATTTGCTACGGCGGCACCGCGCAGGTCATCGCCGGCATCATGGAATGGAAGAAAGGCAACACCTTCGCCACCACCGCCTTCATTTCCTACGGTTTCTTCTGGCTGTCGCTGGTGGTGCTGCTGGTCTTGCCAAAATTGAATCTGGCCGCGGCAGCGGAAGGAAACGCTATGCCCGCCTATCTCGCGATGTGGGGATTGTTCACCGCCGTGATGTTCATCGGCACGTTCCGTCTGAACCGCGCGTTGCAGGTGGTGTTCGGCACGCTGACGATTTTGTTCTTCCTTCTGGCCTACGGCGATTTTGCCGAAGCCGGCGACGGCTTCAAACAATTCACCGGCTTCGAGGGACTCGTTTGCGGCTTTTCGGCGATTTACACCGGCCTCGCGCAGGTTCTAAACGAGCTTTACGGAAAAGTCGTTCTGCCGCTCGGAATGGTGAGGAAATGAATTTTAGTTAAACCGCAATCATAAACTTATCTGAAAATCAAACCATCGCAAATTATGCCTGACTCATCCATCCATTCATCAAAATGCCTCCGCAAATTCATCCGCCTTTCGGCGCTGGCGGCGGCGCTCACCCCCTTCTATTCCGGCCTGGCGGCCAGCACCAACCTGACTTGGAAAGCCGACGCCGCAGTGAAGGAGACCTACGACGATAATGTTTTTTTGCAGAACATCGCTTCGATCGTGCCGGGTGCCGTGCCGGCCAAAAAGGATTCGTGGGTGACGACCGTCACGCCGCACGTCGGTCTGGATTACAAGTTCGGCACCGGCTTCAAGGCGTCGTTGTCCTACGCTCCGGATGTCGCGGTTTATCACGACACGCCGTCGGAAGACAACACGACGCACCGCGGTGCGACGACGTTCAGCGGCGCGGCGGGCGACGCCGTCTGGGAACAGACCGACACATACACTTACATTGACGGCAACCGCTACGGCCCCGCTTTTGGCCGCGTCGCCGGCTCTTCGCAGGATGTTCCGGCGATTGGCGGCATCCCGCTGCGCGACCGCCGCGACGCATTCATTTATCGCGGCGCGTTCAAGCTGACTTATTCAATCGGGGATTTCTTCCTGCGCCCGGTTGCAAGCGCCTATGTCCATGATTTCAGAACCGTCCAGCAAACGTTGCCAGCCCCCCTGTGTTATGAAAACTACGTCAGCCGGCAGGAAGTGAATGGCGGCCTGGACCTCGGCTATGACGTGGGCAATAAGACATTTCTCGTCCTCGGCTACCGCTATGGCCGGCAGGATCAAGGCAAGCTCCTCGGCGCGAACAGCCCCTACGACAGCTCCTACAACCGCATCCTGTTCGGCGTGGAAGGCAGTCCCGCGTCCTGGATCAAACTGGCGATGCTGGGCGGCCCGGACATCCGCGACTGGAGGAGCGCCACGCCGTCCGGTTTTGACCGCAACCGGATTGACTATTGGGTGGACGCCTCGGCGACGCTGATGCCGGACAAAAATGACGCGGTGACGCTGCTGTTCCGCCGCTACACGCAGCCGGCGTTTTCGAGCCAGAGCATTTATGACGACATCACTTACAGCGCGACGTGGAAACACACGTTCAACGCGCATTTCAGCGCCAGCGCCGGCATGCAGCTTTACGTCGGCGACTGGCAGGTGCCGGTGAACCGCAATGACTGGATTTACACGCCGAGCGTCGGTCTGACCTACGCCTGCAACCAGCATTTCAGCGTCGAGGCCGCCGCTTCCGGCGATTGGGCGGAAAACAAAGCGTCCACCGCCGCGCCGGGCGCGATGTATGCCGAGGGCCGCGAATTCACGCGCCACCTCGTCTCGCTGTCTGCGAAATACACATTTTGAGCCGGAAGCCTTTGGCGGAACGGCGGCGGTGATTCCCTGAAATTGGCGCGGGCGGGGCAACTGATGTTGCTTCTTTGCCAAAAAAAGTGGGGGTCGCCGCGCCAGTCTAATCTATTCTTATTTCAGAGCCGTCGGCGATGAGCAAGTCCGTTTGAATTTCGCCGTCACTACGGTCGTTTCCATGGCGCAACAACTTTGAAATTTTTATCAACATGAGCACAAGAAAAAAACTGACGCTGGACGGCAATGAAGCCGTCGCCCATGTCGCCTACCGTCTCAATGAGGTCATGGCGATTTATCCCATAACTCCCTCCTCGCCGATGGCCGAGTGGTGCGACCAGTGGGCGTCCGAGGGCAAACGCAATCTTTGGGGGACCATTCCCGGCATCATCGAACTGCAAAGCGAGGGCGGCGCGGTGGGCGCGGTCCACGGCATGTTGCAGACCGGCTCCATCGCCACCA
>CAYYWB010000290.1:0-3274 GCA_964475285.1 uncultured Bifidobacteriaceae bacterium | reverse complement strand
GCAATGTGGTGGCAGTTGCGGCGGGAGCGTATCATTCGCTGTTCGCGGACACGAACGGGACGCTTTGGGAGATGGGGTGGAACGAGTATGGCCAGTTTGGCAACGGCACGACCAGCAACACCAACCTGCCGGTCAGTGTGCCGGTTAATGTGGTGGCGGTGGCGGCTGGAGCGAGTTATTCTTTGTTCACAAAATCAGACGGGACGATCTGGACGATGGGGTATAACTACAATGGCCAGTTGGGCGATGGAATTGACAACTTAGCCCCAAACCCCACTCCGATCAACTTGCCCCAACTGTCCGTGGCCAATATTTTTCAAGCGGATACGGCTAATCACTCCCTGGTGATTGGCTTCATGAAGTCATCGGCCACCTTGACACTGGGCAACTTGAACCAGCTTTTCACGGGCAGCGCCATCAGCGTCACGGCAAGCACCACGCCGCCGGGCCTGACGGTGAACCTGACCTACAACGGTTCTCCAAACGCGCCGACGAACGTGGGCAGCTACACCGTCATCGGGACCATCAGCGACCCAAATTACTATGGCAGCGCCACAGGCACGCTGGTCATCAATCCCAATGCCACCGTGACATTGAGCAATTTGTTCCAGCGTTACTCGGGCGGCGCCATCAATGTCACGGCGGGCACCACGCCGCCGGGCTTGACGGTGAACCTGACTTACAATGGTTCTCCCAACGCGCCGACGAGCGCGGGCAGTTACACCGTCGTCGGCGTCATCAGCGACCCGAATTACTACGGCATCGCCACGAACACGCTGGTGGTGGGGCTGCCGCCGCAAAGTTTCACCGCCGGCAGCGCCGACGGGCAGCAATTGACCCTGCAACTGACCGGCACGCCCAATTACCCCTACATTTTGGTATCGGCCACCAATCTGACGCCGCCGGTCGTCTGGCAGCCCATCTTCACCAACTGCGCGGACACGAACGGCAACTGTAGTTTTTCCATCCCGAATTTGTCGGGATTTCCCGCCGGCTTTTACCGCGCCGGCGCACAGTGAGCGGAATTATTTTTCCCGCCCTGTTGCTCCCTGGCGTCTTGGCGGTTATCAAATGTTTTGCCTCTCATTTTCCACTGGCGAGCGCAGCCTCTTGGCGGTTTAATGGGTTCGCATGAAAATCGGTTTAACGCTTTACACGGCGCGGCTCCCATTCCACCGGGAAAGCAAATGAGTCAAAAATCAAAGACGAAAGCCAGGCCGGGAAAAGCCGCCGCCATGCCTTCAGGCGCGGTTCGCTCGAACGAACGCTGGACGGTTCCTGGGGTCTGCGTTTTTCTGACGGCCATTGTCTGGATGGTCTTTGGCCAGACGCTGCACCACGAGTTTGTCAGCTACGACGACGACCATTATGTGACTGGGAATCCCATCGTCCAAAAGGGACTGACCCTGGAGGGATTTCGCTGGGCGCTGACTTACGCCGGAATCGGCCACTGGCATCCGCTAACCTGGCTCACCCATATGCTGGACTGCCAGTTTTACGGATTGAATGCGGGAGGGCATCATTTCACCAATGTGCTGCTCCACACGGCGGCGGTGATTCTGCTCTTTTTGGTGCTGCGGCGGATGACGGGGTTGCTGTGGCGCAGCGCCTTTGTGGCGGCGGTGTTTGCCATTCATCCGCTCCGGGTGGAATCGGTGGCGTGGATTGCCGAGCGCAAGGATGTTTTGAGCGCGGTTTTTTTCATGCTGACGCTCGGAGCCTACGTCAGCTATGTGCGCCAGCCACCCTCGAAGGTCCGTTATGGCGTCGTGGTGCTGCTCTATGCCCTGGGCCTGCTGTCCAAGAACATGCTGGTGACGCTGCCCTTTGTGCTCCTGCTGCTGGATTACTGGCCGCTGAAACGTTTTTCGGGCTTCGCGCCTCCCAAAGTTTTGATCCGGCTGGTGGCCGAGAAAATTACGCTGTTTGTGCTGGCGTTTGCGTCGTGCATCGCGACCGTCCTGTCTCCGGAGAAAGTGACTTTCAGCAAGCTGCCTTTCGCGTTGCGGATGGAAAACGCCGCGATTTCCTGCGTCACTTACCTTTGGCAGATGGTTTATCCGTCGGGGCTGGCGTGTTTCTATCCCAATCCCACAAACCATATCCCACTCTGGCAGGTGGCTGGGGCGGTGGGATTTTTGCTGGCCGTATCAGGGATGGCATTTGCATTTCGCAGGACGCAACCCTGTCTGCTCATCGGCTGGCTCTGGTATCTGGGGATGATGATTCCTGTCATCGGGATTGTGCAGATATCTTACTACGCCCGCGCGGATCGCTACACCTATTTGCCGCAGATCGGCATATATCTCCTGCTGGCCTGGGCGGCGGCGGATTTGTGCGCTCGCTGGCGGCATCGGCGCTTGTTTCTGGCCGGCCTGTCAACGGTCATCCTCGCGGCTTTGATTGTCTGCGCGCACAAGCAGGCTTCCTATTGCGGAACAGCGAAGTGCTGTGGACTCACGCGGTCGCCTGCACATCTGACAACGACACTGCCCAATTCAACCTCGCCGAGGTTCTGCTCAAAAAGGGACGAGTTGACGAGGCAATCACTCATTACCGACAGGCGCTGCAAATCAATCCCGACGTCATAGATGTCCAAAATGACCTCGGCGTCGCCCTGTTCCAAAGCGGCAACGTGGACGAAGCCATTGTTCATTACCAGCAGGCGTTGAAAATCAATCCCGACCATGCGCGCGTCCACTTCAACCTCGGCAACGCCCTGCTCCAGAAGGGCAATGTGAACGAAGCCATTGTTCATTACCAACGGGCGTTGAAAATCAATCCCGACTTTGCGGATGCCCAAAACAACCTGGCTTGGGAGCTGGCGACGGCTGCGCAGGCGTCACTGCGCAACGGTCAACAAGCCATGAAACTGGCGCAACAGGCGAACCAGCTTGCTGGCGGACAAGACCCGATCGTCCTCCACACGCTCGCCGCCGCCTACGCCGAAGCCGGACGATTTGGCGACGCCCGGCAGAGCGCCCAAAAGGCGATGGACCTGGCACGCGCAGCGGGTCAAACAGATCTGATGAACAAGATTGCCGGCGAATTGAAGCTCTTCACCGCAGGACTCCCATACCATCAGGAAAACAAATAGGCAGCAGGTTGAAAACGGAAAAGGTCGCTGCAATCAAAAAATCCTGCCGTTGGGATTTCATTTCCACTTTGCATTTCCGGCGACTTGACGGTTAAATATGTCCGCATGAAAATTGTTCTGGCATATTCGGGCGGCCTCGACACCTCGGTGCTGCTTTCGTGGATCAAGGAAAAATAC
>CAYYWB010000289.1:0-3288 GCA_964475285.1 uncultured Bifidobacteriaceae bacterium | reverse complement strand
GCCGCCGCCGATTCCGGCGCGTCCCTGCGCGTGGCGGCCAGGACGAGCGACCAGCGCGTTTGCGGAAAAACCCGCGGCGCTTCGCTGGATGAAGTCAGGCGGCTCATGGAACAATCGTGTCAGGCCATGTCACAACAACAATCGGCACATCTTCCAAACGGTAGGGCCGCGCTGCTGCGCGGCCAACATATCCGGCGGCGCAGCAGCGCCGCCCTACCAGTGAACTGAAATCGTGTCGGATGAGAATTACCCGAAACGGGGCGATTGTTACAGAAGAAGTGCAAAAAATCCGGGAGCGGCGGCATCACGCCAGCGCTCCCGGTTGAACAAATTTCCTGCCGCGTCAAAATGCCGCGAGGCATCGGCGCAGCAAATAAAAAACCGGACGATTCACCGGCCCACGGCAATGATGTCCAGCATCCCCGGACCGCCGCCGCCACCGCGTCCGCCACGCCCGCCGCGCCGTCCACCGGCAGGTTGTTGATCCGCGCCGTTCGCAGGAGGAGTTCCCGCCGCGGCTTGCGGAGGAGTTGACACGGCCACGGCCGGCGGCGCATTGGTGGCCGGTGCGCGTTCCGTGGTGATGACAATGATCCGGTCGTTCTTCGAGTCGAGCGTGCAGGTTCTGGCGCCTTGCTTGGTTGGCACATTCGTTTCGATCAAGAAGCTGGTCGGGCTGGTTTCCTGGATGATGGTCAGCGTGCCGTTGCCCTGCGAACTGAAGGCTTCCATCGTGTTGGGATTGAACCCGCCGCCGTCCGTGCCGCCGGCGAGCGGCAGCGTATCGAGAATTTTCCCGTCGGCGGCGTTGAGAATGACGCACGTCTGCGGATCGTGGCACATGGCGAAAAGAATATTATTTTTGATGTCCAAACCCAGCCCGCCCGGCCCGCCGCCCTTGCCCTGAAGAGGATAATGCGCCGTCACCTTGAGCGTGTTCGCATCCACCACCGCGACGTTGTCCTGATCCTCAACGTCAATATAGACATGGCCCTTGCCGTCGCTGGCGCCCTGTTCCGGCGCGCCGCCCAGGTCAATCGTGCCCGCGATGGAGCCGTCCTTGGCGTCTATCACCGTCACATTGGGCGCGCGGTGGCTCAAGACATAAACTTTTTCCGTGGCCGGCTCGAAGAGAATGCCGTCCGGCGAGCCTTGCACGGTAATCTTCTTCGTCACCTGAAGCGTGGTGGTGTCAAACATGGTGACGGGACTGCTGCTGCTGAATCCATTGTGGGTCTTCGGATCAACCGCGACTCCGTGGCCGCCGCTGTCGGCGATGGTGCCGACTGGCTTGAGCGTGTCGAGGTCATAGACGAGGATGATGCCGCCGCGCGGAACATAAACGCGGCCTCCATCGTTGTCCGCATAAACATAATCCGTGCCGCCGGTTCCCAGGGTCTGGGTCATGTTGACAATTGAGTAAGGTTTGGCGGCGGGAGAAGTCTGTGCGGAAACACTGAAAGCCAGCATCCCGATTCCAGCCACAAGGAGAACACGCGAAATATGGTTTTGGTAATTCATAAAACAAGTTTAACAGCCATCCATCACAGTGCCATGTTTATTTAATGACAATTTTGTAATGAATCCACGCAGGACCAACCGGCTACTTCCATCTTGTTTCTTCATTCTTCATTCTTCATTCTTCCCCCGCAAATGCAAACCGCGCCCGCATCCCTCGGCATCATCGCCGGCAACCGCACGCTGCCGCTGGAGTTCGCCCGGCACGCGCGCGCCGCCGGAGTGAAGAAGCTCGTCGCCGTTGCGTTCAAAAACGAGACCGATCCCGCGCTCGGGCCGCTTGTGGATGAAATCGTCTGGCTCAAGGTCGGCCAGCTTTCCAAGATGATTGCCGCCTTCACCGACCGCGGCGTCACGCAATGCGTCATGGCCGGCCAGATTGCGCCGAAAAATCTTTACGATCTCCAGCCCGATTTGCGGACGATGGTGCTCCTGTTCCATCTCCAGGAAAAAAACGCCCACACCATTTTCGGCGCGATCGCCGACGAACTGAAAAAGGACGGCGTGGAATTGATTGCCGCTACGCCGTGGCTCGCGCCGCTCATGCCCGGAAAGGATTTTCATCTCGGCCCGAAACTTTCCGACGGACAAAAGGCGGACGTGGAATTAGGCCTCCGCATCGCGCGGGAGATTTCGCGGCTGGAAATCGGCCAGACCGTCGTCGTGAAAAACGGCGCGGTGCTCGCGGTCGAGGCGTTCGAGGGCACGGACAAATGCCTCGCGCGCGGCGGCGAACTCGCGGGCAGGGACGGCGGCGCGGTCGCCGTCAAGGTCGCCAAGCTGAACCACGACATGAGGTTCGACATCCCCTGCATCGGCTCGCAGACGCTGGAAGTTTGCGCGAAGAGCGGCGTCGCGGTGCTCGCGCTCGAATCCGGCAAGACGCTTTTGCTGGAACGCGAAGCTTGTGAAGCGCTGGCCAGAAAGAATAAAATCTCGCTCACGACAATCTGATGGAAATGCGTTCAAATCGTCAAAGACGTTACGGTGAAAAAAATGAAACGAAGTGACTCATCTGCATCTGCACATCACCTTTTGGGCATTTATCAGAGGCGATTGAAGATGGTTGGGAAAGGAACCACACATCCGAAGCCAGAGGTCGTGTCAGGCATGCAAAGGTTGGTTGCCGGACTGTCTGAGATGCGGCCTGATGCTACAATTGGATTGGAAATTCGAGATGGCAAAGCATATTTCAAGGATGCTGCCACGGGTAAATTGGTCGCGGAGATTCCTTATATCAAATTCGATTCTACCAAATAATTTTCACGATGCTAACCTCCCACGAACTCTTCGGATTCATGTCGCCGGCCTTGGCGAATGAAATTGTCACCTTCACCCACGAGACGGACAAGCCGGTCTACAAGGCCACGCTGGCCGCCGTCGCGCAGGCGCGGCACGTGCGCCCGGTCTTTTTGGAACGCCAGCCGCGGCCCCAGCAGCACGCCGAAATCATCGCCTCGCTGGCGCGCCCGGCGCTGGAAACCGCCGCCGCCGGGCTTATCCGCGCCTGGCTCCTGAAAAAACACAAGGCGATGCTCGTGGATTTCCTGAACGCGCTCGCCATCGAGAACAAGGACGGCGTGGTGGACGATTTGCCGAAGGAAATGGACGACGCAAAGTTGAGGTCCGCCGTCGAAACCCTGCTGGCCAAGCATCCGCCGGAAGTGGTGGCCGTTTATTTGAACGCCTTCAACGACATGAACGAGGCGCACTGGGCGAACCTGAAAACCCTGCTCGAAAGCGACGCGCGGTTGCAGCTCGGCGCGCACG
>CAYYWB010000288.1:0-3294 GCA_964475285.1 uncultured Bifidobacteriaceae bacterium | reverse complement strand
TGCCGAACAGGCTGATGAACAGCAGCACGAGCAGGATGATGGCGAAAATCATCCAACCCCGGCCCCGGCGCGGCTTGGCCGGCGGCGGCGGCGAGATGACCGGCGGCGGCGTGAAAGCGGGCGGCGGCGGTGACGGCGGCATGGCCTCCTGCGAAAAGGGCGTCGTTTCCATAATTCGCTGACACTACTTCAAATGCCGCAAAGGAGCAAGATGGATTGAACACTTCTCCGCCAGGCCCGGCCAAAGCCGTCTTGCCGCGCCAAGCCGCCAAAAAATCCGGCGACGATTTTGTCCATGCCGGGTGATGTCATCCACCCGCTTTGGACTTCGATCCGTCTTTGATTTGCAACTGCCCTGTTCTGCGCTACCCTTGTTGTCAAATGACGAGGGAAAACGATTCTCGGAAACACATCGTCGTTGTCGGCGCGGGGCCGGGAGGTCTCACGACGGCGATGCTGCTCGCCAACCGGGGGTTCAAGGTCACCGTGTTCGAGAAGGAGCCGCGTGTGGGCGGGCGCAACGCGGCCATCGTGAGCAACGGCTACAAGTTCGACACCGGCCCGACGTTCCTGATGATGAAGTTCATCCTCGACGAAGTGTTCGAGGAGGCAGGACGGCATATTGATGATTATCTGAATTGCGTGAAGCTGGAGCCGATGTATCGGCTGCA
Source organism: uncultured Bifidobacteriaceae bacterium (assembly GCA_964475285.1). Lineage (GTDB taxonomy): Bacteria > Verrucomicrobiota > Verrucomicrobiia > Limisphaerales > UBA11358 > UBA11358. Next base: position 2,623 of record CAYYWB010000288.1, on the reverse strand, counting down.
ATTCAAGGACGTGCGGCTGGAGCCGACGACGGCGCGAGAGGCGATGCTGCGGCAGCTCGACAAGCATTTTCCAGGCAATCGCGCGGGATATGACAAATTCATGGCGGTGGAGAAGCGGCGGTTTCATTTGATGTATCCGTGCCTGCAAAAGGACTACGCCACCATCCGGCAATATTTGACCCGCGATTTGTTGAAGGCGCTGCCGAACCTTTCGCTCGGCCGCTCGCTGCTGGGTGTGCTGGGCGATTATTTCAAGGAGGACAAACTCAAGCTCTCGTTCACGTTCCAGTCGAAATATCTCGGCATGTCGGCGTGGGATTGTCCCGGCGCGTTTGCCATCCTGCCTTACGTCGAGCACGCGTTCGGCGTGTATCACGTCATGGGCGGCTTGAGCGAAATCTCCGATGCGATGGCGAAGGTGTGCCGCGAACTGGGCGTGAATCTCCGGCTCGGCACGCCGGTGAAACAACTCGCGCTCGAAAATCGCCAGGTGCGCGGAGTGGAGTTGCCCGACGGCGAAAAAGTTTTGGCCGATGAGACGGTGCTGAATGCGGACTTCGGTTACGCCATGAAACATCTCGTGCCGCCGGGCGTGTTGAAGAAATACAGCCCGGAAAACGTGGATGCGCGCGAGTATTCCTGCTCGACGTTCATGCTGTATCTTGGCCTCGACAAGATTTACGACCTGCCACACCACACGATTTTCTTTGCCGGCGATTACAAACGTAACATCGGCGACATTTTCCAGCGCAAAATTTTGTCCGAGGACCTTTCGTTCTACGTCCGCAACGCCAGCGTGACCGACCCCGCGCTCGCGCCACCGGGGCATTCCGCGGTTTATGTGCTCGTGCCGGTGCCAAACCGCACGGCGCAAATTGATTGGGCAAAGGAGACCTCCGCGTTTCGCAACCGCGTCATCGCGGCGATGGAAAAACGCGCCGGCATGGCGGACCTCCGGAGCCACATCCGCGAGGAAATTGTGTTCACGCCGCAGACGTGGCAGGACATGAACATCCAGTTCGGCGCGACGTTTAATCTCGCGCACTCGCTCAACCAGATGCTGTATTTCCGCCCGCGCAACAAATTCGAGGAGTTGGATAATTGCTATCTGGTCGGCGGCGGCACGCATCCCGGCAGCGGCCTGCCGACGATTTACGAATCGGGCCGCATTGCCGCGAACCTCATCGCGCGCCGTCACGGCGTGAAGTTCGTTTCCAAAAACACCCAGGTCTGACCTGGCCGCCATGAACTGGATTCAATTTGGCCGGCTCATCCACGCCATCTACGGTCGCGGCGGCGAATTGCCGGACCTCGATTGGATTCAGGGCCTCGGCCTGCTCGCCGTAAAGCTCGGCCAGGTTCACGCGCTGCGGATTGATTTTCTGGACCGGGAAAAGTGCGAGCATCTGGCCCGGCTCTACCGCCGCAACGCCACACTCGCGCCGGAGGATTTTTTGAGCCTGTTGCGCGCGTCCGCCGTTCCCGGTTTCTTCGATCATTTTGAAAGCATCGAGCCGGCCGCGCTCGCGTCCGCCTCCGTCGGCCAGGTCCATCGCGCCCGGCTGAAAACTGGCGAGGACGTGGTCATCAAGGCCATCAAGAAGAATGTGCGCGCCCAGTTCACCGCCGACGTCGCCAGCCTCAAGCGCCTGTTCCGCCTTGCCACCTTTCTTTATCCCAAACTCCGCCAGGTCGGCGATCCGGTGGGCATTCTCGGTGACATCGAGGAATACACGTTGAGCGAACTCGATTTGCGCCACGAGGTCACCGGCCAGAAAACGTTGCGCGCCATTTACGAACAGCATCGCGGCACGTTCGATCTCTCGCGTCTCGCGTTCGCGCGCGTGCATGAGCCGCTGTGCAACGAGAACGTGATGGTGTCCGAATTCATTCCCGGCCGCAGTTTCGATGAATTGCTGGAAACCGGCGAACTGGGCTACGACCGGCTGCTCGAACTGTTTCACATCCACGGCTTCTACATGTTCTGCGCCGGCACCTTTCACGGCGACATGCATCCGGGCAACGTGCTGCTGGCCGGGGAAAAGCTCTGTTTCATTGACACCGGCTACATCGGGCACGTCGGCCCGAAAATCCGGCGCGGGCTGTTTGGGTTCTTCGCGGCGCTTTCCGAATGCGATTATCCACGTTGCGCAGAGGCATTAAACAGCATGTCCGAACGCGAAATCACCGGCGCGGCGTTCGACATCTTCAAGGCAAAATTTCAGGAACTTTACGCAGACTTTTCCAACGCGACCGTTGCGCAAGTCAGTCTCACCCGGAAAATGATGCAAACCATCAAGCTGGGCGTGCATTCCGGAATGATATTTGAGAAGGGCATCTTCGCCATCATCCGCAGCCTGATGTATCTGGACGGCATGGTGCTGCGCTGCAAACCCGACGCCGTCTTGCTCCGCGACATGCGGCGCTTCATCGGCGAATTTGAAAAGCTGGTGTGAGCCAGGTCCGCTGCCTCAACCCGCCCGCCGCGCCCAGCGCAGTTTGGCCGGCGCGGAGCGCGGGTTGGCATTGCGCTCTGCCGGCGATGGACGGAGAACTTCCCGCGCGATGTCGGAGAAAATTCCGCCGCGCAAACCGGCTTCAAAAGATTTCTTCACGCGCCGGT
>CAYYWB010000287.1:0-3317 GCA_964475285.1 uncultured Bifidobacteriaceae bacterium | reverse complement strand
GTTTCCAGATTTTGAAGGAAGGCGAGTTTGATCAAAAATGGATTCCGGCGCTGACCGCTGGTGTGCATTACAAATACAACGATGGCATCAACGATGTCAGGGATGCAGTAAAGGCCAGCGCGGGCGCGGACTTGCTGGGTCAAGCCGGCCTCTCGCGTCAGCAAGGCGTGGATTACACGCTCTACGCCTCAAAAATGTTCACGCAACTGCCGCATCACCCGGTTCTGCTCGAACTCGGCGGACGCGCGACGGAAGGTGTCTGGGAAGGTTTGGGCGGGTTCACCGACAGTTACAGGGTTGTCTTTGAAGGCAACGTGGTTATGTTCGTCACCGGCAATTTCGCGCTGGCGGCGGAATACAAGGAACAGCCGCGCAATTACCAGGCCATCGGCAGTTTGGTCCAGAAGGAAGGCGACTGGTGGACGCTTGACGCGGCTTACGTTGTCAAAAAACATCTAACGCTTGCGGCGGGCTACGGACATTTCGGCAACGTGTTGAACGACCAGGCCAACGGCGTCTGGGGCATCACAACCAAATGGGAATTCTAAAACCAAAACGATCAAGGCTGGAGGTGACGCCGGCGCCCGCTTTTGCGGCCACGTCGTGGTTCCTCCGCGCGCACCGTTTTGCGCCGCCGGACCGCCTCCAGCCAAAATCAACCAGACACCATGAGCAAATTTTGGCAGCGACTTTTTCGTCGTGGCGATTCACGCCCGGCGCATGAGCTTGCCATCAACCGCACAACCATTGAAATTAAAACCGACAACAAAATTATGAGCACACAAACCAAAGGCATTTCAACGCTGGCGTTGCACGCCGGCCAAACCCCGGATGTCACCACGCTTTCGCGCGCGGTGCCGATCTACCAGACCACGTCCTATGTCTTCAAAGACACCGAGCACGCGGCGAATCTTTTTGCGCTGAAGGAATTCGGCAACATTTACACGCGCCTGATGAATCCGACCACGGACGTTTTTGAGCAGCGGGTCGCCGCCATCGAGGGCGGCACCGGCGCGCTCGGCGTGGCGTCCGGCCAGGCGGCCATCACTTATTCGCTGCTGGCCATCACGCGGCTCGGCGATGAAATTGTCGCGGGCAACAATCTTTACGGCGGCACTTACCAGCTTTTCCATTACACATTTCCGAAGCTGGGCCGCACGGCGAAGTTCGTGAATTCGCGCGACCCGGAGGCGTTCCGCAAAGCCATCACGCCAAAGACCCGCGCCATTTATGTCGAGACCGTCGGCAATCCCAAGCTGGACGTGCCGGACTTCGAGGCCATTTCCAAAATTGCGCACGAAAATGGAATTCCGCTCGTGGTGGACAACACCGTCGGCATCGGCCTGGTGAAGCCGATTGATTTCGGCGCGGACATCCTCGCCACTTCCGCAACGAAATACATCGGCGGCCACGGCACCAGCATCGGCGGGGTGATTGTGGATTCCGGCAAATTCCAGTGGAACAACGGCAAGTTCCCGGAATTCACCGAGCCTGATCCGAGCTATCACGGTTTGAAATACTGGGACGCGTTGAGCAACGTGCCCGGACTCGGCAATGTCGCGTTCATCCTGAAAATCCGCGTCACGCTCCTGCGCGACATCGGCGCGGCGTTGAGTCCGTTCAACGCCCACCAATTCCTGCTGGGGTTGGAAACGCTCCCGCTGCGGCAGAAACAACATTCCGCGAACGCGCTGGAGATTGCGAAGTTTCTCAAGAGCCATCCGCTTGTGAGCTGGGTGACTTATCCCGGACTGCCGGACGATCCGAGTTACAAGCTCGCCTCGAAGTATCTCAAGAACGGCTTCGGCGGCATCGTCGGTTTTGGCATCAAAGGCGGATTGGAAGCGGGCAAGAAATTCATCAACTCGGTGAAGCTGCTGTCGCACCTTGCCAACATCGGCGACGCCAAGTCGCTGGTCATCCATCCGGCCTCGACCACGCACCAGCAATTGACGCCCGCCGAACAGCAGGAAACTGGCGTGACCGCCGATTACATTCGGCTTTCCATCGGCCTCGAAGATGCGGCCGACATCAAGGCCGACATTGAACAAGCATTACGTGTTGCCGCGCAGTAAATTCAAATGGCCGCGTCACCAATCAACTTTGCCCGGGGCGATCTGCAAGATCAGAAAGTTGCAGATTACCAATCGCCTTTGGGGGTGACGCGCACGGAAACGGTCACGCTGCCGGGGCTGCGGACCCAGTCGGGATTCACGTTCGAGCAGGTGGACGTGTCCTATCAAACGCTGGGAACGCTTTCCCCGGCGCGCGACAACGCGATTTTGGTCTGCCCCGCGCTGTCGGGCGACGCGCACGTGGCGGGCACGGACCCGCACACGGGCCGGCCGGGCTGGTGGGATTATCACGTCGGCCCCGGGAAGGCGATTGACACCGGCAAGTTCTTCGTCATTTGCGCCAGCGTGCTGGGCGGCTGCGGCGGGACGACCGGCCCCGCCTCGTTGCGTCCCGGCACCGGCAAATCTTACGGCATGGACTTTCCGCCCGTGACCGTCCGCGACATGGTGTCCGTGCAAATCAAACTGCTGGATCATCTCGGCATTCCGCAATTGTTCGCCGCCATCGGCGGTTCCATGGGCGGGATGCAGGCGCTGGCTTTGGCGGTAGATCACCCGGAGCGGGTGTGCGTCTGCATTCCCATTGCCACCTGCATTTCACACACCGCGATGCAGATTGCGTTCAACGAAATCGGACGGCACGCCGTCTTGAGCGATCCCGATTGGAACGGCGGCAATTATTCCGCGAGCCGCCGCCCGGTTCACGGGCTGGCGGTGGCGCGGATGGTGGGGCACGTCACCTATTTGAGCGAGTTTGCCATGACCCACAAGTTCGGGCGGCAACGGCGGTTGGAGCAAGGCGCGAACGGGGACAAATCGTCGCCGTTTTCGGTTGAAAGTTATTTGCAGCACCAAGGGGAAAATTTTGTCAAACGGTTCGATCCGAATTCCTATCTCTACCTCACCCGGGCGATTGACCAGTTCGACCTGTTTGAAAACGGCCCGGCGGCGGAAACTTTGCGGCGCCTTCGCTCCCATTTTCTGGTCATCTCATTTGAATCCGACTGGCTCTATCCGCCGGCGCAGTCGCGCGAGCTGGTCCGACTGCTCAAGCGCGCCGGAATTCCGGCGACCTACATCAATATCGGCACCGAATACGGCCACGATTCGTTTCTGATCGAAAATCCCGCCTTCGCCGGCGTCGTGCGAAATTATCTGGAAAACGAACACCGCCTCGCACGGGATTGAACCATGCACCCCGGCATTTACGAAACCGTTTTGCGCTGGATTCCTGAAAAATCC
>CAYYWB010000286.1:0-3327 GCA_964475285.1 uncultured Bifidobacteriaceae bacterium | reverse complement strand
TGTTGACCGGCAGCAGCAGCAGGAAATCCATCTTGCCCGTGCGGATCAGCTCGGAGAGGTTTGTGCAATTCACGAGAAAAAATGCCTGGTAAACTTCCTGGATGAAATTGCTCGTGCCGGTCAGCAGCACCACCTGCCACGCCGTCCAGGTGCCGACGGTTTTGGTCTGGGAAAAAATGACGCCGACAAAGCTTAATTGCAGTCCGAACCAGAGCAGGTCCACGAGAATCCACAGCAGGAAATTGCCCTTGAACGACATCTCGCGCGTGACGGAAGTCCGCCACAGCGCGCCGTAAATCACGAGATAACGCCTCACGTTCATTTGCTCCACGACAGGTTAGGCGTTCACGAAAACGAATCCAGCCGCAAATTGACGCTGCCCGCGCGATTTTCTAAACTCCGTTCATGGCAATTCGATGAGGAAAAAGTTTTCCAAAAAAATCGCCGCCGGGAGACGGGCGGGCAGGGCGGAAAAACTTCCCATTAAGCCGGCGGGTTCATTTTATGGACCGGCCGGCGTGTTCCTGATTTGTCTGTTGTTCTTCGGCATGACGGCATGGGTGTTTGCTCCCGCCTTGCAAGCCAGTTTCCAGATGTTTGACGAAGGCGGCGAGTTGCTCCTCAACCCCCACATGAAGAGCGGGCTGGGCTGGAACAATCTGCGTTGGGCGTTGTTCAGCCTGGAATACTCCAACTGGTATCCGCTGACATGGATTTCACACATGCTGGATTTCGAGTTGTTTGGATCAACCCCTTGGGGACACCATTTGACCAGTGTGCTCCTTCACGCGGCCAACGGCGTTCTGCTGTTTCTGGCCTTGAAACAAATGACCGGCGCCTTGTGGCGCAGCCTGATTGTTGCCGGACTCTTTGCCCTGCATCCGCTGCGCGTGGAATCGGTGGCGTGGATTTCGGAACGCAAGGATGTCTTGAGCGCCTTCTTCGGATTGCTGGCCTTGTGGATGTATGCGTGTTTTGCCGGAAAATCCGAGGCGCAAGGCGGACGTCCGAAACTTTTTTACGGATTGGCGCTGCTGTTTTTCGCCCTCGGCTTGATGAGCAAAAGCATGCTGGTGACTTTCCCGTTTCTCCTGCTGTTGCTGGATTTCTGGCCGTTGGACCGCTGGCGGCAAAACGGCAAATGGAGGCTGGTGTTGGAAAAAATTCCATTCTTCCTGCTGGTCGTGCCGGTGAGCATGGTCGTCTATTTTGCACAAAAGGGAGGAGGCCAGTTCCTGCTTCGTTTCCCTTTGGGTTTTCGGCTGGAGACGGCGCTCATGGGCTATGCGCGTTACCTCGGAAAAATGTTCTGGCCGACCAACTTCAGCGTGCTGTATCCCTACCCGGATCATTGGCCGGTCGGAGAATTGTTGCTGGCCGGCGTGTTGATACTGGGGATGTCGGTGCTCGCATATGTTTTGAGGCGGCAGCGGCCCTATTTGCTGGTTGGATGGTTTTGGTATCTGGGAATGCTGGCACCGGTGATTGGCCTAATACCGCTGGGGGCGCAATCCATGAGCAATCGCTACACTTACCTGCCGATGATCGGGATATTGCTGCCGGCAGTCTGGGCGATTGATGATTTATCAAAACAGTGGCGGCGGCGGACTGTGCTGATGGCAATGATTGTCCTCTTGATTCTGGGCGTGTGCATATCGCGGACACGCGGCGAAATTGTCTACTGGAAAAGCGACACGGCTCTCTGGAGCCGGGCCGTGGCCGTCACGAAAAATAATTTCATGGCCCATTACTGTCTTGGGGCCGCCCTGTCGCACACGAATCAAGAGGAAGAACTGGCTGAATTCCAAAAATCCGTGGACATCTACCCCGACTATACCGAATCCCAACGGGAATTGGCGATCTTAATGAGCAACAGCGGCCTTTTTTCGAACTCCATCGCCCATTTTGAAAAAGCGATACAGCTTGACCCCCAAAACTGCTGGACATATCACGGGTTGGGCTTGACGCTGTTTAAAATGGGCCGGACAAGCGACTCCGTTCCGCCCCTTCTCAAAGCGGTTGAAATTGACCCGCAAGATGCCTCCTACAAAGACCATCTGACCGAGGTTCTTTTTTACAGCGGCCAACAAACCGACATTGACAGCAATTTTCTCGCGACGGTGCGTTCCGATCCCGCCGGGTTTGGTCATTTTTTGGATGCCGTGAACTCTGATACCAATCACTTCGTCCTTTTTAACAACATGGCCTGGCGTTTTGCGGCTTTTCCCGACCCACGGCTTCGGAACGGCAAATATGCCGTTCGTCTGGCAACGCGGGCGTGCGAAATAACGGGCTACAAAACAAACAACTGTGTTTTAACCCTGGCCGTGGCCTATGCCGAAGATTCCCGCTTTGACGACGCCATTTCAACCATCCAACTCGCCAGTTCGCTGGCATCCGCCGCCGGTCAGCCGGAACTCGTGAAACAATACCAAGGTTTGCTGGATCTGTTCCGCTCCCATCAGCCTTTTCACGAGGCCATCAAGTAGTTTCCGTTGCGGCCGGCCAAAACTCCTCATCCGCCAAACGCGGCGTATTTCCTGATGCCGCGGCTCCACATGAACCGCGCAAGGTGGTAGGCAAGGAAAAGCCAGAGCAGTTGCATGAGCAGGCCGGACCAGATGCCGGCCCCGGCGATCTTGCCCATGTAAATGCCGACGGGCGTGTAAAGCATGGATGGAAACGGCGTGAAATACAGGGCGTGCTGGAGCAGGGGCGGCAGCAAATCCAGCGGAAAAAGATGCCCGCTCGCGATGAATTCAAACGCGAACAGGATGAAAATGAACGTGGAGATTTCGAGCATCCAGAACGCCAGCATCGCCATTGTGTAGGAGACAAAAAATTGCAGCAGCGCCGTCAGCACGAGCGAAACGGCAAACGCCGCAAACGCCGTCCCGCTGGCCGGCGGCGCGACATAATCGCGGAAAAAGAAAAGGAACACCGCCAGCGGCACGCACGCCATGGAGATGAACGCGATGCGCCCGGAAAAAAACAGGCAGAGCCGATACCACAGGTAATCAATCGGCTTGAGCAGGAACTGGCTGATGGCACCCTCGCGGATGTCGGCGGCAATCTGCCAGTCATCCTCGTTCACCGCCGTCAGCACGTCCACCACGGCGACGAGCAGATAATAAAAAATCATCTCCGCCTGCGTGTAGCCGCCGAGCGCGCTCCCCTGCGCTTTCCCGGCGTAAATCGTCCGCCAGAGCGACAGCATGGCGAAAAGCGGGATGAAGCTGAACAGCGTCCGCGCCAGGAAATTGACGCGGTAGGTCAGGTTGTTCTGGATGCCGATGCCGATGACGTGCCAGTATTTTTTCATCCGTG
>CAYYWB010000285.1:0-3356 GCA_964475285.1 uncultured Bifidobacteriaceae bacterium | reverse complement strand
TTCCATTATTGCCGCGTTTGGCGGCTTGCGGAAAGTTCCGGGCTTTGCCGGACAACTGCCGGACGGCTTCGACTGCGACCGGTTCATTGATCCGTTGTGTGGAAGAAAATGATGTTGTTGCCCGACAAAAGTGACACGGTTGTTCCACCCAATCACCGGTCAGTCCTGTCCAAAAAAAATCAAAGAATTAGCAAAAACGGTTGAGACACTTTGGTTGCCGGTGGTTAGCTTATTGCCGTAAACTAAATCGGGTTGCGCCAGATTGCCGCCCGGAATTCACCAGCGGACCGGTCCAGCAATACGGGAACGGGGCGCCGTTGGGGAATTGGGGCTGCTCAAGTTCAGTCTCGCGGCAAAGACGCAACTCGGAGTTTGACGGCGGGGACGTGCTCACCGCCGGGCGAAATGGCATCACAACTGGTCGCCGGAAACGGTTTCCGCAAGGGAAACGACACCGGACAGGATGGCGATGATCTCAAGACGCAAACAGATCGAGACGGACAAAATCAAGAGGCTCTTTGAGCGCTCTACGCAAGGTCCATTTTCTGCGCATGGCGCGCGCAGTCGCATCACCATCCTTTTCACCTCCGGACGGGGTTTTGACCATGAACGAGCGTAATCTCGCCTTTTTATATTCACCGGAAATCGAGGCGTTAAGCTATCCGCCGGATTGTCCGTTCAAGACACAGCGCGCCGGCCTGGCGCTGCTGCGGTTGAAGTCGCTGGGCCTGCTCGGAGACGAAAACCGTTTTGAGTTCGAGCCGCGCCGCGCGTCCATCACGGAGTTGAAACAATTTCACACCGCGCATTACCTCGATGAAATGCAGCGCACAGCAGACGGCGATTTGACGGTGGACGGCTTGTGCATGGGCTTTGGCGGACCGGACACGCCGGTGTTCAAGAATATGTTTGAGTTCAGCGCCCGTGCGTGCGGCGCCGGACTCACAGCCGTCGATTTGTTGTTGCAAGGCAGGGCGGACATCGCGTTCAACCTGCTCGGCGGTTTTCATCATGCCTTCCCCGAACGCGCCGCCGGTTTTTGTTATCTCAACGACGTGGCCCTCGCCTGCCAGAAACTGTCGGACGCCGGCAAACGGGTTTTGTATCTGGACGTGGACGCGCATCACGGCGACGGCGTGCAGGCGGCGTTTTACAAGCGAAAGGACGTGATGACGATTTCGTTGCACGAGAACGGCAAGACGCTTTTCCCATGGGGCGGTTTTGAAGATGAAATCGGCGAAGACGCCGGACGCGGTTACAACGTCAACATTCCGCTGCCACGCGAGACTTACGATGAGGCGTTCCTGACCGCTTTTGATTCCGTCGCCATGCCGCTCGCAAACGCGTTTGCCCCCGATGTGCTCGTGCTGGAACTCGGTCTTGACATTCTGGCGGGTGATCCACTGACGCATTTGCGCATGACGAACAACGTCGTCGTCGAGATTGTCGAGCGGGTGTTGAAGTTGAACTGCCCGATGCTCGTCGCCGGGGGCGGCGGTTATCACGTCGAGAACACCGTGCGCGGCTGGGCGCTGGCGTGGCGCACGTTTTGCGGCGGGAACGACGAGTGCGATTTCGCCCTCGGCATGGGCGGCGTCATGCTCGCCAGCACGGAATGGGCGGGCGGCCTGCGCGACCGCGTGCTGCCGGTTTCGGCGGAACAGCGGCGCGCGGTTGAACCAGAGTTGCGAACCACGATTGAAACTGTAATTAATAATGTATTCCCGTTGCATGGCCTTGAAGTGCCTTCGCTTGAGCGGGCGGCAAGTCCGGTCGGGTTGACCAAACCAGAGAGCAAACAAGAACAACAACCAATAAGGAGCAAATCATGACCACACCAACAAAAACCGTTTCCACCAGTTCCCTGATGCAGGAAGGCCGCACCTTCCCGCCAAGCCAGGACGTGATCCGGCGCGCCTACATCAACGCCGCGCAATATCAGAAAATGTATGAGCGCTCGATCAATGACCCGGACGGGTTCTGGCTCGAACAAGCCGCCACGCTCGACTGGATCAAGAAACCGTCGAAGGGCCGCAAGTATGTCTGGGACACCGCCGCGAAAAGAGTCGAGCACACCTGGTTCGAGGACGGCCAGCTCAACGTGACGGTGAACTGCCTGGACCGCCATTTGAAAACCAAAACGCGCGACAAGATCGCCATCCTCTGGCAGGGCGAGCCGGAAAACGACGTCGTCAAACTGACCTACGCGCAGTTGCACGAGAAGGTCTGCAAGTTCGCCAACGTCCTGAAATCGTTCGGCATCAAAAAGGGCGACCGCGTTTCGATTTACCTGCCGATGATTCCCGAACTGCCCATCGTCATGCTCGCGTGCGCGCGGCTCGGAGCGATTCACTCGGTCGTGTTCGGCGGCTTCAGTTCCGAGGCGCTGGCCGGCCGCATCAACGACTCCGCGTGCAAATTGCTCATCACCTCCAACACCTCGCTGCGTTCCGGCAAAAGCATTCCGTTAAAGACCATGGCCGACGTGGCGCTCAAGGAAACCTCCAGCATCGAGAAGGTCATTGTCGTCAAACGCAACGAAACTCCGTGCGACATGACGCCGAACCGCGACGTCTGGTTCCACGATGTGATGGCAAAGGCTTCCGCGGATTGTCCGCCAGCGACCATGAACGCCGAAGACCCGCTGTTCATCCTTTACACGTCCGGCTCCACCGGCAAGCCCAAGGGCGTCGTCCATTGCACCGCCGGCTATCTGCTGCAAACCGCGCTCACGCACAAATACATCTTCGACGTGCATGACGACGACATCTACTGGTGTACCGCCGACATCGGCTGGGTGACCGGGCATAGTTACATCTGCTACGGCCCGCTCTGCAACGGCGCGACGAGCGTGATGTTCGAGGGCGTGCCGACGTTCCCGGACGCCGGACGTTTCTGGCAGATCGTCGAGAAATTCAAAGTGACAATATTCTACACCGCGCCGACGGCAATCCGCTCGCTCGTCCGGCTGGGCGAGGAATGGCCGAACAAACACAACTTGAGCACGCTGCGCATCCTCGGCTCGGTCGGCGAACCGATCAACCCCGAGGCGTGGATGTGGTATCACCGTGTCATCGGCAAGGAGCGTTGCCCCATCGTGGACACCTGGTGGCAGACCGAGACTGGCGGCATTCTCATCACGCCGCTGCCCGGCGCGCACGTGCTCAAACCCGGCAGCGCCAGCCGGCCGTTCTTTGGCGTCGAGCCGGTCATCCTGCGCGACGACGGCAAGGAAGTCGGCGTGAATGAAGGCGGCAAACTGTGCATCAAGAAACCGTGGCCCGGCATGTTGCGCACAACTTGGGGCGACCACAATCGCTTCATCGAAACCTACTTCACGATGTATCCGAACATCT
>CAYYWB010000284.1:0-3399 GCA_964475285.1 uncultured Bifidobacteriaceae bacterium | reverse complement strand
GCACGGGCGTCTTTTTGGTCTTGCGCAGGCGCTTGAGGATTTCCCAGCCGTCCATCTTCGGCAGCATCACGTCGAGGACGATGGCGTCGTAGTCGCATCCCTCGGCGTTGAAGAGGCCGTCCTCGCCGTTGTTGGCGGTGTCCACGGCGTAGCCTTCCTCGCGCAACGCCTGGGCGAGGCTGCGGAGCAGGTCGGGCTCGTCTTCGACAATCAGGATTCTCATTTTGGCCGTGGCTGCGGCTTGGTTTATCACAACCGCAGTCTGCCGTCACTCTCGCAGACGCAACCTTAAGGGAAGATGAAGATGCCGGCGGGAAAATATTTTTTGGAAAAATTGAAATTCTTTTTCAACTTCACGTTGCCTTAAGGTTCGTTCGCGTAAGTTGGCGGCGTAAAGATTCACACCGGCAAAAAAAGAAAGAGAGCACAAAATGAAAACAAACATGAAAACAATGCTGGCGCTGGCGGGATTGCTGGCGCTGGGCGTGGCAGCGCTCGTCGTCAAGGCGCAGGACAATGGCGGCCCGCAAAATGGCGGCGATCCGAACGGCCCGCCCATGCGCGGCGGTCGTCCGCCCGTGACGGCCATCGTCGCCGCGCTGGATGCAAATCACGACGGCGTGATTGACGCGGATGAAATCGCCAACGCGCCCGCCGCGTTGAAGTCGCTGGATAAAAACGGCGACGGCAAGCTGACCCCGGATGAATACATGGGCAAGCCTCCCGGCCCGCCGCCAAATTTCGGCAATGACGCCGGCGGTCCGCCCGATGGCATGCCACATGGACCTCCGCCAGATTTTAACGGCGGTGATGCCGGTGGCCCGCCTGATGGTGCGCCTCCCGGTCCGCCTCCGGGCGAGTAACCAGATTCTGTTCGAGTGAGCAGAGAGCGGCGGATGATTGCGTGAACGCCGGTGTGAGCAATCAATCCGCCGCTTGAATTTTTTCCGCGGCGGCAACCGGCGGGGCGTTCACGCAAAGAAACAGGAAGGCAAACAGCGCGGTCAGCAGCGCGATGCCGCCGCAAATGAGATACGGCAGGGACGGCTTCACAAAAAACAAGGTGGTGGCGAAGACCGGGCTGATCATCCGCGCCAGCGCGCCGAAACTTTGGGCGACGCCGAGATTCGCGCCCTGCTCGTTGGACGGCGAATTCAGCGAAATCATCCCGAACACCGGCGGGCGGTTCAGCCCGGAGCCGATGGCCAGCAGCGCGAGCACCGTCAAGATTCCCGGCAGATGCGTCACAAATGGCAGCCCGGCCAGGCCGGCGGCGAAAATTATCATGCTGATGAAAATCAGTTTCTGTTCGCCGAATTTTTTCACGAGCCGCCCGATGACGCCCTGCACCAGCGCCGCAATGAAGCCGGCGTAGGTGAAGAAATAGCCGACGCGGTGGTTAAAGCCCTTTTCGCCGAAGCCAAACTCGTGCTTCGCCAGCAGCGGGAAGGTGGCTTCAAAGCAGGTGAAGCAAAACGTCGCGAAAAAGAAAATGCCGATGAGCAGCCCGAGCCGGGGCTGGCGCAGCGTGTGTCCCCATTGCGCGAATTTCGGGCGCGCGGCGACGTGCTCGGAACCCGGCTTGCGGCTTTCGCCGAGGATGAACCAGCCGAGAATGAAGTTCGCGGCGCAGAACCCGGACGCGACCCAGCCCGGCCCGGTGCGTCCGAAAATCTCCACGCTGAACGCGCCGATGGCCGGGCCGAAAATAAAGCCGAGTCCGAACGCCATGCCGATGAGGCCCATTCGCGCGGAACGTTTTTCCGGCGGCGTGATGTCCGCGATGTAGGCGGAGGCGACGGACAGGTTCGCGCCGCAGATGCCGGCGAAAATGCGCGAAATAAGAATCCAGACCAGGCCGGTCGTGCCGCCCATGCCGGACGCGACGGCGAAGAGCGCGTAGGAACCCGCCGCGCCGAGGTTGCTGACGAGCATCACCGGGCGGCGGCCGATGCGGTCGGACAACCGGCCCCACGCGGGCGCGAAGAGAAATTGCATCGCCGAAAACGACGCGATGATGCCGCCGATGATGAGTCCCTTGGCGCTGAAGTCCGGGCGGAAATTGTCCTCCGCGTAACCGGGTAGCAGCGGCAGCACGATGCCGAATCCGATCAGGTCAATGAAGACCGACAGGAATATGACCAGAAGTGATGGTTTGCGTCTCATTTGCCGGGCGAAGTCTAGCGGTTGCGGGCGGAATTGACAGTTTTTTCAGAAACATCCTTCAAGGAGGGTGTTGCCGGAAAGCCGTCAGTCAAGGTGGGAAAGTTGGTCGCCGGTCAAAAAAATTTTCGACGGATGAAAAGTCCCACGCAGAAGGCGAAACGGTTTTGATGTTTATGGACAACAAATTCCGGCACCGGTCATTATCAAAATCCCGGCGCGTATTTTCAAAAGGATCGCGGACGATTTTCCGGCCCGTCAGTGTTGCGACTGGCCGGGAATTTCCGGGATGCCGGGGTCGTCCAGAATTTGCACGGCGGTGGCGTCACCGAGGTCTCGCCAATCTTGCAGCACCCAGACGACTTTCTTGTCCGGGGTGATTTCGACGAGCTGCGGGCCTTTGCCGGCGTTGCCTCGGGAGGTGAAGATGGTGTTGCCGTTGGCCAGACGGGTGCAGCTCTGCGGCGCCTGGACGAACCGGTAAGCCGACGGCAGGTCGGTGTTTTTGAATTCCCAGACCGTCTCGCTCCTGGGATTGACCTCGCGCGTGAGGTTGTCCTGCTCGTCGGTGATGAGCGTGTTGCCGTTCTTGAGACGGAGGGCGGCCCACGGCGATTTGATCGGGTAGCTCCAGATTTTGTTAAAATTCTTGTCGTATTCGATGACGTTGCCGTCGCTCAAATAGGAAATGAGATACGTTCCCTGCGCGGTGTAGCGCGCGCGGCGGAATTGCCCGTGAATGTTCCTGGGATTGAACGGCTGGCCTGTGGCGCTGGGAATTTCATGACTCACCTCCACCGCGCCGGTCTTGGTGTTGACAATCATCAACCGGGGCGGCAGGCCGTTCACGACGAACATGACCCGGTCCAAGCCGATGGGCTGGCAGGTGTGGACTTCCGTGTGATTGGTGCCGGTGCTGTTGTCGCAATTGTAACGCCACAGCACTTGTTTGTCCGGCGTGATTTCGGCGACGTATTGCATCCGGGTGAAGAGGATGTTGCCGTTGGAAAGCATCCACACGTCGTCGTATTCGTAGGGATTGTCCCGACTGCCGGTCTGGTAAGTCCAGCGCACCCTGCCGTCGTTGACGAGGAACATCTTGGTGAAATTTTCGCCGACATAAAGCATCGGATGCTGCGCCAGCCCTTTGCCGGGCAGACCGGCGGGCGCGGGCGCGTTCGTCCATTGGCCGGCGGGCGACGCGCTTTCGGCAGGCCCCATCGCGGGCACATCCGG
>CAYYWB010000283.1:0-3409 GCA_964475285.1 uncultured Bifidobacteriaceae bacterium | reverse complement strand
ACGCCATGCTCGCCACGCACCAGAAGTATCCCGGCAAAAAATTGATGCAGACCGAGACCGAATGCAACAACGGTGCCGATTCCTGGCGCGAGGGCATGACCACGTTCCGAAAAATGATTGACGACATGAACCATTTTTCCAGCAGCTATATGTTCTGGAACATGATCTTGAGCGAAAAATCCACCAGCTCCTGGGGCTGGAAACAAAACAGCCTGCTGAAAATTGACAGCCAGACGAAACAAATCATTTACAACCCGGAATTCTATTCCATGAAGCACTTCGGACATTTTGCGCGGCCCGGAGCCGTCCGCATCGGCTTGTCCGCCGGGGCCGGGAACGGCGGCAGCGAACCGGCGTTCAAAAACCTGAATGCGGTCGCCTTCCGCAATCCATCGGGGGAGCTGATTCTAATGCTGGCCAACACAGGCAATCAAATCCTGCCGGTCACCTTGCAAGCGGGAACCCGCGCCGCGAAGCTGGAAATTCCGGCCAGTTCCATGAACAGCCTCGTTCTTTCAGGATGGTGACAAGGCGCGGGGAAATGGAGCCGGTTGCCGGATTTGAGCCGGCAGGCTTGTCGCCCTGGCGCGATGTTTTCACTTTCATTTCCCGCGCTGAGGCTTAACTTGCGTGCCGCACATGGGTTTGAAACTGTTCAACACACTTTCGCGCTCGGTTCAGGATTTTACGCCGCTCGACCCTGCCGGGAAAAAGGCCGGTATGTATTGCTGCGGGCCGACCGTCTATGACTTCGCGCACATCGGCAACTGGCGCACATTCGTCTTCGGCGACCTCGTCCGCCGCTACCTCGAATTCAAGGATTTCCAGGTCACGCACGTGATGAACATCACCGACGTGGAGGACAAAATCATCCGGCGTGTCCGCGAAACCAAAACTTCCCTGCGCGAATTCACCGGCAAATACGAAGCCGCGTTCTTCGAGGATTTGAAGGCGTTGAACTGCCTATCGCCGCACCAGACACCGCGCGCCACGGAGCACATCCCTGATATCATTGCGCTGATCGAAAAACTAGTCGCCCGCGGCATGGCTTACCAAAATATCGATGCTGTTGATTGCTCTGTTTATTTCAGCATCGATAAGTATAGAGGCTGTGGTTGCAAGTATGGTCAACTACTAAAACTTGATCTTGCTAAACTCCGCCCCAACGAACGTGTTCTCACCGATGAAATCGAACTTGACAAAGATTATGTCGCTGACTTCGCGCTCTGGAAAGCGCGCGTGCCAGACGACGGCGATGTTTTCTGGCCGAGTCCGTTCGGCGAAGGCCGTCCTGGCTGGCACATCGAATGTTCCGCCATGAGCATGAAGGCGCTCGGCGAGACGTTTGATTTGCATCTTGGCGGGGAGGATTTGAAATTCCCGCATCACGAGGACGAAATCGCCCAGAGCGAAGGCGCGACCGGACAGCCGTTCGTCAAATACTGGCTGCACGGCGCGCATTTGCTCGTCGAGGGCAAAAAGATGAGCAAGTCGCTGGGGAATTTTTTCACGCTGCGCGATTTGCTGGCGAAAGGATTCACCGGACGCGAAATCCGTTATTTGCTGCTCACGGCGCATTACCGCGAGACGTTTAATTTCACAATTGAAGGTTTGCAGGGCGCACGGACGGCGCTCGCGCGGATTGACGAGTGTGTCGGCAAGTTGCGCGAATTTGGAGCGCCGGTCTCCGACCCGGCGCGATCCGAAGTCTCGAAACACGCCGGGGCGGAGACTGGCGCTCCCGTGCTCCAGGAATTTTCCGCCGCGATGGACGATGACTTGAACATTTCCGCCGCGTGGGCCGTCGTGTTCGACTGGGTGCGCGACATGAACCGGCGGCTCGCGGAAAATTCCCTGTTCGCCGCCGACGCCGCAACAGCCTTGACCGGCTGGGAAAAAATTGATTCAGTTCTCGGCATCGGCGCGAAATCGGGGACGGAAGTTCCCGCTGAAATCCTTGCCCTGGCCGAAGCGCGGACGGCGGCAAAGCAGGCGAAGGATTTCAAGTGCGCCGACGCGATTCGCGGCGAATTGAAGGCGAAGGGCTGGGTTGTCGAAGACACGCCGAAAGGGCCGAAACTGAAGAAAATTTGAACAAATGGAAAAACATCCAACACCGGACATTCAACATCCAAAATCCAACGCGCGAAAAATTGGATGTTCGGTGTTGGATGTTGGATGTTGGATGTTTCCAATTTCACGATGAAAGGTCTTTTTATCACATTCGAAGGCACGGAAGGCTGCGGCAAATCCACGCAGGTGGAGTTGCTGGCCCGGCGGCTGGCCGCGCTCGGCCATCGCGTCCGCACATTGCGCGAGCCGGGCGGCACGCCCATCGGCGAGGAAATCCGCCACACGCTCAAGCACAGCCGCGCCAATGAAGCCATGACTGCCCAGGCTGAATTGCTGCTGATGAACGCCAGCCGCGCACAGCTCGTCCGCGAAGTCATCCGCCCCGCGCTCGCCGACGGGGAGATTGTCCTGTGCGACCGCTTTTACGATTCGACTACGGCCTATCAAGGCTACGGCCGCCAGCTTGACATGAAAATGGTCCAGGCCGTGATTGACATCGCCGTTGGCGAGACGCGCCCGAACCTGACGCTGCTGCTGGCGGTTTCGCGCGAAATCAGCGAACTGCGCCGCGCCGTGCGCCAGGCCACGCTGCCCTTCATGCGCGACCGGATGGAGGAGGGCGGCCGGGAATTTTTCGCGCGCGTAGAGGAGGGATTCAAGGCCGTCGCCGCCACGCATCCGGACCGGGTGCGCGTGGTGGACGGTTCGGCGCCGGTGGAGGTCGTCTGCGAAAAAATCTGGGAAATCGCCCGGCCGGTTCTGCCAAAGATCGGACGGTGGTGAACGCGCTTGCCGGATTCGCAGCGGCGGATACTTTGATTTATGATAAAAAAAACAATTGGCGAAATTGAGGCAAAAATCCGCGGCGCGGAAGCCGTCAGCGAGGAGCGCAAGCGCGAATTGATCCAGTTGCTGGCGCGGCTCAAAACCGAGGTCGGCGCGCTGGAGAAAACGCACGGCGAGCAGGCGGAAAGCATCGCGGGCTTCGCTCAATTGTCGGCGCACGAGGCCACGCGCGGCGAACAGAATCCACTGTTGCGCGAGCTGTCGGCGCGGGGCTTGCAGTCATCCGTCGAGGGTTTTGAGAAGTCCCACCCGCGCATGGTCGAAATCGTCAACCGCATCAGCAACACGCTGGCGAACTGGGGAATTTGATTCAGAATTCCGCAGGCTAATTTAAACCGTCTGAAGGTGTTTTCTTTTTGATAATGACTTCAAAATCTTCTTGGCTTTCAAACAATGCACGCGCTTCGTTGATAAACCATTCTTCGGCAAGTCTAAGACGTGCAATTTCGTCATCTTCAACTTCAACCCCTCTGGCAAATTTGGGATGCAT
>CAYYWB010000282.1:0-3412 GCA_964475285.1 uncultured Bifidobacteriaceae bacterium | reverse complement strand
GATGTTGCCGGTGCGCATCACGTGCGGCCCGGCGCAGAGGTCCACGAAATCGCCGTTCTTGAAATACGTGATCTGCTCGCCCTCGGGAATGGCTTCGAGATTGCCAATCTTGAACTTGCTCGGATTGCCCGGACGCTCGGTGAGGCCGCCGAGCCGCCCGCTCTCGGAATCCTTCAGCGCCTGCTCGCGCGTGACGACGATTTTCTCGAAGACGTTGTTCGCCTTGATCTCCTTTTTCATCTCGGCCTCGATGGCGGGAAAATCCTCCGGCGAGATGCGGTGCTTCAGGTCCACGTCGTAATAAAATCCATTTTCGACCGGCGGCCCGGCGGCGAATTGCGCCTCCGGCCACAATCGCAGGATGGCGGTAGCCATGACATGCGCGGTGGAATGCCGGATGCGCTCCAGCTCGGTCATCTTCGCGCGGTCGTCCAAAGTTTTTCGTTCAGCTGCCATAAAGTGTTAACCGCTAATCTGCGCTAATTGTCGCTAATTTTTATTTATGAGTGAAGATTAGCGTGAATTAGCGGTTTCTAAAATAAAAATCAACGGGCGGTCTTCCAAATCACGAACAACCCGCCAAACCCGCCTACCAGCAGCACGCTCACGGCAATCGCGCCGCTGTTCGTGTATTGCGGCAGGAATTGCAACGACGCCGCGCCAATCGCCGGGCCGACGCAGTTGCCCACGCCAATCGCCGCCTCGTGGATGCCGCCGTGCTCGCTTTTGGCCTCGCTCGCGTCCATTGAGTAAAACAGCGACGAGTAATAAATCAGGCCGATGGCACCGCCGAAAAAGATTTGCGCGACGATGAACACAATGAGATTCGGCGACAGCAGAATGGCCGCGAATGACAAAACGAGAACCGCAAACGCGGCGGCGAGCCACTGAAAGCGGTAATGCCAGGCTGTCCAGCGCCACAGCCCGACGAAGGCGCCGAGCCGGACGAAACACCACAGCGAGCAGGCAAAGCCCGCGAACATCGGCGAGATGTGAAACTTCGCGGCAAGGCCGGGCGTGACGGCGATGAGCGTGTTGATGGCGATGTAGGCGAACGGATTCGCCAGCCAAGCCATGCGCAGAAATGTTTTTGCCCGCGCGGGCGACGGCCGGTTCGGGTCGGGCGGCGGCGTGATGATTTTTTCGCCGGCGGCGGCGCTGGCGGTTTCGTTCACGTGATTTTGCAGCCAGAACGCCAGCGCAAGCTGCGCCAGCACGATGGCGAGAGGCAGGTAAAAAATGCTTTTGAAGCCGAATTTTTCGAACAACGTGCCGCCGATGAAAAACGCCACCGCGTTGGTTGCAGCCCAGACGATGTTGTAAATGCCGACGGCGCGCGGCACGCCCGCGGGCGGTTCGCTCTCGCTGACGAGCGCCTCGAGCGTGGGCCAGATGAAACACATGCCGATGTTGGTGACGGTTGCGGCGAGGATCACGCCGGGCGCGGAAGCCAGTTGCGAACTGACGGCGATCCCAAGGATCATCACGCCGAAGCCAGTTTTGAGCGCGGTGAAATAACCGAAGCGATGCGCGAATCTTCCCGCCTGCCACGCGGCGACGGTGTAAGTGAGGCCGAGCAGCGCGGCGAGGGCGAGGTTGGCCTTGTCGCCAAAGCCGAACCGGTCGCGCATGAAAAAGTAGAGGTAATTGAAATAAAGAACCGTGGCGAAGGAGTTGAGTCCTTCGATCGCGTAGCAGACGGTTTTAAAACGGAACCCCGTTGGGGCGCTCATGGCTGGCCGGGGATTTCCCGTAACGCAGCGAGACAATACCATTTCACCGCGCCGGACACCGGCGGCAGGAGTATGTCCAAATCCGCGGCGGAACACCAGCGAATGTCGTGGTGCTCGGCGGCGGCAAGCGTGGTGGGGACATCGCGCTGCGATGTCCGGTCGGCGCAACGCGCCAACCTTGCCTTTGGCCGCGCCCAGTAAATCATGCCGATGTGCTCGTGCGTGTCGCTGATGCGGTGGATGTCGAGAAAGCGCGGCACGATGAGCGCTCGCGTGCCGGGCGAGGTCGTTGGCGGACGCTCGCCGAGCAATTCCACGTCGAGACCACTTTCTTCCTTCGCCTCGCGAAGCGCGGCCTGCTCCGGGTCCTCGTCCAGTTCAATGTGCCCGCCGAGCGGCAGCCATTTGTCCAGCTTGCGATGGTGGATGAGCAGAATTTTGCCGTCGTGAACGACAAAAATGGCGACGGTGAAATCAATTTTTTCGTGGATGTGGGCCATGGTGCGTAATGCGTGATGCGTGATGCGTGAATTTACGTTTCACGCATCACGCATTACGCATCATTACTCAATAATCATAAAGTCCGCTGTCCTTCGTGTAACCGCCGCCGCCCGCGCCGCCTTCGGGGTCGCCCATGAAATCGCCGAGCACGTCGCCCATGTCGGCCTCGATTTTTTCCGGGTCTTCGCCGGCTTCAAGCCGCTTGATGGCGACATCCAGTTCCTTTGGCATCGCGCCCGGCGGCATGAGATCCTTCATTTTCTTCATCATGTGCGCCATGTGCCTGGGATTGTTTTCGTCCAGATGCTCCATGTCGCGTTCCATTTCCATCAAGGCGCGCTCGATGCGCGGGTCGTCCAAGTCCGGCATCGGAGGTTTGCCACCAGACATTTCGCCTTTGGCCGCCTGCTCCTTCAATCCTTTCGTCGTGGCAAAGCGGCTGACCTGCTTGGACAATTTCTTGTTCCCGCATTTCGGGCAGACGGGCAAGCGGTCGGGATTCACCCGCTTCGAGAGGAAGCTGAAAATCCGGCGGCATTTCGGACAGGCAAATTCGTAAATCGGCATGGGAATTACGATTTACGATTTACGATTTACGCGCCACAAAAAAATAAGAACCCTCAACGTCTTCGACGGACTCGCAAATCGTATATCGCGAATCCCAAATTACTTCATCCGGTCGAAGTTTTTCTGGAGAATCTGCCAGTCTTTCAGGCCCTTGACTTTTTCCATGAAGCCACGCTGGATTTCGGCTTCCTTGGCGTTCTTGGTCGGCTTGTTGTTCCGGTAGAAAACGCCGAAGTAACCGGGGAAATCCGCGCCGGCGAGCTTGTAAGCCTCCGCCTCGTCGCTGGCGTCGTGACTTTTCGGCACTTCCATGAACATGCCGCCCTTGCGCGGATTCGCGGCGTCAAACGCGCCCTCGTAAAATTCCACGCATTCGCTCAAGCACTCGATGAAGCTGAAGCCGTCATGATCCATCGCGGCCTCCATCATCTGCAAAACGTGGTTCGGATTCGTGTGCGTCGTGCGTGCGACGAACGTGGCCCCGGCGGCAATGGCCTGCTTCATCGGATTGATGGGATAATCCACCGCGCCCCACTGGTCGGTCTTGCTCTTGAAACCGAGCGGCGACGTGGGCGAGGTCTGCTTTTTCGTCAGGCCATAAACCCAGTTGT
>CAYYWB010000281.1:0-3413 GCA_964475285.1 uncultured Bifidobacteriaceae bacterium | reverse complement strand
TCGTCGGCGCGCCGGGCCGCGTCAACGTGATTGGCGAGCACACCGATTACAACGACGGCTTTGTCCTGCCCATGGCCATTGAGCGCTACGCGGTCATGGCGGCGGACATGGCGCCAGCCTCCGCGTCGCCGGCCATTTCAGTCCACGACGTGCAGTTCAACGAGACGGCGAAGATTGACGTTTCAAAGCCGGTGGAAAAAGGTTCGTCCAAATGGTCGAATTACGTCCGCGGCGTGGTCGCCGGATTTCAGCGGCGCGGGGTAAAAATTCCCGCGCTGGATGTCGCCTTGATTTCAACCGTTCCGCTCGGCGGCGGGCTTTCCAGCAGCGCGGCCCTCGAAGTCTGCACCGCAACGCTGCTTGAAACGGCCACCGGCAAAAAACTGGATCCCGTCGAAAAGGCTTTGCTTTGCCAGAAGGCCGAACACGAATTTGCCGGCGTCCCCTGCGGCATCATGGATCAGTTCATTTCCGTCCTTGGCCGCGAAAACCATCTGCTGCTGCTCGACTGCCGCTCGCGCAAGACGGAACTGGTGCCGATGAGCGACCCGTCGGTCCAGTTGTTGATTGCCAACACCAACGTCAAACACGAGCTGGCCAGCGGCGAATACGGCAAGCGCCGCGCGCAATGCGAAGCCGCCGCGAAAATCCTCGGCGTGCCTTCGCTGCGCGACGCGACCGCCGATGCGCTGGAAGCCGCCAGGGACAAGATGGACGAGGTGGTTTATCGCCGCGCGCGGCACGTCATCGGCGAGATTGAGCGCACCGTTCACGCCGCCGAGGGAATCCGCGCCTCGAACTGGCCGACCGTCGGCCAGCTCATGTTCGCGAGCCACGCCTCGCTGCGCGACGATTACGAAGTGAGCTGCAAGGAACTCGACGCGCTAGTGGAAATTGCCGGGAACATCGGCATCAAGGGCGGTGTCTGGGGTTGCCGCATGACCGGCGGCGGCTTCGGCGGCTGCGCCGTGGCGCTGGTCAAAACGGATTCGGTGGAGGCGGTTTCAAAGAAAATCGCCGTCGACTACAAGGCAAAGACCGGAATTGAAGCGACCATCTTCGTTTCACGTCCGGCTTCCGGCGCGACAGTCATCAAGAACTGAACCCCGCTACGGCTGAAGTTAACAGTTCCGTAAATTGGGCGTGCCAAAGCTCCCGGCCTGCTGTTAATTGTTGGACGTCTCATGCGCAAACCAGCGACAAAATTCAAAACCGCGACGGTTTCGGTTCAGCCGCGTTTTCCGGCGTGGCTGCTGGCGGCATTGCTGGCGCTGGTAACCATCGCTCTTTACTGGCCGGCGCTGCGATGCGACTTTATCGCCCTCGATGATCCGGAATATGTCACCGAGAATCTCCATGTTCAGGGAGGCTTGAGCTGGGAGGGTGTGAAATGGGCTTTCTTGAATCCTGTATCCGCAAATTGGCATCCCGTTACGATGTTGTCGCATATGCTGGACTACCAGCTTTTCGGATTGAAGCCGTGGGGACATCACCTGACGAACCTGCTGCTGCACGCGCTGAACACGGGTCTGGTCTTTCTGCTGCTTCGCAGCATGACCGGCGCCCTTTGGCGGAGCGCGCTGGTTGCGGTGCTGTTTGGGGTGCATCCGCTGCATGTGGAATCAGTGGCATGGGTGGCGGAGCGGAAGGACGTGTTGAGCGCCTTTTTCTTTTTGCTGACGCTGTTGTGCTGGGTGCAGTTTGTCAGCAAGTCCACAGTCCACAGCCCGTGTTCGAGAGTATTTTATGGCGCAAGCTTGGCGATGTTCGCGCTGGGGCTGATGAGCAAGGCGATGCTGGTGACGCTGCCGTGTGTCCTGCTGCTGCTGGATTACTGGCCGCTAAAACGGATTGGGGATGGCGGATGGCGCATGGCGGATTTCAAAAAACTGTTTCTGGAAAAAATTCCATTCTTTGTCCTCGCGGCGGCGGCGAGCCTTGTGACCCTCGCGGTGCAGAAGCAGGGTGGCGCCGTGATAACGGTTGAAGAATACCCGCTGGGTGACCGCGTGGAGAACGTCTTGATTTCCTATTGCCGTTATCTGGGAAAAATGCTCTGGCCAACGGACATGGCGGTTTTTTATCCGCATCCCGGATATTGGCCGTTGATGGAGGTGCTGCTGGCGGGTGTGTTCTTGTTCGGCATATCGGCGGTCTTATTTTTGGGGCGGCACCGGTATCCTTTTTTGCTGGTGGGTTGGCTGTGGTTCGTGGGGACGCTTGTGCCGGTGATCGGTTTGGTGCAAGTGGGCAAACAGTCCATGGCGGACCGTTATACTTATATCCCGTCGCTGGGTTTGTTGGTTCTCATCATCTGGGGCGCACACGAATTAGCCGGACGCCGGCGGCATCAGGTGATGGTGTTGTCACGGGCGGGTGCGGCGGCAGTGGTCTTGTGCATTGCGCTGACGCGGGAACAGCTTGGATATTGGCAGGACAACGAAACGCTTTTCCGTCACGCACTCGATGTTACGCAGAACAATTGCGTTGCCCACAACGGCCTCGGAGTCGCGCTCGCTAGGAATGGCCAAATCAACGAAGCCATCAGCGAATATCGGGAAGCTCTCCGCCTCGACCCTGATTACGCCGATGCTCACTACGACCTCGGCAATGCCTTCTTCATTAAAAGCCAGACTGATGAAGCCATCAGCGAATATCGGGAAGCCATTCGTCTCATACCGGAGGACGCCATGGCCCACAATAATCTCGGCAACGCCCTCGCCAAGAAAGGCCGGATTGACGAGGCTGTCAGCCAGCTTCAGACGGCCCTCCACCTTAAACCAGATTATGCCGAGGCCCACTATAATCTCGGTATGGCCTTCTTCAACAAAGGCCAGGTTGACGAAGCCATCGGCGAATTCCATGCAGCCCTCCGCCTCAAACCGGATTATGCCGAGGCCCACAACAACCTCGGCGCTGCATTGGGCGGGCAAGGCCGAACCGACGAAGCCATCAGCCAGTTCCGCGAAGCCATCCGCCTCAACCCGGATAACGCCGACGCGCAAAATAATCTGGCGCAGGCACTGGAACAGAAAGGCAAATCAAACGACCCCGCGAAACCGTGAGAAGGGCGGGGCTGAAATACTTGAAAGGCGGACGAGCGGCGCGCACTGGGTGACACGCCCTGCCTGAACGCGGCATCGAGCGCGAGTTCGATCATTTTGAACCGGCAGAGTGAGAGCGGATTTGGGTCCGGGGCCATAAATATCCGCGTGATGATCCGCCGGTTTTGGGCTTGGAATCCCTGTGCGCAAGCATCAAAATTATCGGCGAGAAAATGAGCCCTGTCCCTTCGCAACCCGGCCCCGCAAAGTGGCTGGCGGCGTCGTTTCTCGCGCTCTCGCTGCTGGTGGCCGTAGGCGTGCGCGTCCGGCTGCTCGATTTTCCGCTGTGCAACGACGAGGGTGAATACG
>CAYYWB010000280.1:0-3425 GCA_964475285.1 uncultured Bifidobacteriaceae bacterium | reverse complement strand
TCGGCATTTTTCCGAAACAGCGCCTTCAACGCTTCGGATTTGTATTCGTAAGGCTCAAGCCGATTGCCGTTGGAGTCAAATTCAAATTTGGATTGATAGGCGACCCCCTGCCATTGCCGTTTTGCGTCAAACGGTTCAATCTTGGCCAGGCCGTGTCTTTTTGACCAATAATCTTGCATGGTTGCGGCCATCAATTCCAGCGGCCTGCCTTTTGTGCCGTGGCGGGCAATTAAAAAATGGATATGGCATCGCTTAATCTTGTCACCTTCCGGTTTGGCATAAAACGCGAGATTGCGCGGGCGCAGTTTCAAACATCCGCAAGTATGACCGATTAGCCGGTAAAACAATTCTCGGCGCACTTGCTCGGCAGCTTCCGAATAACCAGCGGTAAAATCGTCGTCTATCGTCAAATGGCCAATGAGTGCCCAATCAATTTTGGCGAGATTGTAGCCCATTCCGTTCAATTTGTTTCCAGACAAAACAATCATACAAGGTAACTGTTGGCAGAAACCCGAATCTCAATTTTTCAGTCACCCGGCGCGTGTCAGGCATGATCGCCACATACCCGCAGCCGGAGCTTATGTAAAACCGCACCAGCACCCCCGCTTTTTTCTTGGCCCATGCCAAAAAAAAAGCGACCACAAATACTTTCGTGGTCGCAAATCCTGCGATGGATTCTGGCATCGCTGCCAGATGATTGAGTAATAACCGATTCTCCATCAAATTGCAAGGATAAACCTAAAATTTTGAAAGGCACGAGCGGAATCAGGCCGAAAACAGCAGCGTTTCACATGAATCGCGGCAGATGCGGTTGACTTTTTGGCGTTCTCGAATGAACGCATCACAAATTCTACCGGCAGCCGGCGGACAAAATCCGCCCGCTGAACTATTCACAGACGCAACCGCAGCCGATTACATCGGGAATGTCCAATCCCGCGCAGTCAGGTCATGGAGGGCCACGAGCGGATTGCCGTTTCTTAAAATAACAAACAAGGTGATCAGAATCCGCAGAGCCGATTTAGATCGGTGGTTACAGCAACACCGCGTCGCAATGATGAAAGGCGGCGCGCAATGAAATCAGCAATTCGAGGGAGCCGCGCCAGCGGCACGGAAAAGGCCAAGATTGCAAGGCTCATCCGGCGCGGCTGGAAACCCGGTTTTCGCATCGGCGATTTTTTAGGCGGCAAACGCCAGAAAGGAGTTGGACGCCATGAATGAAATCTCACCATGTCAGCCGGGTAGCGTCCATTCGTGGATTTTGTCAGCGGCGAATTTTTGCCGCCGCGCTGGAATGTCGCCAGCGGACGCTGAATCACTCATCGCCGCCCGCATAACCCGCCCGCCAAAGCCGGCGAACGAAATTGCAACTGCCGTTGCCAAAGCGTTCAACTCAAAACCGGCCTGCCCTGCCCGCCCCTACGTTGGCCGATACACCGCGCCGAAACCTTTGGCCGAGATTCAATTCGACGCGGCCAAACTTCGCGCCGTCGCCGCCCGCATTTCATCGCCGCGCAACTGGCGTCACTGGCTTTGGGAACGATCACCAAAACGACCAGAGACACAAAACGCATTTTCATTTCTGGCGCACCTTTATGCGCCCGGTGAACTGGTTCACGTCTTTGACAAGTTTGACGGCATTGAAGGCAAAAAACCGCTGGTGACGATCACCACTGGCGGGCCGATGGACTGCCGCGTTCCTGATGCAATCCGCGCCGGCGGCAGATTCGGCGATGGCATTTGGTATCTGTGCAACCCGGTTGACGGCCAATGGCATCCAAACCCGCGCGACAATGACAAGCCATCCTGCCGCAGCGAAGAATCCATCACGGCATTTCGTTACGCCGTCTTGGAATCCGACCAAGCCGCGCCGGAAGATTGGATCGCTTTCATCGTGCAACTGCCGATTAGGATTGCGGCCATTTACGCCAGCGGTTCACGTTCAATCCATTGCCTGATTCGATTGGACGCGCGCATAAAAGCGGAATGGGATTCACTGATTCAACCGCTTAAACGTCCGCTGAAATTGCTTGGCGCGGACGCCGGTTGCTTGTCGGCAGTCCGGCTAACTCGCCTGCCCGGTTGCTGGCGGCCAAACAAAAACGGTTTTCAGAAACTACTCTACCTTTGCCCAAATCCTACCGCCGAGGCGTTGCTTTCCCTGCCCGTGATTCAATCCCGCGCCGATGCGCTGGCACGCTGGCGGAAACTCTGCCCGCGCTGGAATTTCAACCAAAAGGACTGCCAATGAATCCGCCTATCAACCGCATGATTTATGATGCCGCCGGAATTGGTGCCGATGGGCACCCGCAGGCCGCGCCGATTGTCGAATTGCCAAAACCGATTGATGCCGCCGAATTTCTCGCAACACCGATGGAACTGCCGGATCAGCTTGTCGAGGGAATTTTGGACAAGGGCTGCAAATTTGCTTTGGGCGGCGCGTCAAAAGCAAAGAAAACTTGGACACTCTTGGACTTGGCAATTTCTGTTGCAACCGAAACGCTTTGGCTTGGACGCCGGACAAAAAAAGGAAAGGTGCTGTTTCTGAATTTCGAGATACGCACGGCACATTGGCAGCAGCGTCTAAAAAAAGTTGCGCGGGCAAAGGGCGTCGAGCTACAGCCAGGACAAATCGTTCTCTGGAATTTGCGCGGCTACGCTGGCGACTTCCGAATACTCATTCCAAAAATCGTTGAATACGCCAGAAGTCAGGGATTCGACTTAATCATCATTGACCCGATCTACAAAATTTATTGCACCGGCGCGGACGAAAACAGCACCGGCGACATGGCCGAGTTAATGAATGGACTTGAACGAATCGCGGTTCAAACTGGCGCGGCGATAGCTTATGGCGCGCATTTCAGCAAAGGCAACCAGTCGCAGAAAAACGCCATTGATAGAATCAGCGGCAGCGGCGTCTATGGGCGTGACCCTGATGCGCTCTTAATTTTCACAGAGCATGACGAGCCGGACGCTTTCACCGTCGAACCGATTCTCCGCGACTTTGCGCCTGTCGAGCCGTTTGTTGTCCGCTGGGAATTTCCCTTGATGCACCGCGCCGACGATCTTGACCCGGCAAAGCTGAAGCAAGTTGCCGGACGCAAAAAGGCACATGACCCAAAGAAACTACTCACCGCCATCGCCAAAACAACACGCAAAAAGCCAATCAGCATTGCGGCTTGGGCGGCTGCCGGAAATGTCGCGCGTCAGACCTTAACAGACTACCTGCCGGAAATGCGCCGCAATAAATGGATTGAAACCACCGGCGAGGGCAACACCGCGAGACAATTTATCACCAATGCAGGCAAGACTTTCATCAAACAAAACTAACCTGCCGGAAATTGATTTCCGCAGGCGTTACAATTCCCGTCATGCTGGCCTGCCGCCTGCCGGATATACTTTAGTATCCGGCAGCAGCAGCAGATGCC
>CAYYWB010000279.1:0-3465 GCA_964475285.1 uncultured Bifidobacteriaceae bacterium | reverse complement strand
ATGCGGAGCGCGGAGTGCGGAGTGCGGGATTTCGCAAAGTTGCTGCCCGAAAAAATTCCCTTCTTCGCGCTGTCGGCGGCTTCGTGTGTCGTCACATTTCTGTGCCAGCATCACGGCGGAGCGGTCATCTCGCTGAAAAACGTGCCGCTGGATTATCGCCTGTGCAATATGCCGGTGGCGTATGCGGGTTACCTGTTCAAAATGATCTGGCCGGTGAATCTCGCCGTCCTTTATCCGCTCAATCCCCTGTCCCGGCTGGAATTCGCGGCGTCGGTGGCGGCGGTGATTGTGATTTCCGGGCTGGTCTGGCGTTTGCGCCGCGCGTGCCCGTATGGACTCGCCGGCTGGCTCTGGTTTTTGGGGACGCTCGTGCCGGTGATTGGCCTGGTGCAGGTCGGCAGCGCGGCGATGGCCGACCGTTACACTTATTTCCCGAGCATCGGAATTTTTCTGGCGCTGGCGCTGGGCGTTCGCGACGGCGCGGAACGGTTTCAGGTTTCCAGACCGGTCGTCGGGACCATCGCCGGTCTGGTGCTGGCGGCCTGCCTGCTGCTCACGCACCGGCAACTGGACTTCTGGCGTGACGATGTCGCGCTCTTCCGCCACGCCATCGCCATCACGAAGAACAACGAAACGGCGCATCTCAACCTGGGTGACGCGCTCCAAAAAATCGGCCAGAATGCCGGGGCGATGGCCGAGTGTCGCGCGGTCCTGAAAATAAATCCCGACAGCGTCGAGGCGCACAACAACCTCGGCAACCTGTTCGACGATGCCGGCCGCCTGGACGAGGCGATGGCCGAATACCAGGCGGCACTGCGGATCAACCCCAAATATGTCGCGGCGCACAACAACCTCGGCTCGCTGCTCGTCGAACTCGGCCGGCTTGACGAAGCCATGCAACAATACGCCGCCGCCGCGCAACAGGATCCAACCGAATGGCACGCGCCTTTTTTGACGGGCAAACTGCTGCTCAAGGAGGGCCGCGATACCGAGGCCGTTCCCTATTTCAAACGCGCGGTGGCCATTGAGCCAAACAATCCCCGGGTGCTGGCCTTTCTCGCGCAGGTGCTGGCCTCGGACGAAAACCTGCGGGTCCGCGATGGAAACCACGCGCTCCTGATGGCGGCGAAGGCGAACAATCTCACCGGCGGCGTTGAACCGGCCATGATTGACGCGCTGGCAATGGCCTACGCCGAAGTCGGCCGCTTCAACGACGCGCAGCAGGCCGCGCAGGACGCCGTCAAGCTCGCCACCGCCTACGACATGACCAACGACGTGGCCGTCATCCGGCAACGATTGCAGCTTTACCAAAACCACCAGCCGTTCCGCCAGTCCTTCACCAACACGCCGGTGAACGAACCGCGCAAAAATTGAATCACCCCGGCGCCAGCGCGCGGAGCGTCCGCCGCACCTGCGGATTTTTCAAAACTTCACCGGCGGAAAAATTTTCGCCCAGCCACGGCAGCGTGAAAATCCGTTTGGCGTCAAAAAATCCGGCAAGCAGCTTCGCGTTGGCGCCGGCGGCGGCGTCCCGTTTTGGCGGCGACATCAACACCACGCGCGCCCTGGCCGCGGCGCTGCGCGGCAGGGCTTCCAGCGTGAGCAAAACGTGATTGACCGCGCCAAGCCGGTTCGGCGCGACGATCAGCGGCGTCGCGTCCAGCGCCGCAATCAAATCGCCCGAATCAAAGTTTTCGCCCAGCGGGCTTAACAAGCCGCCCGCGCCTTCAATCAGCAGCGAGTCGAAGCGCTTTTGCAGCGCGCGGATGTCCGCCATCACCTCAGCGAGATGAACGTGCCTTCGTTCCCGGCGCGCGGCCAGCAGCGGCGCAATCGGCGCGCGGAAATGCCACGGGTTGATTTCATCCAGCGTCAGCGCGCCGTCCATCGCGGCGCGCAGCGCGCGGGCATCGGCGCGTCCACCGGAACAGACCGGTTTCAGCGCCGCCGCGTTGACGCCGCGCGCCCGCAGAAACTGCGCCAGCAGCGCCGTCAAAACCGTCTTGCCGGCGCCGGTATCCGTGCCGGTGATGAACAGGGTTCGTTTCATTTTCCGATATCAAAGCGAAAACGTCCGCATCATGCCAATCAAAAACCGTTGACGGACACGGCAACAGAATTAAAATCGCAACAGGATTCTATAAAACCTCATGAAGACTAAATTTTGGAAGATGTTTAACGTCGTTGTGGGCATCAGTTCTGTTCCGTTGGTGTTTCTGATTATTTTCTTTTCTGGCGACAAGCAGTTTGGCTGGGTTAGCAATCTAAGTTTAGCTATAGTTTTTTTGTTTGGATTAATTGGCGGTGTGCGCGGTTTCATAATTTATGTAATTCAAAGACAGCCCGGACCTTTATCAAATTATTTGAAGCCCCGGCAGCCTATCTCAAATTTCAAACGATATTTGCTCATACTATCCCTTTCTGTCTCTTGTCTAGCAATGGCTTTTTTTGTTTATGGAGTTCAATTTCTCATTAACGGTGGCGGTGACATTCAGGTAAACACCGGCACTTCGTTTTTCATCCCAAAACCGGGGGAATACACGTTGTGGGCAAGCTCTGAAAACCTGAATGACACAAACATTTCAACCTTGGCAAGCCAACTTCAAATCGCACAAGATCAAGATAATCAAATTGTGCAAAGGCAACCTTTACTCATGCAGGCTGTTTATCAAAGAAACGGTGAAAAGTTTCTGGCTGTCTGCAATTTTCAATTTCTGACTTCTGGTTCAAATCATTTATGGACACTTGACAAGCAAGGCGAAGAAAAAATAATTTTGAATCGCAGCACTTCGCTTGGTTTGGTGTTCTTGACACTTTTTAGCTTCTTGGTCGGTTTTTCTTCCATGTTGTTCAGCGTTTATTTGGTTTGGTCGGGCCAGGTCGTTTTCCAAGCGCAAGACTAAAACCGTTGACGGAATTGCCGCCGTTCAGCTATGCTGCGCGGCTCGTTGCCAAGAAATTTATTGTGAATGTCACCGTTGAAAATCTGGCCCCGTGCAAGAAATTGCTGCGGGTGGAACTGGACGCGAAGGCCGTGGATGAGGTCTTCGAGGCCGTCACGAAGGATTTCCAAAAGCAGGCCGCGCTGCCCGGCTTCCGTCCGGGCAAGGCGCCGCGCGCCCTTGTGCTCAAAAAATACGAGGCGGACATCAAGAACGAGGTCAAACGCAAGCTCATCGGCGACCATTACCGCAAGGCGGTCGAAGAAAAGAAAATCGCCGTGATCGGCTATCCGGACATCGAGGAAATCCAGTTCGGACGC
The DNA here is from genome assembly GCA_964475285.1 of uncultured Bifidobacteriaceae bacterium. Classification (GTDB taxonomy): domain Bacteria; phylum Verrucomicrobiota; class Verrucomicrobiia; order Limisphaerales; family UBA11358; genus UBA11358. Next base: position 203 of record CAYYWB010000279.1, on the reverse strand, counting down.
GGGCAAAACCTGCAATTCGCCGCGACCATCGAGACCGCGCCGGAATTTCAACTGCCGGAATACAAGGGATTGACCGCCAAGCGCGAAATCAAGTCCGTCACGGACGCGGACGTGGAGCGCGCTTTGGGATTGCTGGCGCAGCAGCACTTGAAATTTGAAACCGTCGCGCGCGAATTGAAGCCGGGCGACATCGCGGTGGTGAA
>CAYYWB010000278.1:0-3493 GCA_964475285.1 uncultured Bifidobacteriaceae bacterium | reverse complement strand
ACCGCGTCGGCGCGGAGCATCCGCTCAAGGCGGACGCCGGCTGCCGCAACACCGTCTTCAATTCACAGGCGCAGACCGGCGCGGAATTTGTCTCACGGATGATCGAACTCGGCGTGCGGCATTTCCGGGTGGAATTTCTCAACGAAACTCCGGAGCAGGTCGCACAGACGATTTCAAAATACCGCCATCTTCTGCGCGGCGAAATTTCCGGCTCGCAACTCTGGCGCGATTTGAAATTGTTCAACCAGCTTGGTGTGACACGCGGGCAGATGGGAAAGTAATCTGGTTCACGCGTAAAAATATCCCAGTTCCTTCAACGACGAGTAATCCTTTGTCCGCTCCGGCGTGGCGCGGCCAATGATGACGTGGTCCACCACCTCGATTTTCAAGAGCTGCCCGGCGCGGATCAGATCGCGCGTCACCTTGATGTCCGCCTCGCTCGGCGCCGGGTCGCCGCTGGGGTGATTGTGGACGAGCACGATGCCGGCGGCGTTGGCCACAATTGCCGCGCGAAACACCTCGCGCGGATGCACCAAAATGGTGTCGAGCAATCCTTGTGAGATTTTCTCCGTGCGAATCAGCTTCTTCCGCACGTTGAGCAGCAACACCAGGAATGACTCCACATTTTCAAGCCGGTTTTCTTCGCGCATGAAGCTCACGACCGTGGCCGGATTGTCCAGCACCGGCGATTCTTCGCGCCGCTCTTGTTCCATGCGTTTGGCCAGCGCGAAGGCCGCCACCAGCGTCGCCGCCTTGTCGCGCCCGATGCCCGGCACTTGTTTCAACTCGTCCACCGTCGCCAGCGCCAGCGCGTTAAGCGAGCCATATTTCTGCAGGAGACTTTGCCCGACCTGCACGACGTTCGCACCCTTCAAACCCGTCCGCAGCAGAATCGCTATCAGCTCCGCGTGTGTGAGTGCGCCCGGCCCGCGCGCCACGAGCCGCTCGCGCGGACGCTCGCTTGCCGGCTGGTCTTTGAGTCGCAGGGATTCGCTCATGCAAAATGGTTTAACCGCGAAACGCGCGAAACGCACGAAATATTTTCTGAAGCACTACTTCGGCAACGTGTCATTCTTCAGCCGCGCCTCGTATGAATTTTCTTTCTTGCACCGGTTAATGATGGTTGTTTCGTTGACCGGCGCGCCCATCGTCCAATAAAGCATTCCGCCCTCCTCGAAGTAAATATACTTTTCACCGTAGAACGGCGCCTCACATCCATTTGCCCGAATGTGGCGGACCAACTGCTCAAACAGATTCTCATCAACCCGCTCACGAACGATGTATTCGTGAGGCCATTGGGGCATCGTCTTCGCGTAGGTCCATTTTTCTTCCCGCACAAAATTATGCAGGTCTTCGGGTAACGCATTTTTATTCTTGTTCACTACTCTGTCCCAGACTTTTCACGCACGACCTTTAACAATCTTCTTTAGTTCATCTATTGAGCGAGGGGGTTTCTTGTGTTTATCCCAATGGGCCATCGCGTGGCAATTTGGACAAATGGGTCGCAGGTCTTTCACAGCGTCGGTTTTCCTCGCGTTGCGGAATCCAAGTGGACGCAAATGGTGGACTTGAATCAGATTTTCAAACTCTTTCCCATATTTTTCGCCAAAACAAAGCCCGCACACTGCACAAATTGCTTTGTGCATTTTAATGCAATCGTTTCGCGCATCCCGGCTTCGCTCGTAGTAACGGACCAACCTTTCCTGTGGATTTCCTTCTAAATATGAATCTGGATCTGATGGATCTGCCTTGTCATTGTTTATCGGCTTCCGGCGAGAAGCCTGCATTGCTCCACTTTTTACCCAGCCCACTACCTCAAGCGCCTCTTTGACTTCCCGTTTTAGTTTTATATGTCCGTTTGTCTTCCAGTCGTAATCAAAATCAACAAGAAATAAACTATACAGTGGCTTTTTATCTTTCGTTCTGATCGAAACACCCATTTTTCGGACGGCCATGCGTGCGAGATCATTTAGCTTCATTGCTGTGGCCTCTCGACCCCACTTTGTGCCTCTACTGACAATATTCCGATGCGCCTCGTTGAATGTAACACGGCCACCTTCACAGATTGCGCAAAGTAAATTGCGCACCCAGGGATTCTTGGAGTCAGGAGGAGAATAGTTTTTGAAGAAGGTCGCAAACTTCTGCACTGATGGAATTCTGACTCGCTTTCCGCCAATGTCCACTGTTGTATATTTTGCCATATTAAGCTTCTTTGAATTGAAGCGATTCGCGCGTATGAGCGCAAATGAATAATCGGATTCGCGACAAATCTGTGTTTCATCTGTGTCCATCTGTGGCTAAAATTTCCGCAGCATGGAATCGCTGGTCCAAAAAAACGATTCGCGCCTGACGCCATCGCAACAGAAAGCCGTGGAAGCACGCGGCAACGTGCTGGTCATGGCCGGCGCGGGCACCGGCAAGACCCACACGCTCGTCGAACGCTGCCTTGATTGCCTTGAGCGCGACTGGGACATTTCTGACAAATCTCTAAAGATTGATAAACTGCTCATTGTTACCTTCACCGAGGCTGCCGCCGCCGAAATGCGCCAGCGTCTTCGCAAAGGTTTGGAGGAGAGAATTGCCGCACACCCCGACAACGAACACTGGCAGCAGGAAATGGCGGGGATTGACATCGCGCACATCGGCACGTTGCACGGTTTTTGTTTCAAGCTCGTGCGCGAACATTTTTACGAGCTGGGCCTCGACCCGCAACCGACCGTGCTCGACGAGGGCGAAGCGCGGCTGCTGGCCGATGAGACGCTGGAGGAGGTGTTGCAGGAGCAATACGAAGGCCGGGACGAATTCGCCGCGTCGGTCCAAAGCCTGATTCAAACTTACGGCGGCGCACGCGACGAAAAAATCCGCTCGCTGGTTTTGCGCCTGCATCACTACGCGCAAACGCGGCCCGATGCCGAAGGCTGGCTCGCGGGACAAATCGGGAAATATTCCGCCATCGAGCCTGCCGACTGGCAAAAGTGGTTGCTCACCGCGATTCGAGATTGGCCTGACGAATGGCTGCCAGTCTTGGAAAATCTCAAAGTCGGCAACGAGAAAGCCGCTGAATTGGCAGGCATTTTTTCACGGTTGGGTGGAACAGGCGTCACGCCTGTCAAATCCGGCGTCACGCCGGATTTCTCGTCGGACGAAGGTGTCCGGCGCGACGCCGGACACAACAAGCCGGAGGCCTGTTCGACCAACATCTCCCGCGAAGCCGCCACCGCTGTTCTGAAACAAATCATCACCGCCGACGGCAACTGGCCGGCGAGACGGCAAACCGTTCTCCGCAAACCGCTGAAAGATTTGTTTGACGAGGCAAAATTTCTCGCCTCGGTCGCTTCGGTCAAAAATGGCAGCGACCCTCTGGCCGAGGATTGGAACTGGGTTCGCGGCCAGATGACGGCGCTGTTGCGACTGACGCAAAATTTTGCCGCGCGCTTTGCCGCGCGCAAACGCGACGACGGCGTTCTGGATTTTCACGATTTGGAACAGTTCG
>CAYYWB010000277.1:0-3551 GCA_964475285.1 uncultured Bifidobacteriaceae bacterium | reverse complement strand
ATCCGGGTTCATGGCGCGGCGGCTTGAGAAAAATGCTCGCGCGGATGAAATGATTTCGGTTAGCTTTTTGCAACCATGATCCAAGAACGCACGCAATGCCGCACCTGCGGCTCGAAAAACCTGAAGCTGATCCTCGACCTCGGCAAGACGGCGCTGGTCAATGATTTTCTCAAGCCGGAAGAAGTGGCGAATTACAAAGTCTCACTGCCGTTGCGCGTGGTGCTTTGCCCGGACTGCTCGCTCGTGCAGCTTGCCGACACGGTGGACCCGAAAATCCTCTACTCGCATTACGCCTACGTCACGTCCACGTCCAAAACGATGGACACGCACCTGAACAACATGATGACGCACCTGCTTTCGACGGCCCGGCTCGGCTCCGGCTCGAAGGTCCTGGAGATCGCGTCGAACACCGGCGTGTTCCTGAAAAAATTCAAGGAGCAGGGCTGCGAAGTCCTCGGCATCGAACCCGCCGGGAACATCGCCGACGTGGCGCTGGCCACGGCAATTCCAACGCGCAAGGAATTTTTCAACGCGGCCACCGCAAAGAAATTGAAGGCCGAGTGGGGCGCGGCGGATTTGATTCTGGGCCGGCACGTGTTCGCGCACATTGACAACCTGCGCGATCTGGTTGCCGGGCTGGAGGCGGTTTCGCACGCGGAAACCCTGATCGCGTTTGAAGTGCCCTACCTCGTGGATTTTTTTGAGCACACGGAATACGACACGATTTATCACGAGCACCTGTCCTACATTCCCGTCCGCGCGATTGAGGCGCTGGTCAAGGACTCGGCGCTCATGCTGTCGCGCGTGGATCATTATCCGATTCACGGCGGTTCGATATTGTTTCACCTCCGGCATCGCTCTTCAAAGGCCGAGCCGCACGAGAGCGTGGCGCAGGCGTTGGACAAGGAGAGCCGGATGCGGCTGGCCAAACCGGCGACGTGGGCAAATTTCGCGAAACGCGTGAACCACATCCGCGCCGGGCTGCCCGCCCTGTTGCGGCAATTGAAATCACAGGGCAAACGCATCATCGGCTACGGCGCGTCCGCCAAGGGCAACACGCTGCTTAACACCTGCAGCCTCACGACGAAGGAACTGGATTACATCATTGACAACACGCCGTTCAAACAGAACAAGGTTGCGCCCGGCTCGTGGATTCCCGTGCGTCCGCCGGAGATGCTGTTGAAAGATCAGCCGGATTACGCGCTGCTGCTGGCGTGGAATTTCGCGCCGGAAATCATCGCGCGCGAGACGGAATATCAAAAGCGCGGCGGGCGGTTCATCGTGCCGATTCCAGAGCCAAAGATTGTCGAACCGGCAGCCTGAAGGAACCCGATGTCCGCCGAAATCAGCCTGGTCATCCTCAATTACAACGGCGCGCAATGGCTCGACCGGTGTTTGGAATCCATCTGCCGGCAAACGGCGGCCAGCCGGCTGGAGGTCATCATCACCGACAACGGTTCAAAGGACGCCTCGCGCGAAATCTGCGAACGTTACGCGCCGCGCCTGCCCGCGTTGCGCTTCATCAACAACGGAAGAAATCTCTGGTATTGCGAGGCGAACAACATCGGCGCGGCGGACGCGCGCTCGCCGCTGGTTTTCATTTTGAACAACGACCTTTGGCTGGAGCCGGATTGCGTTGAGTTGTTGCTCAAGGCGGCGGCGGAACATCCAGACACGCAGCTTTTCTCGCCACGGGTTTTGAATTACGACGATGATTCTTTTCAGGGATTTGGCGCGCTCGGCATTGACTGGCTCGGCGTCACCGCCACGACCCCGGATCACGCCGCGCCGCGCGAATTATTTTCCGGTTTTGGCTGCGCCTTTGTGGTGCGCAAGGATTATTTTTTCAAAGTGGGCGCGTATCCGCCGGAACTGCTGATTTACGGTGACGAACTGGATCTGGGCTGGCGGATCTGGGTGTCGGGCGGGCGCATCTTGAGCGCCCCGGCGGCCAAGGTGCATCACCGCGGCGCGGCGGTGGCGAACCCCGCCGGCGGCAGCAGGCAGGTGGAATTGCGGACAAATGAAATGAAGCGCTTCCTGTCCGTCCGCAACGGCATTCTGCTGCTGTTGAAAAACTGCCGGCACGTCCTGCTGCTGCTGCTGCCGCCGCATTTGTTCATGCTGTTTTGCGAGGCGCTGTTCTTTCTGGTGACGACGCGGAGCTGGAAGTTTGTCCGCAATTCCTACGGGCGCGGAATCGTTGAAGCGTTCCGCATGATGCCGCATGTGCGGGCATGGCGGAAAAAAATCCGCGGCTTTCGCAGACACGGTGATTTTTGGATGATGCGTTTTCTTTACCTCAAGCCAGGCCGGCTGGGGGAAGCAACCATGTTGTTTCGCCTCGGCGTCCCCAAGACGGAAGTGAAGTAGTTTGCCGACATTATCAACCCGATGCCGGGCAGCTCCGCCAAAGGCTAGGGTAAATTCTTGATGCAGGCAATCGCTGCGGCCTTGTCAGGTTGCCGCCAAATCCATCCGATCTGGGCGATGAAAGAAATCAACCCCCAAAATGCGGCAGGCCTGTGTTTGAGAACATGTCCCTCGCCGCGGAGTGTTTTTGGCCCCAGTTGCCCGTAAACTTCATAGCCCAGCTTCCTCATTTCTTCCGGCTCCCAGCCGGAAAGATGAACTTGAAGATCATTGTCAACGGCATGCCGCTGCGGCAAAAAACCTTTGGGAGTAAAAATAACCACTCTTTTTCGGGCAATCCGCTCCATGTCTTGGATCAGCTTGAGGCCATCCTCCTTGGTAAGGTGCTCAATGACATCGAGCGCCACACAGGCATCAAACTGGCGGGGTTGAAACATATTTGCGAGTTGGTGGGCATCACCAAAGATCAACTGGTCGTGAGTCTTTCTCCGTTTCGCTTCCTCAAAGTCAGGTTGATAGCCCTCGAATCCCGTTGTGTTGGGCGCCCCCACCTCCCGGAGTTTCCCAGATACGCCGCAGCCGATATCCAATACACTGTCACACCCCAGCAGAGTTTTTCGCAATGCCAGGCGGAACAATATCGCGTTCGGATCAAACCCTTGCCTTAAGAGCGACCAAACTATATGAATTCGACTTTTCATGTTTAACTCATCAACTTTATTAAGCAACAGCGTAATCCTTCACACAGCAAGGTGTCGAGCAAGTTCGATCTGATTTGCGCGGGTCACGAATATGCCCCGTGCGCTTCTCGATAAAATTGGCAGCCGGATTAGGCGGGACTCGGATAGTAGTCGTCAGATGGCCTATTCGACCAGTTTGGCCCAGGACGGCGGCATATTTTTGGAGATTTCGATGCCTGCGAATGGCTTTCCCTGCCGCGCGCCGGCTTTTTTCGCCCAGGCCGCCATTTTTGCCACGCCTTCTTCGAGTGAAACATTTTTTATCAGGTCGCCGAAATGTTTCCGCACCTTCTCGTGCGCGGAATACGCATGGACAACCTCGTTGCGCGCTTCGAGATGCCTGATTTCCGTTTGCGTGCCCATCGCTTTGGCCACGACGGTGGCGAGTTCGTTGACCGAATAGGGCTTGTCCGCGCCGACGTTGAAAACCTGGTTGTA
>CAYYWB010000276.1:0-3576 GCA_964475285.1 uncultured Bifidobacteriaceae bacterium | reverse complement strand
GGCGCGGCGCGCACCACCACCGGCTCCATGTATTTCATCGAGGTCAACGGCAAAAAGCTGCTGCTCGAATGCGGCCTGTTCCAGGGCCATCGCCAGGAATCGGAGCAGCTCAACAAAATTTTGCCGTTCGACACGAGGCAGGTGGACACCGTCGTCTTGAGCCACTCGCACCTGGACCACGCGGGCAAGCTGCCGAGCCTGTGCAAAAATTACGACGGCCCGATCCATTGCACCTCCGCCACGCGCGACCTGTGCGGCATCATGCTGCTGGACTCCGCGCACATTCAGGAACAGGATGCGCTGTTCGTTTCCAAGGTGCGCGCGAAGAAACACCAGCCGCCCGTCGAGCCGCTTTACACCACCGCCGACGCCCAGAAATGCGTGACGCAGCTCGTCGCCCACGATTACGAAAAACCGTTTCAACCCGTGCCCGGCTTGACCGTCACGTTCCGCGACGCTGGCCACATTCTCGGTTCCGCGCAGGTGATTCTCGACGTTCGGGAAAATGGCCGGAAATTCCGCCACCTCTTCACCGGCGACATCGGGCGCGGCGGCGATGAATTATTGCGCGATCCGATTCCGGTCGAGAACGTGGATTCCCTCCAGATCGAATCCACCTACGCCGCGCGCCTCCACAAACAGCGCCCGGACACGGACGAATTGGTCGGCAAACTCGTCGGCGAGACCCTCAAGCAACGCGGCAAAATCATCATCCCCGCGTTTTCCGTCGGGCGCACGCAGCAGATTGTCTATGTGCTCCACGAGTTGACCTGCGCCGGAAAACTGCCGCGCGTGCCGATTTTCGTGGACAGCCCGTTGAGCGTGAACGCGACGGACATTTACAACAAGCATCCCGAATCGTTGCGGCCCACCATCAAAGACGCGATGTGCAACAACGAAAATCCGTTCGGCATGGGCAACCTCACCTACATCGCCAGCGCCGACGAATCCAAAAAGCTCAATGAGCGGCAGGAGCCGATGATCATCATCAGCGCGTCCGGCATGTGCGAAGGCGGGCGCATCCGGCATCATCTCAAAAACAACATCGGCGACGCGAAGAACCTGGTTCTGTTCATCGGCTACTGCGCCGAAGGCACGCTCGGCAACATGATCACGGCTGGCAAAACTCCCGTGAACATTTTCGGCGAACCTTACAACGTCCGCGCAAAAGTGGTTTCGCTCGACACCTATTCCGGCCACGCGGACAAAAATGAACTGAAGACCTACGTCCAGAAACTTACCGGCGACATCAGGAAAATCGTCTGCATCCACGGCGAGGAATCCCAATGCCTCGCCCACGCCGAAACCCTGCGCGCGATGAAACCGAAAGCCCAAGTCATCGTGCCGACATATCAGCAGGTGGTTGAAATTTGAGGGCTGACGGCTGTTGACAACCAATGTCATCGGCATAAATTTCATGCCATAAATGCCGCATCGCACCGCCACTCGAAATCAATGCAACCAATGCGAATTCACGCCGATCTCCGCTCTCATAAATCATGCCACCACTCAAAGAACATCTTGCCCGCCTGGTGAATTTGGGCGGCGTTTGCGCCATGCTGACGGCCATTTCAATCCACGCAGCCGCGTCCGATCCGGGAACCGGGGCCGCCCTGCCTTGGGATTGGTCGGGAGTCATCGGCACCGGGCAAAGCCTGGCCGTTGGCGATCATGGCCGGCCCGTCCTTTCAACGAACCAGCCCTACAACAATCTCAAGCTCTCCACCGGGCGCCTGTCCTGGCCGGTTGATCCGGACGACACAAATCTTTCGATGGTGCCGCTGGTCGAACCCATTGGCCGGAATTCCACGGGTTATCCCAGTTCGTGGCCGGACAACATCGCGGGCGAAACCCCGCATTCCGCCATGGGCAACCAGATCACCGCGATGGTCCGGAACAATTGGAACCGCGACTTCATCAGCGTTCAGGGCGAAGTCGGTGAAAATGGGCAGTGCATGATTTATTTGAAAAAGGACGCCGCTCAAAAGGGCGTCAACGGGCATTCCTACGAAGCGGCCCTGATCGAAACGAGGGCCATCACCCGCCTGGCCAAGGCCGCCGGCAAAACCTACGGCATCGGCGCGATCATCGTCACCCACGGCGAATGCGACGCGGGCAACGCGAATTATGAAAACGATCTCCACCAATTGTGGTCGGACTACAACACCGACCTCCCGGCCATCACCGGCCAAACGCGGAAAATCCTGATGATTGTCTCACAGCAGAACTCGTGCAACGACCGCTCCGCCTCCACTTTGGCGCAATGGAAAGCCGGGGTTGACCACCCGGCGGACATCGTCTGCTCCGGCCCGAAATACCAATACCCGTCCGCGGAGGGCGTTCACCTCACCGCCAACGGGTATCGCCAGCTCGGCGAGAAATACGGGCAAATTTATTACGAGCGCGTGATTCTCGGCAAAGACTGGCAGCCGCTGCAACCCGGCAGCGTGGAACGGAACGGCGCGGTCATCACCGTCCACTGCCACGTGCCGGTTCCACCCATGGCTTGGGAAACCAACTTTGAATCGCCGCACCAGTCCATCGCGGAGTGGAAAGACGGCAAGGGTTTTGAGGTCAGCGCGTCGGATGGAGCAAAGGTGGCCATCGTGTCCGTGGCGATCTCCGGCGACGCGGTGGTCATCACCTGCGCGTCGGATCCCGGCCCCGGCGCGCGCGTGGGCTACGCCATGATTGGTGAAAAAGCGCGCATGAACGCTCCGTTTCCGGGGACGTTCCGTTGGGGCCTGTTGCGCGATTCCGACCCGTTCAAAGGCGCCGTCACCGGACAAGCGCAGCCCAATTACGGCGTGGCGTTCGAGCTGCGTGCTCCGTGAGCCGCGCCGCTCCAATTACAAGACGACCGCAAAGAAATTACTAGCGTGCCGGAATGCCGGCAGACCGTGAAGATTTGATCCAGCGAAAATTACTGCGCCAGCAAGCTGCGGGCGGAAATATCCTCGTCAATGTCTTCCCAGAGAATTCCCACGCCGCCGCCGATGAGCCGCCAGTTTTTGCGCTGTTTGGCGGTCGCGCCACGCAAACGCGGAAACCACTCCGGCGGCGCGGACACCTGCCGCCCGTCGGCCAGCGCCACGACGAGAGAATTTTCGGTGAACACGACGTTCATCGCATCCGCCACCGGTTTAGCGATTGTGGTATTCATTCCAGGTAAGTATAAACTGTTTCCGGCTTAAACAATCTCCACCGGGCATTTCGGCAGGGCGTCGAGAAACGATTGGCCGTATTGCTTCGTCAAAACCCGGTTGTCCAAAACCACAATGATGCCGGTGTCGGTCTTGGTGCGGATCAGGCGGCCGACGCCCTGGCGGAATTTCAGGATGGCCTCGGGCAGGGAAAATTCGCCGAAGGAATTGCCGCCGCGCACCTCAATCGCCTCGAGCCGCGCCTCGATGAGCGGATGGTCGGGCACCGCGAACGGCAGCCGCGTGATGATGACGTTGCTCAACGCCTCGCCCGGCACGTCCACGCCCTGCCAGAAACTGTCCGTGCCGAAGAGCACCGAGTCCGTGTCGTCCTTGAACTTTTCCAGCATCGTGGAGCGCGGCGTGCCGGTGC
>CAYYWB010000275.1:0-3578 GCA_964475285.1 uncultured Bifidobacteriaceae bacterium | reverse complement strand
GGTGCATGAAACTGAAAACGACGGGAACAAAAAACAGCGTGGCAATTGTGGCAAACACGAGTCCGCCAATGACGGCGCGCCCGAGCGGCGCGTTCTGTTCGCCGCCTTCGCCGAGGCCGAGGCTCATCGGCGCCATGCCGATGATCATGGCGAGCGCGGTCATCAAAACCGGACGGATGCGGCTGATGCCCGATTCCAGCGCGGCGGCAATTGGATCGAGTCCGCGTTGAAGATTTTCCCGCGCGAACGACACGACGAGCACGGAATTGGCCGTGGCCACGCCCATGCTCATGATGGCGCCCATCAATGCCGGAACGCTCAAAGTGGTTTGCGACAAAAATAATCCCCAAATGACGCCAGCCAGCGCGCCGGGCAGCGCGGTGATGATAATGAACGGGTCGAGCCAGCTTTGAAAATTCACCACGAGCAGGAAATAAATCAGGATGATGGCCATGACCAGACCCACTCCGAGACCCAGATAACTTGAACGCATGGTTTCGGCCTGGCCGCGCACAATGATGTCGCTGCCGCGCGGCAAATCCTTTTTTATGTTTTGGACGAGCGGCCGGATGTCGCTCAAAACGCCGCCGAGGTCGCGTTGCTCCACGCTGCCGTAAATGTCAATGACCGGCGCCACGTTGTAATGCGAAACCACCGGCGGCACTTCGACCCGCTTGAGGCTGGCGACGTTGGCGAGAATTTCCGCGCTGGCCGCGCCCGCCAGGCTGGCGCTGACGGGCATGGCATTGAGTTCCTGCACGGAATCCATTGCATATTGCGGCGCGCGAACGTTGATGAGATATTGCACGCCGACCGCCGGGTTGAGCCAATAAACCGGCTGCACCTGGCTGCTGCCGCTCAACGCGAGCAGAACGGAATTGGCCACGCTCTGTTCGGTCAATCCAAATTCAGCGGCCTTGATGCGGTCAACGGAAATGCTGAATTGCGGCAGATTGTTTGGCTGCTGCACGCGCACGTCCACCGCGCCCGGAATGGTTTTGATCTCATCCGCCAGCCGCACGGCGAGCGCGCGGTTTTTGACCTGGTCGGCGCCGACGATTTGCACGTCGAACGGCGCGGGCAGGCTGAAGTTGAGCGTCTGGCTCACAATGTCCGCCGGCAAAAAATAAATCATCACGCCCGGAAATTCGCGGTTCAGCCGCGCGCGCAGCCGCCGCACATAATCCGCCGTGGGCGCGTGGCCGGGCTTGAGCGAAACCAAAATGTCCGCGTCGCCCGCGCCAATGATGCCGCTGGTGTTGTAGCTCAAATTGATCGAGGAATTGGGAATGCCGATATTGTCGAGAATGCCGCCAAGCTCGCCCGGTGGAATTTCACTGTGGATGACGCTGTTGACCTGGCCGGCGAGACGCTCGGTTTCCTCGATGCGCGTGCCGGTGGGTGCGCGCAGGTGCAATAAAAACTGCCCGGTGTCCACGCTGGGGAAAAAATTCTGGCCGAGCGTTTCCACGAGCAGCCACGAGCCGACGCAAAACACCAGAAAGAAAATGGCGAATGGTTTGCGGTGTTCAAAACAACTCGCGAGCAGGGCGCGATAGCCGTTGCGGAAACGGTCAAAGCCTTTTTCAAAAAAGTCCTGGAAACGGATGAACGGCAAAATCCAGAACGGAACCTTGGAATGGTCAATGTGTTCGCCGTGCAATTTGACGTCGCGGTAAAGCCATGTCACCAGCACCGGCACCAGCGTTCGCGAAATGAGGTAGCTGGCGAGGATTGCAAACACCACGGCCTCCGCCAGCGGCACGAACAAATAGCGAGCGACACCCGTCAGGAAAAACATCGGCACAAACACGATGCAAATGCAGAGGTCGGAAACCAGCGCGGGCAGCACGATTTCCCGCGAGCCTTGGAGAACCGCGTCCGCCAGAGGCTGCCCCGACGCCATGTGCCGGTGGGTGTTTTCGATGGTGACGGTGGCGTCGTCCACCAAAATTCCCACCGCCAGCGCCAGACCGCCCAGCGTCATCAAATTGATGGTCTCTCCCAGCGCGCTCAACGCGGCAATGGAACTAAGCACGGCCAGCGGAATGGACAGCGCGATGATGAACGTGCTGCGCCAAGAGCCGAGAAACAGCAAAATCATCAGTGCCGTGAGCGACGCGGCAATGACGCCTTCCTTCACCACGCCGCTGATGGCCGCGCGCACAAAAAGGGATTGATCGGCAAATTCCTTCACCTGCAAGTCCGGCGGCGCGGATGCCATCGCGCGCGGCAATGCGGCCCTGACTCCCCTTACCACGTCGAGCGTCGAGGCGGTGCCGGCCTTCATGATCGTCAGCAACGCGCCGCGCACGCCGTCCTGGCGGACGGCATTTTGTTGCGGGGTGTAGCCGTCGTGGACTTGCGCGACGTCGCTCAAATAAATGGTCGCGCCGTTGACAATTTTGATCGGCAGATGATTCAAGTCGTCAATCAATTGCGCGTTGGCGTCCACCGCCACGGCATATTCCGTCGGGCCGATTTTGGCCGTGCCGCTGGGCAGGACGAGATTTTGCGCGCTGATGGCGGTGACGACATCCTGCGCCTGGATGTTTTTGGCCTTGAGCGCGGGCAGGCTCAAATCCACCGCGATGATGCGCTGCTTGCCGCCGTAAGGAGACGGAATCATGGCGCCGGGCACGTTTGCCAGACCAATGCGGACGTGATTGGCTGTCGCGTCGTATAATTCCTGTTCCGACATTTTCGGGCTGCTCAAACTGTATTGCAAAATCGGCACCGTGGAGGCGTTGTATTGAATGATCAACGGCGGCGTCATGCCCGGCGGCATCTGCTTTATAACGGTCTGGCCGACGGCGGTGATTTGCGCCACGGCGGCATCCACGGACGCGCCGGGCTGGAGAAAAACCTTGATGACGCCGAGGCCGTTGTAAGAAGTGGATTCGATGTGCTCGATATTGTTGACCGTGACGGTCAACGCGCGTTCGTTGACGTAGATGACGCGCTGTTCCACCTGCTGGGCATCGAGGCCGGTGTAACTCCATATAATGCTGACGACCGGGATGTTGATGGCCGGGAAAATATCCGTGGGCGTGCGGAGCAAAATGAAAGGCGTCAATATGACAAGCAGCAACGCGGCCACCACAAACGTGTATGGCCGGCGCAGGGCTAAAAGAACAATCCACATATTCTTACATATTGACCGGTCAGCTGACAAAACAGGAAAACCATTTCATTTTAGATTGGCTGGCAAGAATCGCAAGAATTAAGGCCGGGATGAGGAGCGGACCGCCCCCTAGCATCATGGCAATGACGGCTGGCCGCGCCGGACTGATGAAGTGAAAATGAAACGGCGGCGGATCAGCGCACTCCGCATTCCGAATTCCGCAGGGGCAACGGGTCGCGCCGAAATCTGATGACGGCTTTGAACCGCGTAGCAGCGGATGTCAATCCGCTCATTATTTCGCAGGAGAAGTTTGAGCCGGCTCACGCCGGCTGCCACATCATTTTGGGATGGACGATTGGGGGGGAGCGCATACGCCGCGCGTGCCGTTTCCAGCGCCCTCGCTGGAAACATCGGGGATGTGTTCGACGGGGCGTCGAACACGACAGCCGGGGCG
>CAYYWB010000274.1:0-3596 GCA_964475285.1 uncultured Bifidobacteriaceae bacterium | reverse complement strand
CTGACGTGATCTTGATATTCAACTTCAGCTTCAGCGAGCGCGGTGCGGCAGGGAATGCTCCAATAAACCGGCTTTTTGCCGCGATATACAAAGCCCTTGGCGACGATGTCCGCGAACAGGCGCAGTTCGTCGGCTTCGTATTTCTTGTTCAGTGTAAGATAAGGATTTTCCCAGTCGCCGAGAACGCCGAGACGTTGAAACATTTCCATCTGAACCTCGACGTATAAGCGCGCGCGCTCTTCGCAACGCGCTCGAACTTTAAGCGGATCAGTGAAGGCCTCTTCGATCAACTTTTCCCGAACGTCTTTTGGCGGATTACCTTTCCCGTCAAAAACTTTCTCTAAATACTCCTGCCTTAAATCCTGCATCACTTTGTATTCAATCGGCAGGCCGTGGCAGTCCCAGCCGGGAATGTAGGGCGCGCTGAAGCCGCGCAGGGTTTTGTATTTGACGATGATGTCCTTGAGAATCTTGTTGAGCGCGGTGCCGATGTGGACGTCGCCGTTGGCGAACGGCGGGCCGTCGTGCAGGACGAATTTCTCCGCTCCGGCGCGCGACGACTGGATTTTCTGGCGGAGTCCGGCGGCCTCCCATTTTTGCAACCGCTCCGGCTCGCGCGTCACCAGATCGGCCTTCATGGGAAAGCCGGTGCGCGGCAGGTTCAACGTGGTTTTGTAATCCGTCGCCATTTTCAGAAGCGCGAACGGTAGCAGCGGGAAAAAGCAGTGTCAACGAACGCGCGGAACAATGTTAACCGCCGGCTGTTTTGGGAGGCGCCGGATGGTCAGGCAGCGCGTCAAGGCTTCAAGAAGCCGGCGAATTTGTCCGGTGTCTTCAGAATCGGAACAGCGCGGGGGCGGCGGCGATGGTTTCCGGGAATTGAGCCGCTGAATTTGCTTTCGCCTCACACCCGCATTTGCTAGAAAGTTCCCGTGCGCAAAATCGTTTGGACAATTGCCGGTTTCTGGCTTTGCGGGCTGCTGGCGGCGGCCGGCGCGGAAACGTATCCGCTGGCCGATGGCACGACGGTGAGCGGCGACGTGGTTTCGTTCAACGACAACGGCATCATTTTCCGCACGCCTGACGACAAATACATTGACCGGATGCCGTGGGTGAAATTTTCGCAGGACGGTCTGAAAAAACTGGCGCAAACGCCGAAGATCAAGCCGTTCGTTGATCCGTTCATCATGCCCGCGGCGCCGGCGCGGATTTCCAAACCGGCGGTAAAAGTCAGCGATGTGTCGCGGCTGGACCGGTCGGCTCCGGCATCGCTGTTCGGCGGACTGTTTTCATCGGGAATCGGGCTGCTGGCGCTGCTGCTGATTTACGGCGCGAACTTATACGCGGGTTATGAAATCGCCCTGTTCAGCGCGCGACCGGTGCCGGTGGTGATGGGCGTGTCGGCGGTGCTGCCGTTTGTGGGGCCGGTCATTTTCCTTTCGCTGCCCGATTTTCGCGAGACGGCGGCGGCGGAGCAAATGGCCGCCGAAGCCGCGCCGGCGCCGGAAGTCGAGCCGCACCGGTTTGTCGTGCCGGACGCGAAGCCGGAGGAGGAGATACACATTGCGGCGGGTTCGTGGCAGGCCGGGTCTTCCGCGGCGCCGCCGCCGAGCCAGGCGGAGGCGGAAACGGAAGTTTTCCAGCGCGGACAGTTCATGTTCAACCGCCGGTTTTTTGAGACGAAGTTTGCCGGATTTTTCGGCATCGTCCGGCGCGAAGCGGACAAGAACAAGGTGCTGCAGGTGAAAACGCCGCGCGGACTGATTGTCGCCGAGCGCATCACGCGGATCACGGCCAACGACGCGCATTTCGAGGTGATGCGGGGCGATTCGCGGCAGGAGGTGATGGTGCCGTTCGCGGAAATACAGGAGGTTCAACTCAAACACAAGGACGCGTGAAACGCGATCGGGGGTGGAAGATCGGAGGCCGTGTGTTTTCGAGTTTAAGAGGTGATGTTTGACTGCATGAAATACAAAACCATTTTGATGTTTGGCGCGCCCGGCTCCGGCAAGGGCACGCATGGCCGCGCGCTCGGGGCGATCCCCGGATTTTTCCATTGCGCCTGCGGCGACGTCTTCCGCAGCCTGCGCCCGGAAATGCCGCTCGGCAGGGTCTTTCTGGAATACTCCAGCCGCGGCCAGCTTGTGCCGGACGGGCCGACCATCGAATTGTGGCGTCAGTGCATCGAGAACAGCCTGCGCGCGGGGCGGTTTCATCCCGGCACCGACACGCTGGTGCTCGACGGCATCCCGCGCAACGTGGCGCAGGCGGAAATGTTGAGCGACGCGCTCAACGTCATCACCGTCTTTTACCTCACGTCCCGCAATCCGGAAAACCTGATCGGCCGGATGCAGCGCCGCGCCCTCAAGGAAAACCGCCTCGACGACGCGAACCTCGACGTCATCCGCGAGCGCCTCAAGACCTACGAGAAGGAAACCCGGCCGGTGCTCGATTTTTACGGCAAAAAACTCGTCCGCCGCATCAACACCGACGGCACGCCGGTCAAGATTTTCTCCGACATCCTCAAGCGCGTCGTGAAGTTGTAAAATGGATTTCTGCGTCCGCCCTTTGCGCCTTTGCCTCTTCGCGCCTTTGCATTAAAATCCGCTGATGACCGCGTTGCAAATCGTCTTCATGGGCACGGCGGAATTGTCCCGCGCCAGTCTGGAATCGCTGGCGCGCGACGGAAATTTTTCCGTCGCCGCCGTGGTCACGCAGCCGGACAAACCCAAAGGCCGCGACCTCAAGCTCCAGCCTTCGCCGGTGAAAATGCTCGCGGAGAAATTGCGGTTGCCGGTCTTGCAGCCCGCAAAGGCGCGCGACGAAAAATTCATTTCCGAATTGCGCGAATTAAAACCGGATTTGATCGTGGTCGTCGCCTACGGCCAGATTTTGCCGCAGGTGATTTTGGATTTGCCGAAATTTGGCTGCCTGAATGTCCACACGTCGCTCCTGCCGAAATTCCGCGGCGCGGCGCCGATCCAGTGGGCCATCGCCACAGGCGAAACCGAAACCGGCGTCACAATCATGAAAATGGATGCCGGCCTCGACACCGGCCCGATTGTTTCGCAGCGGCGAACGCCGATTTTGGCCACGGACGATTCCGCCACTCTGCATGACCGGCTGGCGCGGCTCGGCGCGGAATTGCTCGCGCAGACCATTCCCGATTACATCGCCGGAAAAATCCAGCCGTCGCCGCAGCCCGCTGCTGGCGTCAGCCACGCGCCCAAAATCAAAAAGGAAGACGGGCGTATTGACTGGGACCGGCCCGCCGGAATGATTTGGAACCGGCTGCGCGCCTTCACGCCGTGGCCGGGCGCGTTCACATTACTGGCCGGTGAACCGAAGCAGCATTTGCTGAAAATATGGAAGGCGGAGGTTGTGGAAAAGGATTCAGGCAGGGACAGTGCGCTGCGCTGTCCGGACGCCGAAGCGCGGCGTCCCTGCCCCGGGGAAATTTTGTCGGCGGACAAAAATGGAATCCTCATCGCCTGCGGGCTGAACGCTTTGCGGATTCTGGAATTGCAGCGCGAAGGCGGCAAACGGCTGACGGCGGAGCAATTTCTCGCGGGCCATCCGCTCAAGGCCGGCGAAAA
>CAYYWB010000273.1:0-3598 GCA_964475285.1 uncultured Bifidobacteriaceae bacterium | reverse complement strand
TCCCCACTTATAATCACAAAAATAGTATAGTGCAATACCTAACTGGAAATAGTATGAAAGTCCGCTCTCATTCTTTCGAGCCAATCGAAAGTCGGCACAGAAACTGTCGAGTGTTGCTTTGTCCGAAACGGGAAGAACAAGTTTGTCTTGGCGTTGCACTCCCAAATATCCGTCGGGCGAAAAATGGGTTGAACCGACGCGGTGAGATTTCAAAACGGTATGCCCCATGAGCAACCGCTGCCCGTCATCGGCACGCACTGTCAGGCCAAAAAAGGTGCTCGCGCGGCTTGAACGAGGAAATACGTGTTTGCCAATTCCCCATCGTCCTCGGTCGAGATCGTTCTTGCCCGTCCGACCTTCAGCGCGGAAAAAATAAAAGAAATGATTTTGGACCTCAGGCTCATCAAAAGCCTGATTCACGTCCCCTTGCAATCCTTTTGTCCCAAAATCTTCAAAGACTAAAAAGGGGCAGGAATCATTTTGACTTGGCACTTCCCGAAGACCGTTGCCATCTGCCTGAATATGACTCCACGCGCCACCCATCCATTTACTCGAACGATTTGCAGCAAGCGCGTGTGCTCCAGAAGCTAGAAAAAGCCGAATTGAAACGGTTTCTTCCTTTGCCGCATCGAGGGTGTTCTGACTTCCTTCACGAACGAGTGCTTCGGCTGGATTACGAATTGCTTCCGTGGCGAAAAATTCGCCTTGGATTGGTTCCCGTGTTTTTTCACCCACTTGCAGTGGGCGGAAATGCCAGTTCATATTTTTGCCTCTGATTATTTCAGCCAGTTGATTTTGATTTCCTTTTCGAGCGGTTTGAACTCCGGGTCGCCGGTGACGAGTTCGGTTTTCTTTTCCTTCGCCAGCGCGGCGGCAAAGGCGTCGGCCAGGCTCAATTTGAACCGGGCCTTGAAGTCAGCGGCCAGATCGGCCAGCCGGCGGGTGGCAGGATGGAATTCAATGGGCAGGCTCGTCAGAATGGTTGCGGCCCGGTTCCATTCGTCCAGGCCATCTTTTTTGATGAGCGTATATTTCACCTCGGCGTAGTTCACCTCGGTCATTTGCAGCGGCCGGTCGGCGCTGGCGGCCTTGTGCAGCAAATCCTTGACATGGACGGCACCCTCTTCGCCCCGGAAAAAAGCCAGCAGTGCGTGCGAGTCGAGAACGGCGGCGGCCATTTACTTGTCCTCCAGTTCCCGTTCCTCGCGTTTGTGTTCGGCCCATTCCTCGGCAAATGGCTTGCCGCCGGGCTTGCGTTTGAGCAGGCCATAGCCCCGCTCAATCGCCCAGCGCGTGACGGGCTTCAGGAGAATGCCTTCGGCGGTGGCCTCCACGATGGCCTTGGTGCCGTCCTCGATGTGGAATTGTTTGCGCAGCCGCAGCGGGATCACCACCTGTCCCTTGGTGGTGAACCAGACAGCATTTGCGGTCTCGGTCATATTCATGGCTGGAATATGACAAAATCAAAATAGTCCGTCAAGAACTATTTGTAGGAATTTAGCAATTGATTCCTACTTTCATCAGCGGTTGAGCTTCCGGTGTCCCGCCGGCTATTCCTGCGGATAAACCAGAATCCGGTCATGCACCAGCACGACGAGGTCGTTTTTCTTGTCGCCGGTCACGTCGGCCACGAGGGCCTCGCGCGGCTCCGGCAGCGCGTTGGCCGCGCCGCGGAACGTGTGCGACTCGAACACCTGCCAGCGTTCGCCGGGCACGAGCTTGTGGTTTGAATCGAAGCGGACGAGGTCCAGATTGTTTTTCGCAATTTCCAGAAACACCAAATCTTTCCGCCCGGTGCCGGTCAAATCGCCCGCAATCACGTCGTTCAGAAAGCCGTCCTTGATGGGCGTGTCGTAGCCGTCGAGCGTGGTGAATTCCCAGACATCGCCTGCCAGCGGCATCCATGCGACCTCGTTCTGGCCGAGAAACGCCACGCTCTGAACATTCTTCCCGCCCAGCGCGACGGTTTGCAGGCCCTTGAAATCCGAGACCGGCAATTCCACGTTGCGCGTCACGCGCCAGACGCCGTTCGTGTCGCGCTCGCACAGCGTCAACTGCTTGTGCTCCGCGTCCAGCAGGAAAAGCGAGGGCACGGTGTTCGCGCCGTTCACCACCGCCGTCGCGCCGACGATGCGCGAGTCGCTGGCCGCACCGTTGATCTGGTCCTTCACGCGGAAGCTCCAGGCCGGTTTGTTGGTTGAGTCTGGCGTCCTGGCCTGCTGTTCGAGCACGACGGCGCGGACGAAATTTTTCTGCGGCAGGAGCAATTCCGTTTTGCCGTCGCCGTCCACATCCGCCGCCGCCAGCCACGGCTGCTCGATCGCGCCGCCCGGCGGGTCCACGTCTTCCTCGTCAAAATCGCCTCCGGTCTTTTGCAGCAGCACCTTGATTTTTTCGTAGGGAATCAGCGCCACCAAATCCGCCAGCCCGTCCTGGTTCACGTCCTGAATTGCCAGCGTGGCCGGGTTCGCCTTGAAGCTGTCGCTCAACTTTTGCGTCCGCGCATTGCCGTCGGCGGTGCGCGTGACGAGCGAGCGCTGGCCGTCCTTGTCCACAATCACCGCCAGCGCGGGCTTCGCGCCGGGTTTCAGCGCGCCCACGGCCATCACCAGCGGCTTGCCGTCCAGCGGAATGAGCGTGGGAAACGGCAGCCGTCCGTTTGCGTCAAATGCCGTGACGCCGACGGCGCGTTCGGTCTGGCTCAACAGGAAAATTTCCGGGCGGCCGTCGCCGTTCCAATCCGCCGCCGCCAACTGGCTCACGCCGGCCAGCGTCGGGAAAGTCTTGGGCGGCGCGAGCGTGCCGTCCGGCTGCTGCAAAGAGACCGAAAGCTGCCCGCTTTCCGGCTCGGCCACGAGCAAATCGGGCCGGCCATCGCCGTTGACATCGGCCCAGAGGACGCCGCGTTGCGCCGCGTCCGTCTTGTTGAGCGGCAGGACCTGGAATTGTCCGCGCCGGAATCCGCCGGACAAAGGCTCGGCGGGTTTGCGCGTGAACTCCGCGACTTCCGCGCGGCTGGAGTTTTGCGCGATGGTCACGACGAAATTTTTCGCGCCGCCTTCGAGGGTGTCCGCGCAATACGAGCGGATGGGCTGCGATTTGAAATAAATTTCCGGGCCGAGCTGTCCCGTGGCGTTTTGCAGCCGGAAGCGGAACGGCGTCAGGCTCTCCCAATCCACCAGCAGCAAATCCTTCCGCCCGTCGCCGTCCATGTCCGCGATTTGCGCGGCCTTGGGCGAGCCGGAATAGGGGATTTTCTGCGGCTCGCCAAAAGTGCGGTCGGCCTGCTGCGGCAGAAAATACAGCGAGCCGTTGTCGCCAAGCAGGACGATGTCGGCGCGGCCATCTCCGTTCAAATCGCCGACGGTCAGCGCGTTTCCGTCCATGCGCCCGTCCTCGATGTGCCAGCGTTTTGGCTCGCTCCAGCCGTTCGTGCCCTGGTTGTAAATGATTTCAAGGTCCTTCGCGTCGCCGTAAAAAACCAGGTCCGGCAGGCCGTCGCCGTTCAGGTCGGCCACCGCCAGCGCGGCGATGCGCTCGTCGGTGGGAATGGAATCAATGCGGAAGCGCGCGTCGGGCGGCAGCTCGTTGATTTCAA
>CAYYWB010000272.1:0-3603 GCA_964475285.1 uncultured Bifidobacteriaceae bacterium | reverse complement strand
ATCCAACATGACCAGACAATAACTTTGAATAACCACGGCGGCAAGGGCTGACTTGTCGCGTCCAAAGGAAAAAATAAATTTACGGAATGCAGAGACGATTCGTGGCGAGCGGCTGGTTTTGAATAAATGAATTCAAATTGCCATTTTTGCTGCTGCTGAACTCAACGTGGCCGTCGGCAAAAGCCAAACTCCCGCCTGAAAGATGAAAGTTTGGCGTCCAACCCACGTTTGAATTTGTGTTGAGAACAAAAAGTCCCGGCTGAATCGGCTGTCCGTTCAGCTGCAAAAATCGGTCGCCAGCCAGGATTGTGCGCGTAGGATTATTTGTGGAAGCATCCGCATTGAGAAAATAGCTGATGTTCAAATCGTTTAAGGCTTCAAAGCTGACGGCTGCCTGCCGATTTGTTTCAAAAGGACAAATGAAACACCAAGTATTGTGAATATAATCTTTTATTTTTTGATAATGCGGGAAAGTGTGTTCGCTGTAGATGAATTCCATCGTGCCGCCATTCGCCACCGGGATTTGCATTGGAAAGCGCTCCTGGTTGTCGTCTGCAAATACTACAAAGCTGATATCAATTCGTTGGAGATTGTTCATGCATGTGGTTTGATAGGAATGATGTCCAGAACTGCGGAGCGCTGGCAGCAGTATTGCGGCAATCACAGCAATCACACCCAACACCAAGAACACTTCAATCAGCGTGAGTCCGCTGGTTTTTGATTTGGCGGAAGGCATTTTCATGGTTTGAAGCAAACTAATTCCAGCCGCCGCCGCAGACAAGCTGATTTATTTTCAATTGTGTCAATACGCGGGACTTCACGACCCTTCATCGTTACGCCACGGGAAACCACGGTCGGAAGAAAACTCCGCAGACAGAATGATTGATGGCGGAATGATTTTTGTTTTCATCATTCTGCCGTCAATCATTCTGTCTTTGCGCCCGGCAGCGTGAAGAAAAACGCCGCGCCCCTGCCCGGCTCGCTTTTCACCCAGACCTCGCCGCCGTGCGCCTGCACGATGTGCTTCACAATCGAAAGGCCGAGGCCGGTGCCGCCCTGCTCGCGCGACCGCGCCTTGTCCACGCGATAAAACCGCTCGAAAATGCGCTCCAGCGCCTCCGCTGGAATGCCCGGCCCGTCGTCCTGCACGAAAATTTCAAGCTTGCCGTCGTCACGTTTTTCTCCGCCGACGGTGACGCAGCCCTGCGCGCGGCCGTATTTGATGGCGTTGTCCACGAGGTTCGCAAAAACCTGCTCCAGCCGGCTCGCATCCGCCGCGGCGGTGAGTTCGGGCAATTGATTGACGAGCGTGATGCTTTTGTTGTCGGCGGGAGGTTTCAAATCGGTGAAAACTTTTTCGACCAGCGGACGCAGCGCGACCGGATGCAGGCTCAACTTCATCCGCCCGGCTTCCAGCGCGGAAATCGTCAGCAAATCCTGGATGAGCAAATCCAGCCGCTGCGTGTTGCGCTCGATGATTTTGAGGAAGCGCCCGGCCACTTCGGGATTGCCGCTCGCGCCATCGAGCAGCGTCTCGACGTAGCCCTTGATGAGCGAGAGCGGCGTGCGCAATTCGTGGCTGACATTGGCGACAAATTCCTCGCGCGTGCGTTCGAGTTGCTTCAGCCGCGTGAGATCGTGGAAGACCAGAATTGTCCCCTCGCGTTCGCCGGCGGAATTGGTGATGACGGCGGCGTTGACCTGCAGCCAGCGCTCGCTCAATTCCGGCAGCTTCAGCTCGTGATCAAAAACCTGCCCCTTGATTTCGGCGCGCTCCACCAAATCGGCGATCTCGTGCAGGCGCAGCGCCTCCATGATGGTTTTGCCGCGCAACTCGGTCTTGATGCCGAACAGGTTTTTGAACGCGCGGTTGGCGAGGTAGATTTTCCGGTTGCGATCCAGCAACAGCAGCCCTTCAAGCATGGAGTTGAACAAAACCTGCTGCTGCGCCCTGGCGTCAGTGGTCGTCTGCTGCTGACGCCGCTGGAAATCCTCGATGTCCGCCAGCGACTGCCTTTGCTGGCGGCGGAACTTTTGCCGCCACGCGAAATGGATTCCAACGGCGGCGGCGATTGCCAAGATTGTGAAAATTGGCCACATACTCAAAAGGCGGAAGGAAGAATGCAGAATGCAGAAATCAATTGCGAGCGGAAGAATTGCGCGGATTTTGTTTCTTCATTCTGCCTTCTTCATTTTTATTCGACGAAGCGGTAGCCGACTCCGCGGACGGTGTCCAGATGCTTCGACGCCGGGCCGAGCTTTTCGCGCAGCCGCCTCATGTGCGTGTCCACCGTGCGCGTGTCAATCAGGCTGTCGTATTCCCACACGTCGCGCAGCAGGTGATCGCGCGATTGCACGCGCCCGGCGCGCTGGGCGAGCGTGGTGAGCAGCTTGAATTCCGTTGCCGTCAGCTCAATCGCCTTGCCCTTCCAGCTTGCGATGTGGCGCGGAATATCAACGAGCAAATCGCCGAAACGCAACTGGTCGCGCGGCTTTTCCCCGGGCTGGCCGCGCGAAATGATTTTTTTGATGCGCAGCAGCAGTTCGCGCGGGCTGAACGGCTTGGTCAGGTAATCGTCCGCGCCGAGTTCGAGGCCGAGCACGCGGTCAATCTCCGCCGCCTTCGCGGTGAGCATGAGGATGGGAATTTTCGCCGTCGCCGGGTCGAGCCGCAGCGTCTTGCAAATCTCGAAGCCGTCCATTTCCGGCAGCATCACGTCCAGCACGATCAAATCCGGCGTCTGGCCGCGCGCTTTTTTGAGCGCCTCGGCGCCGTCGGCGGCGGTGATGACGGCGTAACCGGATTGCTTCAGGTTGAACTCGACCAGCTCAACCGCTTCGGGTTCGTCGTCCACCACAAGAATTCGCGGTTTCACGGTTCTTTGAATAGCACGCGCCCAATCGTCACACAATTTCAATCGCGTGACAACCCTGTGACGAATGGGTGACGGTTCCGTTTCGTAATCATAATCCTAATCATAATCGGCGGCGGAAGAGATTAAGATTACGATGACGATTAGGATTAAGGCTCAAATCTCCTTTTGCGCCAGCGGAAATTCTGCCACGCTCCTGCCATGTCCGTTCCGGTCATCAACATCGCCCAAATGCGCGAATGGGAGAGCGCCACCTGGGCCGCGGGCCAGACCGAGGCCGAGGTCATCCGGCGCGTCGGCAGGAAAATCGCCCGGCGCGCGCGCAAGCTCACGCGCTCCGACGATCTCATTCTGATCCTTGCCGGCAAAGGCCACAATGGCGACGACGCCGTCGCCGCGCGGGAAGTTCTGGACAGCCGCCGCGTCGAATTGCTCGCCGTCACCGGTGCCGAAGCCGATCTGCCGAAGCTCGAACAATTGTTGCAACAAAAACCCGCGCTCGTCATTGACGGCCTGTTCGGCATCGGCCTGAACCGCCCGCTGGACGATGGCTGGAAAAAAACCATCGCCGCCGTCAACGCGTCAAAAATTCCAGTTCTGTCCGTGGACGTGCCATCCGGCCTGAACGCGAACACCGGCGAAAATTTCGGCGCGGCAATTGAAGCCTCAATTACTCTGACCGTCGGCGCGCCAAAAATCGGAATGCTCGCGCAGGCCGCGTGGCCGTTCG
>CAYYWB010000271.1:0-3623 GCA_964475285.1 uncultured Bifidobacteriaceae bacterium | reverse complement strand
GCGGACTGAATTACCAATGGTATGTAAACGGGGTTGCGATTGACGGGGCAACCAGTGCAACGCTCAATTTTACGAGCATTCAGTTCACGAACGGCGGCTTGTATTCCGTGGTGGTGAGCAGCCCGTTCGGATCGGTCACAAATGTGGCTGCCCAAGTTATCGTCAATCCTGCCGAAGTTGCGCTTGGCTTTTATCCCGGCCTGACCATCAATGGAGTGGTTGGATACTCCTATATTATTCAAAGCTCGACCAATCTGGCGGATGTTAATGCGTGGATCACGCTGACGAATCTGACATTAACGCAACCGGTGCAACTCTGGTTGGATACGAGCGTGGATGCGTCGTCGCCGTTCAATCCGTTGCAATTCTACCGCGTTTTGCCAGGGCAGTAAGAATGGCAATTTTCGGACGCTGGCGGATGAACACGGCAACGTCATTGCCCCGCCGGAGGAGGGGGTGTGGTTAAGCGCAAATTTCAGAATAACTTTCGTTTGCAAACTCGTTGCCTTGACAGCGGGCGCGGGGCAAATGACAATCCTCCTTTAATTTTCGGACGAACCGATGCTTTATGAAAGTTGCCAAACCAAAAGCTGTGACCGCCACCACCCCGATGCCGCGCGGACTTTTCTTCGCCGGACTGCTCGCGGTGATTCTGGCCGCGCTTTTCTGCAAAAGTTTTTTGCCGGGCTGGGTTCATTTCTCCAACGACGGCCCGCTGGGGCAGCAAAACACCGCGTGGGCGCGGCTTCCCGGCGCTTTTACCGGAATCTGGGGCGACTTGAACGACATCGGCAACACCGGCGGCTCGCTCGCGCCGGATTTGTGCACGCTCCTCCGCTGGCTCGCGGGACCCGTCGGTTACTCAAAATTCCTGGCGCCGTTTGCGCTGTTTATCCTTGGCATGGGCGCGTGGGCGTTTTTCAGGCAATTAAAACTTTCACCGCTGGCGGCGGTGCTGGGCGGACTGGCGGCGGCGTTGAACTCGGCGTTCTTTTCAACAGCGTGCTGGGGGGTGGCTTCGCAACAGGTTGCCATCGGCATGACTTATTTGGCGCTCGCGCTGGTGGTGTCCAACACGCCGGAAACGCCGCTGCCGACCCGCTGGATCCGCTGGGCGCTGGCCGGGCTGGCGGTCGGCGTGAACGTCATGCAGGGCGCGGACATCGGCGCAATTTTCAGCATCTTCATCGCGGCGTTCGTGATGTTCAAAGCCCTGGCGGATGAATCCGGTTCAATCGCGGTGAAATTGGGACGCGGCGCCGCCCGGGTGGCGGTCATCGCCGTGTTCGCCGGTTTCATGGCGGTTCAAACCGTCGTGTCGCTTTTTGGCACTTCCATCACGGGCATCGCCGGGACCGGGCAGGACGCGGAAAGCAAGGCAAGACAATGGAACTTTTGCACGCAATGGAGTCTGCCAAAGGTTGAAACGATGGGACTGTTCGTGCCGGGATTGTTCGGTTACAAGATGGACACGCCGAATTACATGGATTTTTTCCAGGACGCCTATCGCGGCGGAAATTACTGGGGCGGCATCGGACGCGATCCAAACATAGACCAATTTTTTGACAAAATATTCCAGCCGGGCGACGAAGTCACGGTCGACATCAACACCCCGGATCATCCCGGCCAGAGTGTCGCCTTGAATGTCGGGCCGGACGGCAACATCAATCCACCCTTGCTTGGGCAAATCCATGTCGCGGGGCTGTCCGGGCTCAAATTAAAAGAAACGGTTGACCAGTCCTATGCTTCGCGGAAAATCCAGGCGTCGGTTAAACTTCCCAGCGGGTCTTTCATGCGTCAAACCGGCGGCGGCGGTTACGCGGGCATCTTGGTCGCGTTGCTGGCGGCGTGGGCGGTCGCCCAATCGTTCCGCCGGCAAAATTCCGTCTTCGGGGACAATCACCGGCGGATGATCTGGTTTTGGTTCGCCCTGCTGGTCATTTCCCTGCCGCTGGCGTTTGGACGATTTGGATTTTTCGGCGGCTATCCGTTCCGGCTGCTTTATGAGCTGCCGGGCGCTTCCCTGATCCGGAATCCGACCAAATTCATGCTCGTTTTTTCGTGGGCGATTGTCGTTTTGTTTGCCTACGGCGTTCACGGTTTGGGCCGGCGATATCTGGAAGTTCCAGCGGGCAATACAAAACTTCGCGGTTTCGATCTCAAATGGACCTGGGCATGTCTCATCGCCTTCGCCGCCAGCGTCCTGGCATGGCTGATTTTCGAGTCGCAAAAGGCAGGCCTCGCCAGCTATTTGCAGGTGGTCGGCTTTCCCGAAACAGACCTGGGGACGGAAATTGCCGCGTTCAGCATCGCGCAAGCCGGATGGTTCCTGTTGTTTTTTGCGGCGGCGATTTTGCTCTGCCTGCTCGTTTTCGCCGGAGTCTTTGCCGGGAAACGCGCGAAACTCGGCGGCATTTTGCTGGGCGCGCTGCTTCTCGCGGATCTGGGGCGCGCGAATTTGCCGTGGATTGTCCATTGGAATTACCCGCAAAAATACGCCACCAACCCCATCATAGACATTCTTCGCGACAAGCCTTACGAACACCGGGTCATTGATTTGCATTCCAATTCGCCGTTTGAACAGCTCTACGGAATTGAATGGGTCCAGCAATTGTTTCCGTATTACAACATCCAGTCGCTCGACCTTGTGATGCGGCCGCGCGTGGGGTCCAATCTGGCGCTTTACGAATCGGATTTCATGTTCGGTTCAGAGGACAAAACCTACCTTGTCACGCGCCACTGGCAGTTGACCAACACCCGTTACTTTCTCGGCCCGGCGGCTTTTCTCGAATCGTTGAACCAGCAGCTTGATCCGCAGCTAAGGCGTTTTCGCATCGCCGACCGCTTCGACCTGATTCCAAAACCGGAGGTGGCCGTTCCCAACGGCATTTCGCCGGAACAATTCGTAAGTTATCTGCCGCCGGACTTGATTACCGCCCAGCCTTCGGCCAACGGCGCTTACGCCCTTTTTGAATTCACCGGCGCGCTGCCTCGCGCGAAACTCTATTCCAACTGGCAGTTGCCCGTGAACGACAAAGCCGCCGTGGCCGATTTGGCCACCAATAAGCTGGACGCAAACGAAGGAGCGTTGTTGCGGCAGGCCGGCACCAACGATTTTCTCACTTTGAAAGAACTGGCCTCGCCCGCGTTTGACCCGTGGCAAACCGTGCTGCTCGCCGAGTCGCCGGCGGTGCCGAATCCTCCGGCCGCGGCCACCAACGAAAATTCCGGCACCGTCGAGTTCACCAGTTACGCGCCCACGGACATCAAGTTTCACACGCGGGCCGCCACGCCGACCGTGCTGCTGCTCAACGACCAGTATGACCCGAACTGGCGCGTGACCGTGGACGGCAAACCCGCGCCGCTGCTCCGCGCCAACTTCATCATGCGCGGCGTGTATCTGACGCAGGGCGAACACAATGTCGAATTCCAATTCAGCCTGCCGGTCAAACCGCTTTACGTGACGATATCGGCCATGGCCATTGGAATTCTTCTGTCCGGCGTCCTGGTTTTTCTGACTCGCAAACCTCAAACTCCAGCAATAAGTAAATCCGAATGAAAATCCTCATCACCGGCGGCGCCGGTTATCTCGGCTCGGTCCTCACGCCCACGCTCCTCGCGCA
>CAYYWB010000270.1:0-3633 GCA_964475285.1 uncultured Bifidobacteriaceae bacterium | reverse complement strand
CCGGATCACCTGCACCTGCTCGTCGGCATCAAGCCGGACATGGCGCTTTCAGATTCGGGGAGCGCACGCGTCCCGCGTGCCGGTTTCGGCGTCGCGCCGCAACCTCCCGCCCACCCCACGCTTCCGTCCGGCGCGACGCCGGACGGGGCAGCCGGGACGGTCGCGCTCCCCGCAAAAACCGCCACGCTCGCCGGCCTTTACGACCCGCTCGCCATGGCGCCCGCGCTTGCCCCCAGCCGCTTCGGTTTGGGCCTGCACCTTGCGCGGCTTTCAAATCTGCAAATCTTTCTTGCGTCTTGATTCAAACGCGGCAAATTGCAAATGCGAATATGAACTCGATTGAACTTTTTGCCGGAGCAGGCGGGCTAGGCTTGGGCATTGAGAAAGCTGGGTTCGACCATGCCATCGTCATAGAACGCGACAGCGATGCTTGCTCCACAATTCGTTTCAATTTCGGCAAAGCGGCAAAAGGACATTCGCGTTGGCCGCTGCACGAAACGAATGTTCGTTATTTCGATTTTTCCGCGTTTGCTGACAAAGTGGAATTGGTTTCCGGCGGCCCGCCTTGCCAGCCATTTTCCATCGGCGGCAAACATCGCGGCTTCAAAGATTCGCGGGATATGTTTCCTGAAGCCGCGCGGGTTGTTCGCACGATTCGCCCCAAAGCTTTCATTTTTGAAAATGTTCGCGGGCTGCTTCGCCGTTCTTTCGCCAAGTATTTTGAATACATTCTGTTGCAATTGACCTACCTGGTTGCCTAAACCACCAGTAATTATTTTCGCATGAAAACAAAGTCTCTCCCCTTGGTTTACTTGAATGCGGATTCAACGTCGGAGCGCGAAACTCTCACACAACTTTTGAGTCCTTACAGCTGGGCTGATGGCGAACATGGAATGATGTTGACTGACGTTGCTTTCGCAAAATGTGTGAAAGAAAATGAAATGATCGTTTCTCGCTCGCTACACAAATCTCTTCAATTTGCGCTCGCTGAAACCATTCGGACTGGCGCGGGTGACGTGTGCCTGAACACGCTCTAACTAATAAGCGCGTGTCCGACTCGCCGACATTTGAGATTGGCAAGCGATACACTCACGAGGAGGTTTATCGCGGGCTGAATGTCGGAAATGCTGGCGGAGTTCGTCCATGCTTGGGCAAGGATGGAGAAATCAGGCGGCTCGTTCTGATGACTTCCGCACCCTCGGCGCGAATTCTTAGCGAAAATCCCTATCACGACCGCGTGGAAGGTGACGTTTTGGTTTACACCGCAGCCGGTAGACGCGGTGATCAAGGCTTAAGCGGTATCAATCGCAGGTTGGTCGAGCAATTTGCAACTCCGTTTCCCGTTTATGGATTTCTCAACATCGGAAACCGACGCGACAAGTCTCTTGGCACTCGGCGGTGGGAGTTTTTAGGGCTGCTCGAATTGTTGCGACACTTTCAGGAAAAACAAGTTGATACCGGCGGCCAAACACGCGATGCCTTTGTGTTTGAATTTTACATCCATAATAAATCTCGAAAGGTCGAGTCGGCGAACGATCTGAAAATCTCAACAGAACTTTTAACGATTTCAACTGCGAGTAAAAACAAACAGGACGACCGGGAGATTGCAGCATCGCCACTTGTTCAACCGCTGAAAATCGCAGCGATTCCACCAACAGAATCAGAACAGATTCGTCGGCAATTACTGCAATTGCCGCCGCAGAAATTTGAGCACGTCGTCAAGAATGCGCTGGAACGCACCGGATTTGAGCGTGTTTCGGTCACGCGTTTCAGTCAAGACGGCGGCGTAGATGTCAATGCTCATGCCGGAGAAAATATTTGGCCGTTGAAAGGTCTTCTTGTCCAAGTCCAAGCCAAACGTTGGTTGCATTCTGTCGGGCGGCGCGAAGTTGCGGAACTGCGAGGCAGTCTAAAGACTTTCGCGCGTGGCGTCGTTGTCACAACAAGCCATTATACGAAGGCTGCCGTCGTCGAAGCGAACGAAATTGGGAAGAATCCCATTGTGCTTGTGGATGGTTATGGATTTGCGGGCATAATTCATTCTTCCGGCGTAAAAATTGATTGAACGCTGCCCCGACGGCTGCATTTATGGCCGATATTTGGACAAAGAAAAAACGCTCCGCCGTGATGTCTCTCGTCCGTGGACGCGGAAACAAAGACACGGAACTTGTTTTGGTTCGGCTTTTCCGTCAGCACAAAATTAGCGGTTGGCGCAGGCACATTTCTTTGCTTGGAAAACCGGATTTCACTTTTCGTAAACGCCGGTTGATCGTTTTTGTTGACGGTTGTTTTTGGCATAGTTGCCCCACACACGCAAGACAGCCAAAAAGCAACCGGGCTTTTTGGCGGCGAAAATTATCCGCGAATACTGCGCGTGACCGTGTCGTAACGCATACATTGCGTTCAAACGGCTGGCGCGTATTGCGAATCTGGGAACATGAACTTGCATTCAAGAATGAGGCGAAACTTGTTCAACGAATCCAGCGAGTGCTTAAAATTTAATCACTGCTTGAACAAATACGTCTACAACAATTTTCCGTGGCCGGAAAATGCCACGGCCAGGCAGCGCGAAGCCATCGCCGAAAAAGCGCAGGCCGTCCTCGATGCGCGGGCGCGGTTTATGGATTCGGGGAGCGCACGCGTCCCGCGTGCCGGTTTCGGCGTCGCGCCGCAACCTCCCGCCCACCCCACGCTTCCGTCCGGCGCGACGCCGGACGGGGCAGCCGGGACGGTCGCGCTCCCCGCAAAAACCGCCACGCTCGCCGGCCTTTACGACCCGCTCGCCATGGGGAAATGATGAAGGCTGAATGATGAATGAAAAAATGCTGAAACCCCGATAAAATTAGACATTGCCAAACAGAAAACATTGAAATATAAGTGGATTGTGAAATCGAGATATACCGCGAAAGTTCCATATAATACATAGTTATGGCGGCGGGAGATTGATTATGAAAACGAACGAAAAGCAAATATGGTTTCCAGCCAAGAAGTATGGTTGGGGTTGGGGGCCGCCTTGCGCGTGGCAGGGATGGGTTGCAATGGCGGTTTTTGTGGTCTTGATTGGCACGGCGGGTGTGCTCTTGCTTCCCGGCAGGCATTTCGGCCTTTGGATTGCGGCGATAACAGTCCTGGTGGCTGCCTTGATTATCACTTGCCTCGTGAAGGGAGAGAGGCCGCGCTGGCGTTGGGGAAAGGATTAGCTTTTGACCACGACCGTGCTGCCTTCTCATGGAAGTCGCCGGAGCCGCCGTTGGCGCTGTTCCGCCGTCGCTGCGCCATGGCGCGACAGGCAGTTCCGCTGTCGCGGTTCACGTCGCGGGTCGGCGGTGGTTCAGCTTTCTACATTCAGGCGGATATGAACACCAGGCTGCTCGCAACTGTCTTCCGCTGGATTGCACGAATCATTGGAACCGTGCTGGTCGGGCTTGCGCTGATTCTCGCGATGGGTGAAGGCGTGCCCAATCTGTTCACGCAGCCGTTTCTCATCCAGCTTGGCTTTCTCGCGCTTGCGCTGGTGCTGTCGGGCATTCTCCTCGCATGGCGCTGGGAATTTCCAGGAGGCATTTTGTCGCTCGTTGGATGGGTTCTGTTTATTGTGGCTGAAAGAGTTCACTGGCGGCATTCTCTTTTTTT
>CAYYWB010000269.1:0-3642 GCA_964475285.1 uncultured Bifidobacteriaceae bacterium | reverse complement strand
GTGGTTCAGCTTTTTTCGTTAGACATCACCGCCGCACCGAGTTTATGACCGCCCAAGACCAGAAGTTGTGTGAGAGATGCCGCGAGCGTCCAGCCACATTTCACGTCTGCTATGGTCACACCGGCGAGTCGAAGCATTTGTGCGAGCAGTGTTACAGAGAGTCGGCTTCACCAGAAGAGTTAGCTTCCAGCGATAACATTCGAGACATCGTGCGAAACGGGAAGTGCAGGTTTTGTGGCCAGCCCGCCGTTGGTGGCAGCGGTGGTTCACTTGGAGCATTTATTGGAGCAGAGCATTTTTTGTGGTGCGAGCCGTGCAGACGCGATTTGGTAGAGTTTGCGCAGCGGCCAGAGAACGCGATTCCAGAGTTTCCATTCGATGATGAGGCCGCACAGAAGCGAGTATCACAGCAGATGGCGGAGCGCGAGCGTCGGCAGGAAGAATTTATGCAGCAGAGAGTTTCAGAGCGGAGGTCGAGAGGTGATGCCTAACACCGCGCGAGTCCGTGTGTAAACGGGTCAGTCCCAACTTTTCCTTCAAGCGGCGGCTGAAACTTTTCGTGCGATGATGGCGTGGCCGGGATTTGGCGCAAACGCCAAAGCCGCAAAGTCCGCAAGGCAAGCACCATTTATTCTTTGCGCCCCGGCTCCTTTGCAGTGCTGTCTCGCATCTTCGTCACAGTCTGCGAAGATTTTGGACTGCGGTGGGAAGCGCAGCGGCGACACCGCTTTTGAGCGCGGGAGAAATCCAAGTTTGTGCGTGAGACCCTCGTCCGTGCGAAAGCGGCGTGGCGCTTCGCTTCCCGCCGCAGTCCAAATAAATTTGGTTGCGGCTTGAGCCGCGCTATGTTTTTGCGTTGATTTTTTCAGACGGGGCGTTGCCGGAGGTCCTTGCGGACGGCCACCAATTGAATTACGCGGTGAAGAGCCGGGAGGGACGGCATGTTGTCGTCCCCAATTTCAGGGACGCCGACACGGCGTCCCTCCTAGTCACGGCTGGCCCGCGTCTGGCACATTGCCGTTAATAAAAACTGGAACCATGGAAAAAAGTAATTACACTCAAATTCATCTTATGAAAAACCACATCTCCCGCCGTCAGTTCATTAAACAAACCGCGCTGGTTGCAATCGCTGCTTTCAGCTTGTCGCTGCTGTCGGCCCGCGCCGCCGAAACGAACGCGCCGCTGACCACGATTCCTTCCGACAGCAATTACAAGTCGCATTATGCCTCGAACAAGGCGTGCGAGGATCAGGTTGCGGCCATGAAGGGCAAGCCCTGCGACATCATTTTCATCGGGGATTCGATCACGCAAAATTTTCCGGGCAGGCCGACGCCCGGCTGGGGATCGGTCGGCGGGTCGGTTTGGGACAAGTATTACACGAACCGTCATGTGCTGAATTTCGGCGTCGGCGCGGACGCGACGCAGCATACGCTCTGGCGGTTCGACCACATGGACATCAAGGAATTCAAGCCCAGGGTGGCGGTCATTTTGATCGGCACCAACAACAATCGAAATTCGCCGGAGGACATTGCGGCCGGAGTGAAGGCGGTGGTCGAAAAAACCGCGCAGACTTTTTCCGGGGTGAAAATCATCCTCGTCAGCATCCTGCCCAACGCCCGCGCGGCGGAAAAAATGGCCGCGGCCAACAAGCTGATTCAGCCGCTGGGCGACGACAGAACCATTTTCTATCTTGATCTGGCCGCCAAGATGCCGCCCGTGGGCGACAGTTGGAAGGGATTGGGGCCGGATCGTCTCCATCTCACGCCGGAAGGCTACGAATTGTGGGCCTCTGAAATGGAACCGCTGCTCACAAAGCTGCTTGCCGACAAACCGTGATTTGAACCCATCAGACGACACAGGAAAATCAAAATACAAAACGCGAATATCGAAATGAGAATGACACGCGCAGGCAAATTGACATTCGCGCTGCTCGGATTGCTGGGCGGGCTGGTCACGGCGCAGGCCGCCGACCCGACGTATTGGTCCTGGGCGCAAACACCGCCGATGGACTGGAACTCGTGGGATTGCTATGGCGCGGGAGTCTGGCAGACGGATGCGCTGGCCAACGCCGATTACATGGCGACGAATCTCAAATCGCATGGCTGGAATCTCATCACCATTGACATCCAATGGTATGAGCCGCTCGCCCATACCACGGAATATCGCAAGGGCGCGATTCTTGAAACGGACGCCAACGGCCGCCTGCTGCCGGCACCGAACCGCTTTCCGATGACGGCGGAGACGCATTCCTTCAAACCCATCGCCGATTATCTGCACGCCAAAGGTTTGAAATTTGGCCTGCACCTGATGCGCGGCATTCCGCGTCAGGCCGTTGATCGCGACAACGCGCCGATTCTTGGCACGGCCAATCACGCCGCCGACATTGCCGACAAGAGAAACGTTTGCGCCTGGAACACCGACATGTATGGCGTGGACATGACCAAGCCCGGTGCGCAGGAATATTACGACTCCGTTTTCGCGCAGATGGCGTCGTGGGGTCTGGATTTTGTGAAGGTGGATGACCTCGCCGGCCACACGGCTGAAATCGAGGCGGTGCGCAAGGCGATTGACAAAACCGGCCGCCCGATTGTCTTCTCAATTTCACCCGGCGGTTCGTCCGTCGCGCGCGGGGAGTTCGTTTCCACCAACGCGAACATGTGGCGCATAAGCGGTGATTTCTGGGATAGCTGGGGCGCCTTGTATTCCCAGTTCGAACGGGTTGACAGTTGGACGCCGTTCCGCGCCCCCGGACACTGGCCCGATGCGGACATGATTCCCTTCGGCAATGTTCGCGCGTGGACGACCAACGGCTGGACGCAGTTCACGCATGACGAGCATTACACCTTGATGACGCTGTGGTCCATCGGGCGTTCTCCGCTCATCCTCGGCGGTAATCTGCCGAAGAATGACGACTTCACGCTTTCACTTCTGGTCAACGACGAGGTCATCGCCGTCAACCAGAATTCCGCGAACAACCACCAGCTTTTCAACACCAACAATCAGGTCGCGTGGGTGGCGGATGTGCCGGGAACAAAAGATAAATACGTCGCCCTGTTCAACACCTCGCCGCCGCCGCCGCCCGGACGCGGCCGTCGCGGTCCGCCGCCGGTGGTGGAATTGGCGGACAATTCAGCCGGCGCGACCAACAAGCCTGCGGCCACTCCACCGACCATGGAGCCGGTCAGCATTTCAGTTTCGTTCGCAGACATTGGCATCACCGGTTCCGCGACGGTGCGCGATCTCTGGAGGCATAAAGACCTCGGCACCGCGACCGGCACGGTTTCCGCGACGGTCAATTCGCACGGGGCAGTCCTTTTCAGGATTCATCCCCGAAATTCCGCGACGGTCAGGTTTCACGAGGCCGTTCTTCACGGCGCAACCCTGTTGATGATGCATTCCGGGAATTAACTTTTGATTCTTACAATAACTCAACCAGCTCCATGAAAACACTTGTCAAGTCACTTGCGGCCATTTCATTGACCATCGGCGTCTCGTCGTTTGCCGCCGACAAGACGTTCATTGATTATTTCCTGCCGACGCCGATTATCGGCTCGCTGACCACAAATACCTGGGGCGCTCCCGGCATTCTCCCGCGCGATCCGCAGAACGGCTTGGAAGATCCAAGCTTGAAGGATTTTCTGC
>CAYYWB010000268.1:0-3697 GCA_964475285.1 uncultured Bifidobacteriaceae bacterium | reverse complement strand
AGAAACGCCGGCAGCTTGTCGTAATCGTCAATCAACCGGCTGGCCGTGATGCTCGCGGTAGTCTGAATTCCGACCGAGTGGAAAAATTCGTTGGCCTTCTTGATTTTCTTGCAGACATCCGGCAGCCCGCGGTTTTTTTCGTGTTTTGCGATGTCGTGCGCGTCAATGGACATGATGACGCTGGTCAGTCCATCGCTGGCCAAGCCGCGCATATTGTCGTCCGCCCACAAGCCGCCGTTGGTGCAAATCATCGGGTGGATGCCGCGTTCCGCCGCATGGCGCGTCATGGCGCGCAAATCGCGATGCACCATCGGCTCGCCGCCGACAAAGAGCAGGTAGCCGATGTGATTTTTCACCGCGATGTCAATGGCCCGTTTCGCCTCGTCGAGCGTGACGCTGTGGCGGGCTTTGGGATCAAATTGGGAGCGCGCAAAACCGCAAAAGCCGCAGTCCGCGTTGCAGATGTTGGTGATGGCAAACTGGAGATAACCGGGTCCGCCGTGATTCAGCACTTCACCAATCAGTTTGAGCACGCTTTTTGTGGGGCGCTGGACCGGCCGGGAAAAATCCGGCGCGATTCCCGCCACCGAAAGGGATTCGGCGGCCGGCGGATTGGGCGGGGCAGCGGCGTTGCTCATTACAAACCGTGACAGTGTGGCGGCTGGAAATGGCGCGGGCAAACTTTCTTTCGTGCGCCCGGCACGGATTTTGGCTTGTCAACCGGACACCCACGAAAAGTTTCACAAATCGCTTGCCGCCCGTCTGAACTGATGTTAGTTTTTCTTCTGTGAACTATTCGATAACAAATTGGCTTATGAAAAGTGCCCTTTCGATCCTGGCCATCGGATTTTTCGGCGTGTGGCAGGCTGCTTCCGCGGCAGACATCACCGGCGTCATCACCCTCAAGGGCGCGCCGCCGGCGGAAACGGACTTGGGCTCCTATATCATGGGCAATCCCGATTGCGCCGCGATGTATCAAGGCCAAAAGATGCCAACGACGCATTTCTACGTCGTCGGGCCGGACGGCGGATTCGCCGACGTGGTGGTTTCTTTGAAGGGCGTCACCGGCAAATCCACCGGTGCCAGCGCGCCGCCGGCGGTGCTTGATCAGAAGAACTGCGTTTATACTCCGGGAATTTTGGCAATCCAGACCGGCCAGAAACTCATCGTCAAAAATTCCGACATGTGCGTCCACAATGTCCACAGCGCGCCCACCGTGGCCGGCAACGCGGAGCACAACGACGTGCAAATGCCCGGCGGCGCAGACCTGACCTACACGTTCCCGAAGGCGGAGATGTTTGTGAAATTTGAATGCAATGTGCATCCGTGGATGAAGGCTTGGGTGAGCGTGTTAGACTCGCCGTATTTTTCCGTGAGCGACAAGGACGGCAAATTCGTCATCAAAAACGTGCCGCCGGGCAAATACACCATTGAGGCGAATCACCGCAAACTCGGCGCGCAAACGCAGGATGTGCAAGTCAAGGACGGCGACGTGACCGTGAATTTCACTTTTGAAATCAAATAACTGGCGGTAAGGTTCCGGCATTTGTGTCGGGAAATTGTTTTCTAAAAATGAACGTCAAAGCGCAAATCACAAACAATCCGTGGCTGCACCGATTCGCGGTGCTAACAGCCATCATTACTTTTTTACTGCTGGGGGTCGGCGGCCTGGTCACCAGCCACGAGGCCGGCATGTCCGTGCCCGACTGGCCGACCAGCTACGGCTACAACATGTTCGCGCTGCCGATCAAGTTCTGGAAGGGCGGCGCGCTCTTCGAACATTCGCACCGGCTGCTGGCCTCCGGTGCGGGATTCTTTACGACGGTCCTCGCCGTCTGGCTCTGGCTCAAGGATTCCCGGAAATGGATGAAATGGCTCGGCGTCACCGCATTCCTGCTTGTCGTCGCTCAAGGAGTGCTCGGCGGACTGCGCGTGACGTTGAAAATGAACAATCTCGGCGTTATTCACGGCGTCGTTGGCCAGTCCTTTTTCATTTTGATCTGCGCGATTGCGCTGTTCACCAGCCGGTTCTGGCGTGAATGGGTTGCGGGCGGAAAGACGTTCCTGGTGTCACGCGGTTTGTGGGTGTTCGTGCTGGCCACGACCATTTTGATTTTCTGCCAGCTTATCCTTGGCGCGACGATGCGCGGACAGCATGCCGGTCTGGCAATTCCCGATTTTCCGACCGCTTACGGCAAACTCTGGCCGGACACCAGCGCCGATGCCGTGGCGCGCTACAATGCCAATCGCGTTGAGGTCATCTCGACGAATCCCATCACCCCGTTCCAAATCATTCTGCAAATGGCTCACCGCATCGTCGCCCTGGCGGTTTTCATTCTGGTCGCGGTGGCGGCATGGCTGTCGTGGAAACGGCTTGGCGGGAAAAGCCCGCTGGCAAAGCTGGCGGCTTTCTGGCTGGGGCTCATCGTCTGCCAGATTGCGCTCGGCGCGTGGACGGTCTGGTCGAACAAGGCCGCCGACGTGGCGACGCTGCACGTGCTGGTCGGCGCACTTTCGCTCGTGACAGGCGCGCTCTGGTGCATTATTGCTTTTGGCCGACGGGAGGGAGCAGCAAATCTTGCTCCGGCAAAAACAATATCCGGTGCATTTGGAACGTCTCCGGCAATGGCCGCAAACAAGTGAAATGAAAGAAATCTCGGCAGAAATTTTAACGCCGGCACAAAGTGTCGGGGCTGAAAAAAGCTGGCCGGCGGTCTTCGCCGATCTGGTCAAAGCCCGGCTGACGACACTCGTGTTGCTGACGACGCTCGTCGGCTTTTATGCCGGCTGGAGCGGCCCGATGAATTTTCTGCTGATGTTCAACGCACTGGCCGCCACGGCAATGGTCGCGGCGGGCGCGGCGGCGCTGAACCAGTTGCTCGAAAGCGAATTTGACGCAAAAATGCGCCGCACGCAGGATCGTCCCCTGCCGTCCGGCCGTTTGCAGCCGGCGACCGTGGCCATTTTTGGCGGCGTCAGTTCCGTCGCCGGCCTGGTTTATCTCGCGTTCGGGGTGAACCTGCTCACGAGCGTTCTCGGCGCGGTCACGCTGGTCAGTTATCTTTTCATTTACACGCCGCTGAAGCGCGTGACGTGGCTGAACACGGCCGTCGGCGCGATTCCTGGCGCGTTTCCGCCGCTCATGGGCTGGACGGCGGCGCGCGGCGAATTGAGCGGCGAAGGCTGGGCGATGTTCGCGATTTTGGCATTCTGGCAAATCCCGCATTTTTTCGCCATCGCTTGGATGTATCGCGACGAATACGCGAAGGCTGGTTTCGTCATGCTGCCGAACGTGGACGCCAGTGGCCGCCGCACGGCGCAACAAACCGTGAGCCACGCGCTCGCGCTTCTGATTGCAAGCCTGGCGCCATTCGCCCTGAAAATGGCCGGGCCGGTTTATCTCGCCGCCGCGCTGGTTTTGGGCGCGGGTTTCTTGTGGTTCGCGGTGCAATTCTCACGACAGCTCACGCTGGCGCGTGCGAGGCAATTGTTTCTGGCCTCCATCATTTATCTGCCGCTACTCTTGACGGCGATGGTTTGGGACAAGGTGAAGTAGTAAATGACTAATTTCTAAATCCGAATGACTAAAGAATCCCCAATGACCAATTCCAAAACCGCCGTTCGCGCGGCCGAAGTAAATTTGTCATTCGGGCTTCGTCATTCTTTAGTCATTATGGTTTCGTCATTAGTCATTTTC
>CAYYWB010000267.1:0-3746 GCA_964475285.1 uncultured Bifidobacteriaceae bacterium | reverse complement strand
TTAATCCAGCGGAGCAAGACCCGCCGGGCCGATTTGATTTCGTCGAGGCCCGGAAGATTTTGGCTTTGCCTTCTAACTTTGACAGGCTGCGTCGGCAGCTTTGAATTTGGGTTCAATCTGCTCCGTCATCTTGCATCACGTAAGCCGACGACGCGGTTTTGCCTTCGGGAAGCTCGAAAATTGCCTGGCTTGAAGGTTCGCTTTTCCGGTATTGGCTGCTGACTTTCTTCTTTTTCCCGAACAGCGATTCCAAATCCGTCTTCGCCTTCGTCTTGGTGAACGCTTCGCGCAGTGCTTTGAAATAGGCCAGTGTCCAGTTGTCTTTTCGAAAATGTTCATTGAATAGCGGCGATTTCATCTTCCGCTCAAAATCATTTTCCCGCTCCTCCGGGATGACCATCGTTTTGGGAACGTCCGCCGGAAGATTCGAGCCGCGCTGCAATCCGCTCGTCATGGTCGTGGTGCATTCCACTTCAAAAGCGCGGACCACTTCATTTCCATTGAGCCAGAGCAAATCCATGTCCAGCACCGGTCGGAGATTTTTTACATCCTTCAATGCTTTCGGTTTGGCCGTAACCAAATCGCGCAGCTTGATTTCCTCGACCAATCCGATCACCGTCTCGCGCTGTTCGCGCTGGCCGATCCAAATATCATGTCCGCGCGCCGCGCCGATTTTTGCCAGCAACGCAATCAATTCACTGTGAAGCGTCAAACTCAAACGGATTTCTTCCTTGAGCATCCACCAGCCACCGCTGACTTTGCGCCCGTAAATTTCCAGCGCCTCGATGATGCTGGTGCTGTCCGACGTGAGTGAATTGGGAAATTCCCGCGCCACCGTGTCCCAAACTTCCGTGAACGTGACGCGGCCTTTTTCATGCAGGCAGCGAAAAACCGTTTCTTCCACTCGCTCCGTGAGCGGCACGGCTTCCAGACGCGCGGCAAATGTCTTGTCGGCGAACCACCAGAGTTTGCCCGTTGCGCCGCCGAGTTTCGCATCCACGAGTTCAAATTCGTTGCCGATGCTTTCTTCCAGCACGGTTTTCACGTCCAGGCCGGTTTGCAGCGTGCCGAACAAGCCGCGCCGGGCGAGCACGGGATCCACCTGATTGATGAGAATCGTGTAAGGCGTCGGCTCGGCGCGGCTGGCGATGACTTCACGGCACGTCTCAATGACGATGCGGCGAAAGCGCTCCTCGCTGATTTCTTCCATTTGCCGCGTCGGACGCTCGGTTTTGGAAAAGCGCAGATAAAAATCGCCCTGCGCGCTGCCGAACGGCTGCATCATCGCCTTGGCGGAAACCTGGCCGAGCGGCTGATGATGAATGTGCTCGTAATTGAAACCGGAAAACACGCCGGCGCGCACGGTGGCGTTGCGAACCATGAACGTCGGGTTGTGAAACGTCAGCGTCAGGCAGCGTTCCGACTTCAGCGTCTTGTAAAATCCCTGAAAGCTGTTGTTCAGCAGCGAGTGATAAACTTCAAACGGCTTCTTCTGCCGCTCATTGCGGATGACTTCGTGCGCCACGATGTTTTCCGTGTAACGAAAATCCGCCTTGAGCCAGGCGTTCCAAAGATAGGAAAGCTCGCCATATTGAATCGAAGCGTCGTAAGGCGGGTCGGTGAAAATATAATCCACCGATTCCTCCGGCATTTTCTTCATCAACTCCACGCAATCATCCGTGACCACGGCGATGTCCGCTTCGCCCGCCAGAACTTTGCGCCAGTCGTCCGTGACTTTCACGTCGCCGAGCAATTCATTGGACTCATTTTTCGCCTTGATGATTCCCTGGTGGCCGATGACCGCGCTTTCAAATTTCTCCCACACATTTGACTCAAGATAACGCGGCGCGGACCAATAGCTGTGTTGTGTCCAAGTGGAACTGAAGGCGGTTTGATGATTGCCTTCACCAGGCGCGAGCGCGGGACACATTCGCGTGCAGAGATGAATCATCGAACTGAATGCGCCGAGCAGGAATTTTTTCAACTGCGGGCTGGATTCCTGTTCGATGGTTTCATAAATCATTGCCGCCGCGCGCAAATTCCGTTTCGTGAAAAGCTGGTCGAGCGAATCGTAATGCTCCTTTTTCATGAACGGCGTTCCGTCTTCGTAATAAAGTTGGTTTTTTGGATGCCATTCCTTGATGCGTTTGGCTTCGAGTTCGGCGAGCGATTCGAGGTCTTTCTTCTTCGGTTTGCAGCCGGTTTCGCAACGGTGTTCGCAATGCGGACAGCCTTTGTAGCGGACTTCAACCAGTTCATCGCCCTCACGCACACAGCAATCCGCAATCAATGGTTCGCCGCATTTCAGACAATGAACCGTGTAAAGCTCCTCGACGCGCCTTTTCACGCGGTCGCGCACGCGCTCGAAAGCTTCCAGCAATTTCAGCGTGTTGACCGGGCGCAGCGTCAGTTCGGTGATGTGGCTGGCGACCGGATTCAAATCGCAGACAATCGCGCGGCGTTTATTGCGCGCGGCTTCAACGGCAACGACGCCGCTGCCCGCGAACGGATCGAAAACAATCTGCCCCGGCTTGGTGTAATTCTGGATGTGTTCGCCGACGACATTCCACGTTTTGCGCGACCAATACTTGTGCCACACATACATGGCCGTGTGCGGCTCCGGCGGAATCTGACGGTTGATGTGCTCAAATTTCGGCGGAGTGATTTTGCCGATTTTGGCGCGGGTCAATTCACGGGTTTTCATCAGGCGTCGCGGGCGACTTCTTTCAGCAATCTTTGGCAGATTTCATACGCGGCGGCGAGCCGAATCGCGCGCACGGCTTTGATTCCCCGGACTTGCGCGATTTCATCCAGCGGGCGATTCATCAATCCGGCCAGAGTGCCATATTTGTCGAGCAAGGCATTCGCGCTGTCGAGCGCCGAATAACCGCGTCCGCCGCTGCCCAGCAGAATCGCCAGCAGTTCGGCGTCGGAACAGTGCTCCGCGCCCGATTCCAAAAGTGTCCGGCCCGGCTTCATGCCGCGTCAGTGCGTTTCGGCGGCGGCTTTCCGTTTCTTCGCCTCTTCAATCACTTTTTCCG
Source organism: uncultured Bifidobacteriaceae bacterium (assembly GCA_964475285.1). Lineage (GTDB taxonomy): Bacteria > Verrucomicrobiota > Verrucomicrobiia > Limisphaerales > UBA11358 > UBA11358. The sequence continues at coordinate 705 of CAYYWB010000267.1, read as the reverse complement.
CAGCGTCGCGCGGCATTTCCTCGTAGTGGCTGAATTCTTCCGTGTGGACGCCGCGTCCGCCGGTCAGCGAGCGCAGCGTGCTGGAATAATGGTAAAGCTCCGCCGTTGGCACGCTCGCCTTGATGACTTGAAACGTGCTGTCGGTATCCATGCCCATGATTTTTCCGCGCCGGGACGACAAATCGCCCATCACCTTGCCCATGCAATCTTCCGGGATGTGAATTTCGACCGTCTCAATCGGCTCCAGCAAAACCGGCTTGGCGGCGGTGAAGGCTTCCTTGAACGCGAAATAGCCGGCGATTTGAAACGCGATGTCCTTCGAGTCCACCGGATGCATCTTGCCGTCGTAGAAATCAATTTTCACGTCTGTCACGCGGCAGCCGGCGATGATGCCCTCGATGCAGGCCTGGTTCACGCCCTTTTCGACGGACGGCACGAAACTGCGATCCACGTTCTGCCCGACGAGCGAGTTGGTGAACTCCACGCCGGCATCGCGCGACCGGGGTTCGATGCGCATCCAGACCTCGGCGAATTGCCCCGCGCCGCCGGTCTGTTTTTTGTGGCGATATTTTGAATCGCCCTTGGCCTTGATGGTCTCGCGGTATTTCACACGCGGCTCGGCAAGTTCGACGTGGACGTTGTGCCGGCGTCGCAAACGGTCGGCGACGACTTCCAGATGCAATTCGCCCTGCGCGGAAATGATGG
>CAYYWB010000266.1:0-3751 GCA_964475285.1 uncultured Bifidobacteriaceae bacterium | reverse complement strand
CCAGCCACGATGCGATTCACGACACGACGGACCAGGGCAAGGCGTTCGTTTATGCGTCGCGCATTTTGAGCGACACGAGCCGCGTCAGCCTGATGGGCAGCGCGTCCTACAGCGACTTCCAGGTTCCCGACTCGCCGGGATTGCCCTCCGGCACCGCACCCGGTGGCGCTCAATGGAATTCAGACCCATCCATAGCCGCCAGCTCCAATTCAACCACGCTGAACGAGAATCAAAAGGAGCAGAATTATTACGGCGTGGCGACCTACCAAAAATCGGCGGGCGATTTGAATCTTCAAGCCTCCTTTTTTGGCCGCAAAAGTGACGTTCATTTTTCGCCCGACAATATCGGCGATCTTTACTTCAACGGCGAGGCCAGCGACGTGGCCCGCAATCTTTACTCCGGCGGTATTCAAGCCGACGCGAGTTACGCACTTGGCGACAAGCACACGATTCGCGGCGGCGTGTTGGCGCTGGAAGAATATGTTACCGCTGGCTCGACCACCACGGTCTACAATCTGGACGGTGGAGGAAATCCGACCGGCGCGCCGTATCCCATCACGCAAAATGAAGTGCTGCACGGCTTGTTCGCGGGCGTCTATTTGCAGGACGAATGGAAAATGCTGCCGGAAGTCACCGTCAATTACGGCGCGCGGTTCGACGAGTTTTATTCCACGTTCGACAAGGAAAATCAACCCAGTCCGCGCGTCAACGTCATTTATGAGCCGACGGATTCGACGACGTTGCACGCCGGTTACGCGCGGTATTTCACGCCGCCGCCGGTCGAAAGCGTGCCGGCGGGCAACGTGATGCAATTCGACAACACGTCCGGAGCCGCGCCAACCGACTTGGATAGTTCGGTCAAAGCCGAGCGCGCGAATTATTTCGACGCCGGCATTTCGCAAAAAATCGGGAAGCATCTGCAAGTGGGCATGGACGGTTACTACAAAAATGCCACGCACCAACTCGATGACGGTTTGTTCGGGCAGACGCTCATCCTTTCGGCGTTCAATTACGCCAAGGGCCGGGTCTATGGCGTGGAATTCACCGGCTCCTACAACCAAGGCGGATTTTCCAGCTACGCCAACCTCGCGTGGTCGCAGGCGTATGGCAAGGACTGGAATTCGGCGCAATTCCTGTTCGATCCAAATGACGCGGCCTACGTCCAGAATCATTGGATTTATCTGGATCATGACCAGCGCGTCACCGGCTCGTTCGGCGTAGCCTACACGTGGAACGAATCGTCCCGTTGCAGCACACGCGTTTATTCCGACGCGCTTTATGGCAGCGGCTTGCGGCAGGATGCGACGGACAGCAGCGGCAACACGATTCCGAACGGCGCGAGCGTGCCGCAATATTACTCCGTCAACCTCGGCGTGGAACAGAGCTTCAAGCTCGATCACAACCGGATGTTGAAGGCGCGGCTGGATGTCGTGAACATCACAGACAACATTTACCAGCTCCGCAGCGGCCCCGCAGTCACCGGCGTCAACGCCGCGCAATATGGCGAACGGCTTGGCTTCTTCGGCTCTTTAAGCTATGTCTTTTGAAATGTTCCTCCGATGAACAACACGGATGCAAATCGAATTTCGCCCGGCTACGAGCTGAAAGACGAACTCGCGCGGCTTTGCCTGCCATCGGCAAACCGCGACGCGAACCTGAAGCTCGCGTGGGTGAATTCGATTTGCATCCTTTTTCTATTGATTGGCATTGCCGGCGCGCGGCGCGGTTTGATTGCCATCAAACCCGTCCCGCCAATCCAGGAAATTATTCCCGTCGTCATCCAGCCGGCGGTGTTGCCGCCGCAGGCAATCGCCCCAAAACCGGCGCCGGCGGAAGTCAACAATCAGCCGCCGGTCCTCGTCGTTCTGCCGGATGCGCCGAACATCAATTTCGGAGTGCCGACCGCCGGCACGCTCGTCATGCCCGCCGCGCTCGCACCCGCACCGTCGCCGCGCGAAGCACCGATGCGCATCGGTTCGCTCAACAACACCGGCGAGGGCGGCGACCGGCCCGAACCGCCGTATCCCAAAATCGCGCTGGAAGAAGGCGAGCAAGGCACCGTGCTTCTGCTGATTGGCGGCGACGCGGCGGGCAATGTCGTTTCCGTGGACGTGAAGGAATCGTCCGGCTTTCCGATTTTGGACCGCGGCAGCGTTGAATTTATCAAGCGCCACTGGCGGCTTCCGGCGGGCGATGGCAACCGCCTTTTTGAAACCAGCATCACTTATCTGTTGCAACAGAATTGATTTCACAACAACCATACACAAACCATGCATCCCATCCTTGCAAACATTGTTATCGAATTCTTCCTCAAAGGCGGCCCGGTCATGTGGCCGATTCTCGCCAGCGCCCTCGTGGCCGTTGCCGTCGTCGGCGAACGCGCATTCTGGTGGCTGCGTGAAAGCCGGAAGCGTGACCCGCAAAAAATGGAGCAACTGCTGGCGGCACTGGAAAATTCCGACGTGACCGCCGCCCAGCAAATCGCCGCCGGCTCGGACGACCCTATCATCCGCGTGATTCATCACGGCCTCAACCACGTCGGCCACGCGCACGGCTCGCTCCTCGGCGCGCTGCAACTTGCGGCGGGCGTCGAGTTGAAACGCGCGGGGCGTTTCCTCACGGTCATGGACACGCTCGTCACGCTCGCGCCGCTTCTCGGACTGCTCGGCACCGTCACTGGCTTGATGCATGCTTTTCTTAAAATTGGCAGCGCGGAAATTTCCGTCTCCGGCGTGACCGGCGGCATCGGCGAAGCATTGATTGCCACCGCTTGCGGACTTGGCATCGCCATCTTCGCGCTGATTCCCTTCAATTATTTCTCCGCCAAGGTGACGCAGTTGCAATTTGATCTGGAAACGGCGGCAACGAATGTCGAAGTGATGGTCGGCGGCGGCGGGAAATCAAGTGACACCGTCCGTTTGCACAAGCCGGAACCGCCCAGCCAAGCCACCAGCCATTAAATGGAAATGACTAAATCCAAAATCCAAATGACTAAAGAATTCCCAATGACGAATGCCGAATGTCGAATGGAATTTCGGCAAGCACGCCGCCATTTGTCATTCGGATTTCGTCATTCGTTCGTCATTAGTGATTCGTCATTCGTCATTTTTCGATGAAGATTCCCTCGCCCATTGCCAAACGCCGCTCGCGGATTGTCATCATTCCGCTGATTGACATCATGTTTTTCCTGCTTGCGTCGTTTATGATGATGGCCCTGGAGATGAGCAAGACAGAGAACATCAAGGTTCACCTGCCGCCCGCGACGCAATCGCAGCAGGATTACCGGCCGGACATGGTCAACATCGCCGTGGACAAATCCGGCGCCGTCTGGCTTGAAAAAAAAGAGATTTCGATGGCCGAACTCGGCCTCGCTTTGAGCAACCGCTTCCGCGCCAACCCCGACTTGCCGGTTTATATCAGCGGCGACCGCGACACGCTGCACGGCGACATGGTGAAGGTGTATGAAACCATCCGCAACATGGGCATCCAAAAGATCGCGTTCATGACCGGCGGCGAAAACGCAAAATGACTAAATCCTAAATCCGAATGACTAAAGAATTCCAAATGCCAAATGCCGGATGCCGAATGAAATTTCGCCGTCAGCACGGCCATTCATCATTCGGATTTCGTCATTCATTAGTCAATAGGGCTTCGTCATTCGTCATTCTTGCATGAAGATTCGCACGCCCATCCCGGAAAAAAAGTCGCGGCTGGAAATCATTCCGCTGATTGACATCATGTTTTTCCTGCT
>CAYYWB010000265.1:0-3761 GCA_964475285.1 uncultured Bifidobacteriaceae bacterium | reverse complement strand
CGGGCCGGTCGGACGCGATGCGGCGCATTTCCGCGATCCATTGCTGGAATTGCGCAAGAAACAATTCATTGGTCATGGTGATGGAAAGCTGCAAACGCTGCACGGCTTCCGGCCCCTCGTAAGTCGCTTCAAGCTGGGCGTCCATCCATTTCTGGCCGAGAAAACCGGGGCAATCCTCGGTGATGCCGTAACCGCCCATGAGGCTGACGGCTTCGCGCATCATGTTCGCGCCGTGGCCGGTGTTCCAGAGCTTGCACGCCGGGCAAATGACATTTGCGACCGAGTCGAAAATGGAAAATTTCACAAGCAGGTCGGTTTCCAATGTTTCCGTCCGTTTCAAATCGCGCTGGCCGACGGGCTGGGAATTCAGCCGGACCAGTTCCAGCGCCTCCTGCTGCTTCTTCATCAATTCCTTGAACGCGGCGCGCCCGGTCAAATTTTTCTCCGCGAGCCACCGGTCTTTTTGCTTTTCCAGCGGATCAAGTTCGTCGAACAGCCGCGCGGCGGCGAAGCCCAGCGACGCGCTCGCCTCGCCGGTCGCCCAGATGTCCACCAGCCGGTGCAAGGCGTCTTCCTTCTGCTGGATGCCAAGCTCGTAACGCGGCGTGCCGGGCGCGCCCTCGCCGCCGCGGAAACGGCGGCGCTGATAAAGAATCACCGGCTCGACGGCGGAAAGCAGTTTCGCGGCGGTCATCAAACCGACCGTCACGCGCGTCCGGCGGAAAACGGCCTCGATGATTTCGCCGTGCGAATAATTCGGGATGATGACGCCGTCCTTGATCGTGTAGCCGCCGACAATCCGGCCGGCGGGAACCTTCAAATTGAAAACCGGATCGTTCGTCGAGGAAAGCTGGTGAACCAGTTTTTTCGTCGGCGTGCCGCGGTCAAAAACGCCGGGATCACCCTCCTCCACAATCACCATGCAACTGCCCTTGATTTTCGGATCGTCGGAATCCACGGCGACGGTGACGATGTTGGCAAAGCCCATGTTCGTGATGAAACGCCCGCGCTTGTCCACCTGCAACAGCGGCTCCTGGCCGTCCTTCCAATCCGCGACGCTCACCTTGCCGGCCAGCATGCCGGTTTCGACGCCGACAAACGGCAGCGGCTCGGTGAGCGCGAACGCGGCGCGCACCTGCTTCCGGTTTTCTCCCGGCTTCAACGGCGCGGCGGCGGCGATGTATTTCGCCCGCTGCTCCGGCGTGCCGCGCTCGTGAATCGGCGCGAGGCCGAGATTGCCCGCGAGGCTGCCGGTGGCCGCGCCGGCGTCCACCCACGCCAGTTCAAACGCGATGAGCGCCAGCACCAGATTTTTCGGTCCGGCGACAAACCCGCCCTGTTCCGGGTCCAAAAACGCCGCGGTAATGCCGCTCTCGTCGTAGTGCTGGAGCAGGGCGTTTTTCTCCGGCGTCCATTCGTGCGAATTGCGCCCGCCGGCGGCGACGAGCCGGGCGACCGGCCCGCGCGCCACGCCGCGCGCCGCCTGCACCAGCATGTGAAGTTCATAGCGGTCGGCGAAGCGCCACATCAACTGGCGGACATCGTCGCCGGGCAGGGTGTTCAACCCCGATGAGGGTTTGGCCACATTTATTGTTTCCATAATAATTTCTTTCGGCGGCGGACGGCTTCGTGGCCGTCGAAAATGTCCGCGCCTTTTCGACAACCCGTGAACAGACACTGGATGCTACCGGAGAAACCAATGATTTTCAAGCCGCGACCGGCCTAGTTGTGGGATTATGCCTTTGACAAATTTTCTCCCTCTCCCCGCTTGGGCGGGGAGAGGGAGTTGTCTGAATGTTAGTCAACGACATAATCCCGCCTAGTTGATCTTTTCCGCGACCTGGTATTTGAACATCCGTTTCTTCATCCAGCGCACGGCGAGCAAATCGTAGAACGACGCGAACAACCGGTTCCACACGCCGTAATTGCTCCGGCCGGCGAAACGCGGGTTGTTGCTCACCTCGATTTCCGTGACCGTGTGGCCTTCAATCTTGAAGAGCGTCGGCAGGAAACGGTGCATGCCTTTGAAAAATTTCAAATTCTCGATGCACTCGCGCTTGAAAGCGCGGTAGGTGCAGCCCGCGTCGGCGATCTGCTCGCCGGAAAGTTTGTTGCGGACCCAGTTGGCGATGCGCGAGGAAGCGACGCGGATAAAATTATCGCCCTCGCCGCGCGCCTTCACGCGCGTGCCGCAGACGCAATCGAAATGCTTCAGAGCCTCAAGAAATTTCGGCAAATCCCTCGGATCATTTTGCAAATCGGCATCCAGCGTGAAGAGGTATTTGCCGCGCGCCGCCTTGAGTCCGGCGAAGCTCGCGGCGCTCTCGCCGCAGTTGAACGCGAATTTCTGCACACGGATGCGCGGATCGCCCGCCGCGAGTTCCTTGAGGATTTCCCACGACTTGTCCTTGCTGCAATCGTCGGTGATGACGACTTCGTAGGAAATTTTCAACGGTTCCACGGCCGCGCGGATGGCCTTGACGAGTTCGCGCAGGTTTCCCTCTTCGTTGTAACAAGGAATGACAAGACTAATTTCGGGTTCGGGTTCTGTCATGAAACTTTTCACTTCGTTGCACCGCTGATTTTTCGGAAAAACTCTCGGTTTTTGCCATACGAAATCCAGTAGTGATCATCAACAAAATGAATGTGGGTAATTCTTGGCTGCGATAGCTCTTCTGCGAATTCAAGTGTTAAAGGCTCATACTTTTTCCGGTTTTTTATTTCCAGTTCGCCGAACTCAATAATAGCCACACTGTTCTTGTCTGCGCCCAAAACCGCGTAGCGTCGCGCACTTTCCCAATTACGATGACTAAGCCTTGAGATAACTTTTGTTTTTGTGAAGATGGCTTCGGATTTCCCAAAAATCGTTTTGCATTTCTTTATCCTTTTTGGAGATAGACTTTTCTTCCAACGCCAATCTTTCAATGTGCGCCGCGCGTCAGATTTCCAAGTTCCAAGAAGTCGTTTGTCAACTTTCGGAAAACTTGGAAATTCAAGTTTCGTCCGCATGAAGTTATTTCTTCCCGTAAAATTCCGCGATGGCGTCGCAAACCTTGTCCGCTGCGTCGAGGCCCATTTCGCCGTGGATCGGCAGCGACAGGATTTCCTTCACCGCCTTTTCGGTGTTCGGCAGTTTCGGAATGTAGGGGAACAGGCCGATGACCGCCGGTTGCAGGTGGTTCGGCTTCGGATAATGCACGCCGGTCTCGATGGTCTTTTCCTTGAGGAATTTTTGCAGGTCGTCGCGTTTTTCGGCGCGGACGACATACATGTGATAAACGGGCGTGGCCCATTCGCGCACCGGCGGCGTCTGGACGATGCCCTTGAGCCGTTCGCCGTATCGCGCGGCAATTTTGCGGCGGTTTTCATTGAAGCCGTCGAGGTGCTTCAACATCACGCGGCCGATGGCGGCGTTGATTTCGTTGAAGCGCACGTTGTAGCCGGTGAATTCGTGGTCGTATTTGCCCTGGCGGCCGTGATTGCGCAGCATCCGCAGGCGGTCGGCGTAATCAACCTTGTTCGTCACGACGCAGCCGCCGTCGCCGAGGACGGTGAGATTTTTCGACGGGAAAAAGCTGAACGCGCCGAAGTCGCCCATGCTGCCGACGGTTTTGCCCTTGTATTTCGCGCCCTGCGCCTGCGCGCAATCTTCGATGACCCAGAGATTGTTTTTCCCGGCGATGGCGAGCAGCCGGTCGTTGTCAATCGGATGGCCGTAAAGATGCACGCCGATGATGCCGACGGTGCGCGGCGTGATGAGC
>CAYYWB010000264.1:0-3762 GCA_964475285.1 uncultured Bifidobacteriaceae bacterium | reverse complement strand
CGTTCCGCAGCGACAAATGGGATTACCCGATCCCCGGCATCGTGGAGAATTGATTTTTCCCATGGGCAAAAAAACTTGATTGAAGAAACGCAAAGCGGCCTCCGGCTTGTCGCGTCGAAGTAAAAGACGAAGACGGAAAACGGGGGCCGTTTTTTATTTCCAATGCTAGCGCCGCAGGTGCGAAATCTTTGTAGCTCGTGAATTTAATTTTTCAAAAGCTCCGTAGGAGCGAAATCATCTGAATATGCCTCCCCGACGGGGCTTGAATTTTGTTTGGGTTGTGGTTTTACAAAGATTTCGCGCCAGAGCATTTGCTTTCCGGCGGGTGCAAACGTCGCGCAGGCGTTTGGCCATGACGCACAGGCGGTGTCAATTTCCATTTTCAGCATTTCAGCTTTCCGCCTTGTGCTGCTCCTAACTTCCATCTGCCATACCCTTGATTTTGCTTGCCGTCCCCATCTTCCATCTTCCAACTCCCAACTGCCCCCTCCTTCCGCCTTGCCTCCGCCCCGTTTCCCGCGCACACTCAATCGCCATGACACCTTTCGGGGCTTATCTCGACGACATCAGAAAGAACCTCGCTCACGGTGATGCCACGGAACACACGCATCGTCCCGCGCTCAAAAAGCTTTTGGAATCGGTTGGTCATGGAATCGTTGCCACCAACGAACCGATGCGGATTAAATGTGGCGCGCCCGATTTCAATCTCACCAAAGGCAAAATCCCGCTCGGCCATGTCGAAACCAAGGACGTTGGCGAAAATCTCGCCGCGATGGAAAGGGGCAAACCGCCGTCCGGCGAACAATTTGGCCGCTACCTTGACGGCCTGCCCAACTGGATTCTGACCGACTACCTTGAATTTCGCTGGTATGTGAACGGCGAGCATCGCATGACCGTTCGTCTTGCGGAACTGGATGGGAAGAAAAAATTGCAGCCGCTTCCTGATGGCGAAAAAGAACTGGCAAATTTGCTCAAAGCTTTTCTCACGCAAAAATCGAAGACCATCGGCACGGCCAAAGACTTGGCCGAATGCATGGCGAAAACGACGCGAATCATCCGCGACCAAATCATCAACGGTCTTAAATTTGAGCCTGAACCCGGCAGCTTGCACGGGTGGCTTTCTGCTTTTCGTGAATCACTCATTCCCGACCTTGATGAACACAAGTTCGCGGATATGTTCGCGCAAACGCTCGCCTACGGTTTGTTCGCCGCGCGAATCCATGCTCCGGCAAACAAGGAATTCAACCGGGAAAATGCGCCCTTTTGTTTGCCTGCAACCAATCCGTTTCTACAACAGTTTTTTTATCAAGCCTGCGGGATGAATTTACACACATCTGTTGCTTGGGCTGTGGACGACATTGTTGAATTGCTCAATCACACAGACATGGCCGCCGTGCTGAAAGATTTTGGCGAGGGCAAAGGCAAAGACGACCCGATTGTTCATTTTTACGAGACGTTTCTGTCGGCTTACGATCCGAAGATGCGCGAAGTTCGTGGCGTTTATTATACGCCTGATTCAGTGGTGGACTTCATCGTGCGCGGTGTGGATTTGCTTTTACAAAAACACTTTGACATTAAACACGGCATCGCCGAGCCGAGCGTTCTCGTTTTGGATCTTGCCACCGGCACGGGAACTTTCCTTCACAAAGTCATCGAGCAGGTTTATCAAAAGTATCCGTTGAGCAAGTTCACTTGGAACTCCCATGTTTCTGAAAAATTGCTGAAGCGGATTTTCGGTTTTGAAATTCTGATGGCTCCATATGCCATTGCTCATTTGAACTTGGCGCATTTGCTGAAACAGCAAGGAGCACTTGTAGATGAAGGACAACGCTTGGGCATTTACCTGACCAATACGCTGGAAATCGCAGCGCGTAAGAGCGATCTCTTGCTGGCGCAATTTGTTTCCAAGGAAGCCAACGAAGCCGCGGAAGTTAAATCAGACAAGCCAATCATGGTTGTCATTGGCAATCCGCCTTACGCCAACTTTGGGATGATGAACAAGGGTGAATGGATTTTGCAACTGCTGGCGGATTACAAGACCGACCTTAATGAAACCAAACTCAATCTTGATGATGATTTCATCAAATTCATCCGCTTCGCCCAATGGCGGATTGACACAAACAAAGAAGGCATCGTGGGATTGGTTACGAATAACACTTATCTCGATGGCCTGACTCACCGGCGGATGCGGGAATGTCTGATGGAAAGTTTCACCGACATCTACATTCTCAATTTGCATGGTAGTTCAAAGAAAAAGGAAGTCTGCCCGGACGGCACGAAGGATGAGAATGTTTTCGACATCACCGTGGGCGTTTCCATTACGTTGTTCGTCAAAGAGCCGGGCAAAACCAATTGCCGTGTTCACTACGCAGACTTGTGGGGACAGCGCGAGCACAAATACGACGCTCTTTCAACCGTTTCTGTGGATACGATTCGTTGGAAATCTCTCACGCCGGACGCTCCACATTTCTTTTTTGTTCCGCGAGAACTCAAGTCCAACCGTGAATACGAAAAAGGCTGGAGTTTGAGGGACATATTTGAAGTCAGCGGCAACGGTGTTAAAACCGAACGCGACCGGGTTACAATTCAATTAGATCGCAAGGAAATCGAAACGGTGGTGAATAATTTCCGCACGTTGGACGAAACAACGCTGCGGTTCAAATACGATCTGCAAGAAGACAGCCGTGATTGGAAAGTTGCCAGCGCGAAGCTGGATGTTCAGCAGAACAAATCCAAGGAACTTTTTCGCCGGATTCTTTACCGGCCTTTTGACGTTCGCCACACATGGTTTAGCGGCACTTCAAAAGGTTTCATCGGCACACCTGCTGCAAAACTCATGCACAATATGTTGGCGGGTGACAACCTCGCAATGCTCGCTTGCCGCCAGCAAGCAATCACCGGCTTTCAGCATATTTTATGTTCGCGCGGTTTGGTTGAGTGCGCTGCCGTGTCGCTACGCACTCGCGAAATCACTTCAGTATTTCCGCTCTACCTTTACGACAACCCCGAAGCGGAAAATAAAAAACGCGGCGGCGGCACGATGCTCATGGCTTTGTTTGAGCCGTCACCCGGCTACGTCACGCGCCGCGCAAATATAAATCCCAAATTCATCGAAGACCTCACGCAAAAGCTCGGCTTGAAATGGATTCCCGTTGACCGGGGCGATTTGAAAAAGACCGTCGGGCCGGAGGATGTTTTCAATTACACCTACGCCGTGTTTCATTCGCCCACATATCGCGAGCGTTACGCGGAGTTTCTGAAAATTGATTTTCCGCGCCTGCCGTTGACCGGCGATTTGAAATTGTTCCGCTCGCTCGCCGCCAAAGGCGCGGAGTTGGTCGCGTTGCATTTGATGGAATCGCCCAGGCTCGATACATTCATCACCGAATTCAACGTGAAGGGCAGCAATGAGGTGGAGAAAGTCCAATACACGGACAATGACCAGCGCGTGTGGATCAATCCAAAGCAGTTCTTCGCCGGCGTGCCGAAAGCGGTCTGGGAATTTTATGTCGGCGGCTACCAAGTCTGCGAGAAATGGCTGAAAGACCGCAAAGACCGAGAGCTTTCCTATGAAGACATACAGCACTATCAAAAGGTTGTCGTTTCGTTGGATGAAACGATTCGTCTCATGGCGGAGCTGGACGGAACGATCGAAAGGCAGGGGGGCTGGCCGTTGAAATGATGGTTATGGAGACTCGTCACCTCGTCTCCTACAAAAAAGCCCCCGAATCAAAAAAAGGCAACACGAGCAAAAAGCGATGG
>CAYYWB010000263.1:0-3784 GCA_964475285.1 uncultured Bifidobacteriaceae bacterium | reverse complement strand
GACGAGGAACAGCCGGAACCGCAGCGCGGCCTTCCAGGTCAACCAGGCGATGGCGATTATTCTTTGCATTTCAAATTGAATTAACCACGGATGGACACGGATAAACACGGATTGAAAATAAATTCATCGGCAGCAGTTTCATCTGTGTTCATCCGTGGTTGATAATCACTTCGGTTTTCCAAGCAGCGACGACAATTTTTCATCCGCTTTCGACAAATCCGCCGGCTTCGTTTCCGGTGTGGGCGCGGGCCTGGCCGGTGCCGGTGCCGGCGGAGCGGTTTTGGCCATCGCATCCAGTTTTTTCTCGTCCAGTTTCGGCGCGGCAACCGGCGCGGCGGGCGCCGGTTTGGCAACGGGTTGCGCGGCCTGCTGCGGCAGCGACAGTTTCTCCAGAACCTTTTCCGCCGCCGGACGTTCATCCGGGCCTGCCCGCAAATAAGCCGCCACCCGCGCGCCGGATTGCGCCCCGCTCGTTTCCTGCGCCGCGCGTTTCGCCTTCTCCACCACGTCCAGGAAATAGCTTTCGAGATTTTGCGTCGGGTTGTCCACGCGCACTTCGCCGGTCGAAACATCCCGGCGGATGATTTCCAGCACGCGCTCCAGGGTTTCGCGCGGCAGCACCGGCGTCGTGATGCGCAGCGTGTCGGGCGTCGCAAGCAAATCCTTCAGCGTGCCGGCGGCCTGGATTTTTCCGCCGTAATAAATCACCACGCGGTTGCAAACGTCCTCCACGTCCGCCAGCAAATGGCTGCTCAAAATCACCGTCTTGCCGCGGCGCGCCAGCGCGACAATCAAATCCTTCACCTCGCGGCAGCCGATGGGGTCGAGGCCGGAAGTCGGCTCGTCGAGAATCACCAGGTCGGGATCGTTGATGAGCGCCTGCGCCAGCCCGATGCGGCGCTGCATGCCCTTGGAAAATTCACCGATCGCCCGCGTCTGCGTTTTGCCGAGCCCGACCATTTCCAGCAATTGTTCCGCGCGATTGTCGCGCTCGTCTTTCGAGAGATGAAACAGATTCCCGAAGAAATCCAGCGTCTCGCGCGAGTTCAGGTAGCGATACAAATACGATTCCTCCGGCAAATAACCGATGCGCGATTTCGTCATGACGTGGCGCGGCGAATGGCCGAAGACCTCGATGTGGCCGCGCGTCGGATTCAGCAGGCCCAGCAGCAGCTTGACGGTCGTGGATTTGCCGGAGCCGTTCGGGCCGAGCAGGCCGAAGACCTCGCCGCGCCGGACTTCAAAATCCACGTTGTCCACCGCGCGCGCCTTCGGGCGGTTCCAGAAATCCTTGAACACCTTCGTCAGCCCGCGCACGGAAACGACAATTTCGCCGTTCGATGACGAACCGGCGGCGGGCTTTGGAGCAACTTCAACAGCGGTCATGTGAGAATTCTAAATCAATCGGTCAGCGCCAGCAAGCCGGGAGGCAGTGTCCTAATTTGAAGTTTATGCCTTTGGAGGAATCTCAAACCGGACAAAAATGCGGGACTTTTCATTTTCCAGCTTGACGATATTTGCGCCGGTTTGCTCTTGAATGGTTGGCAGGATGGAAACAACTGTTTTTACATTTTTCTCACCCAATCCATGAATGTTCAAATAACGAACGCCGTTGAGAACGTTGCGCTTCATTTTTTCAACGATATGCGCTGCGGCCTTGGCAACTGGTGCTCTTCCAGAGACAAATTCCGTCCATGGAAGTTCGTTCAAAACTGTCCTGTAAAACTTTTGATATTTCACCTTTGCCTCTTCAGGATTGTTGGGATAGGCACGCATCAGCTCTTCGTAGGTTGGAAGAAATGTTGATTCCAAATATCCAGCGGAACACAGGTTTGCAAAATTGCACCCACGGGTGCCGTAAATGCGCATTATCTGTGTTTTTTGGACCTCAACTGCCTCACCCCTTTCAAATTTCAGGCGAAGAAAAAGACAGGCATTTAACAAGGGAACATCTGCTGGCGGGATGATTTGAGCCAGTCCTTTGGCGGCCCGCTGAATCGCTGGCAGTGATTTTACAACAGCCTCAACGGTAGGCGCGCTGCTTTCGTCCAAGATCGCACCGGATTCATTCAGTAAATCCGGCATGATTTGCTTCAAGGCGCGTTTTTGCTTCCCTTTGAGCTTATTTGCATCGATTATAACAGTTGACCCCTCGACGTGAATGGAGCGGTCAATGTGGATTAAGGAGGAAAACTTTATCCCGGTTATTTCCTTAAGTTTCGGAACATGAATCCCGATGTTCTTAAGTATTTCCAGAATTTTCATCAATGAGCGGTCACGAATTAATCGCCGCCGCTGTTTCAACTAAAGAAACGATGTCGTTTTTGACAAAAATCACCGACCCCTTGCGGACACCGGCAAATTCTGGCACGGGAATTACGTCACCCCTTGGGGTGATGACTTTTTCGGTTGGCTTTGATTTTTCAACAACAAATCCATCACGAACAGTCTTCCCGAAGGCATCCAAGATGAACGCACGGGCGCTTTCATCAAAAGTGATTGTCATAGTGTTTTTCCCATCTCTCACGCCTTGTTATCGGTGTCCGGTGGCAGAACTTTAATCCGCTAAATCATTCCACGGCAACGCAGGCGTCAATCGCTCACAAAATCGTAATCCATATTACAGCCAAACAGATTAAAGTCAATGGCAAAAAGAGGCCGTTTTTATTGAGTTTTTGAGACTTTTTTGAATCGGCGACGATTTGAACACGCACCGCTGTTTCGGCGGATACAACGGGCGGGATTTCCAGCACAGCAACGAATCGGGTGCGCTCGTTATTCTTGCCGTCCAGATGACTCCATGCGCAAGCGCGCCTGGCTTTTGGGTGTCCGGTCAGATCGAAAACCTCCACATCACCCTTCCAAACCGTTTCGCCGCGAAAAACTTCATGGACAGGCACGGTTTACTTTAACGTTTTGTTGTTACGGCAAGTTCTGCTCAAGCGGCGGCAAGCTCGCGAACCTGCCCGCGCCAATGCTCCACGTCGGAGTTGCGCTTCAAGTCGCGGTCAATTTCCTTTTGATGGTCGAAATAATAAGCCAGCGCCGAGTGAAGCCGCGACTGCGTGAGGTGCGGCAGGCTTTGCAGAATCTCATCCGGGGTCATGCCAAGCTGATAATAACCGGCAATCGCGCGCACCGCGATGCGCGTGCCCTTGATGACGGGCGCGCCGTTCAGGATTCGCGGATTGGACGCGATGTGCGGATATTTGATCCCGTTTGTTTTCACGCGATTAAATTAACCGCGTTTAGCCGCGCCAGCAAGCCTCCGCACGGAAACGACCACTTCGTCAGATTGCGGATTGCGGCTCGCCGCGCCGGAGCTTGGCGTAGGCGGGATTGCGGATTGCGGATTCAATTCTGCGGCTGTCATGTATAAAATCTATTCGTTGGCACGTTTGCGAAATAGTTCTGCCAAATCGGCCTTGTGTTTCTTCTTTTCGGCCACATCAATCATTGCCGAATAAAGCTCCCAAGTCGCAGGACTGGCATAAACGCCGTTCCGCGCAAGGAAAACCAGCGCGGCGACAACTGCCGTGCGCTTGTTGCCGTCAATGAACGCCTGCGATTCCGCCAGATGGAACGCATAACCGGCGGCAACATCAAATACGTCTCCATGAGCGTAGTAAAAAATATTTTTCGCCGAGGCCAGCGCCGATTCAACCAAGCCCGGCTCCCGCACACCATCGCTGCCACCATGCTCGGCCAGACTTCGGGCATGGATGCGGTGGACTTCATCAAGCGTCAGGAAAATTGGCTCGTTCACTTGGCCAGCGCGCTCAAG
>CAYYWB010000262.1:0-3797 GCA_964475285.1 uncultured Bifidobacteriaceae bacterium | reverse complement strand
ATCGGGCCTACGCAAAACGCGCCCTGATGAAAATTCCGTCACTGGAGGATTACGAACAACAAGCAGCGGCAACCACATCATCATAATTTGCCAATCAATTCACAAAAAACGTGGATTGACTGGGTTTTGAGACTGTGACCTAATGAGGCCGCTGTGAAAGGTTCACAGCTGGAACTCTGAAACTGTATAAAAACTAATTTCAAATCCTTCCTTTGTGCCGGGTGTCATTCATTCGGCGTGGTTTCTGCGGTTGCGGTTGTCTTGCATTTTGGAGTGCTTGCCGGCTCCGCCCAGACCGGCCAATACCTGTTTACCGGGTCGGAGACGACGATAACCTTGAACCCCGGCACTTACGACATTACCGCATACGGCGCCCAGGGCGGCGGCAGCAGCTACTTCGGCAGCATTGGCGGCCCCGGTGCCGAGATGAGTGGCGAATTTAACTTCTCTGCATCAACGACCCTCACTCTTCTAGTAGGCGGCACCGGCGGCTACGGCTTCGGTGGCGGTGGCGGCGGCGGTAGTTTTGTTGTCAACGGCAGCACACCACTGGTCGTCGCGGGCGGTGGTGGTGGCGGCGGCCAAAGCAGCGCAGGCCTTGCCGGCCTCACCAGTGCCAACGGCGGCGCCGGTAATAACAGTTCTTACTCCGGTGCCGGCGGCACTGACGGCGGCGGCGGCAGCACCTTGTATTCTTATGGCTACGGCGGCGGCGCCGGCGGCGGCGGCTTCTACAGCGCCGGCGACGACGACGAAGACTGCGGCGGGGGTGGCAGTTTCTTCAGCGGTGGTGGCGGCGGCAGCACCTCGTATTTTTATTTTTCTGGCGACGGCTTCGGCGGCTTCGGCGGCGGCGGCGGCGGCGGGGGCGGCGGCGCTGGTGGTGGCGGCTATAGCGGCGGCGGCGGCGGCGGCAACTTCGGCAACGGCGGCGGCGGCGGTTCCATCATAGATGCATCTGCAATAATGGATCTTGCCGAGGTTTCCGGCGCTGCCAGCCCGGGCGATTCGCCCGATGGCGAGATTATTATTACCGAAGTTCCTGAACCGTCGGCTTTGGCGCTGCTGCCTGTCGGCGTCACCGCACTCCTCGTCCGCCGCCGCAAGCTGACCGCGTAGCTTAACCAACAGCGTCATTAGGCAAGAGTGACTTCCGGTTCCTTGCCCCTCTGCTTTTTGTTCATTTCCTGAATCTGCTTTTCCACGATGCGAATGGCCTTGTCCAGCCAGTCCGGGTCGGCGCACGCCCGCTCAATCAGCACGGTTGCAAACCATTGGAATCCGAAATAGCCGCGCATAAAAGCGCAATAATTCCTCAGCCGTGAGAAATTTGTAATAATACGTCATTTCCGGCAGACAGCCGATGCGCTGGCGGGCGATGGGCTGGCGCACGCTGGTCCCGAACAGGAAGATGTCGCCGCTGGTGGCGTTCTTAAAACGGAGCATAATCACCCCATCGAAGTCAGGGCCAAAATGCCCGGGAAAAAAGGTTGGATTGAGTGCCGGCCAGATATAAATTCAGGCGGACACGGAGAATTCTGAAAGATTGTCGCCGCGCGGCCCGGTTTTCCGCGGCACGATGAGCGCGGTTGCTGATAAACATGTCAAATCAATATCCAGTTTTATTGTCAGCCCTGCCGGATTCAACGGTGATGGGCCGCCTTTATGCCTATTTTTCCGGCCAGGCTTCGTCCGCCGGAACACGGCTCGTGCTCATCGTGGTTCTGGCCGTGCTGGTGCATCTCACGGTCAAGGCCATCCGGCACATCAGTGAATGGCTCATCCGCAAAAGCCACGCGCAGAAAAGTCCGCTTGACTTCGTCACGCGCCGGCCAAAGTTCGTAACACTCATCCAGCTCATCGCCAACGGCGTGACATTCGCCATGTATTTTTTTGCGATGGGACTGGTGCTCCAGGAATTGGGAGTGGACCTGACGACTTATCTGGCGAGCGCTTCCATCATTGCGCTGGCCATCAGCTTTGGTTCGCAGGGGCTGGTGCAGGATGTCGTCATCAGCCTGACGTTGATTTTTTCGGATACGATGGACGTGGGCGACATGGTGGAAATCGCCGGCACCGTCGTTGTTATCGGCCGCGTGGAGGAAATCGGCCTGCGTTTCATCACGCTCCGCAATTTTTACAACCAGATTGTGTTCATTCCCAACCGCACCATCGCCAACGTAAGCCGGTTTCCGCACGGCGGGATGTTTGCCTATGCGGACATCCAGATTCCGCACGGTGTGGACCGGGACAAGGCCGTCCAGGCCGTCGGGAACACCGCCAGGGGCACATGGGCGCAATTCGGCGCGATTGTATTGAGCGAGCCGGTCATTGGCCCGGTGGAAACGGCGCGGGGCGGCGGCTGGGATTTTGTCCGCGTCCATTTCAAAATCTGGCCGGGACAGGGAAATTTGATTGAAACGACCTTCCGCCAGCAGATGGTCAGCGCCATGAAAACCTTCAGTCCGATTTACTCCGACTGGCAGGTGCCGGTGACCTATCGCACCATGACGCCCGCCAAGAATGCAAAGCCGCAGTTGGAAACAAATTCCGGCGATCAGCCGGGCTAAAATGGTTCCAAATTCAACTGAAGGAACTTTCATTCAAACAACAAGACTGGACGCTGGTTGTGTTGAACATCGTGTTTCGCCCCGTCAACCGGAGACATCTTCGCCTTCCATGCCCGCGCGTGGTTGATCCACCGGCCGGCCTGCCGCCGCACGAACCACGACAACATCCGCGTCCGCGGCTGCAACTTTGCCAGCGCGGGACGGGTGTTGGGCAGGGCGCCCTCGCGGACGATCTGGCCGGCGGCATCCAGGACGCAGACGTGATGCGAGCGGTCACCGGGATCAAGGCCGAGGGTGAACCCGCCGGGAACGATCGTAGCGGGCTTGTCACGCCGTAGCGGAGCGAAGGCGGATGAAGTGAGAACGACAGACGGAGTGGTTTTAGTTTGTTTTTTCATAGGCAGAGAATTTAACCCATCTTTCACGACGGGCCTCTGCCTTCTCATCTAATCTTGTTAGGCGTATGGTCACGACTCGGTTTTGGTTGGTGACTGTTTAGAAACCAGACCTTTCGCCAGCCAACTAAGTAATCGGTCGGCATTTTGAAAAGCAAGCACAGCCACAATCACGCGCAATGCGATCCGCAAAAGTGCCAGATCAAACGAATGCCTCATATCTGGAGGAAGCAAATTGTAACGCTCTGCCGGATAGATCGCGCTCAAATATCCCGGCAAATAAGTCAGCTCGACAATAGCTGGGAATAAAATCCACAGAGCCTGCAACCTCACTATGACAATGCCAAAATCTCGAAATGTCATCCTCTCCCAAAAATGCTGCTCTGCTGTTGAGATCACATTTGATTGGGCGTCTGCATCAGCCAAATGCGTCGGCGTCGGCGTCTCTCCGGTGCCACGCAATGATTCACCGTCAATAGGACACACCTCAAGATTGTCTGGGTATTCCTTACCACAATATGTGCAATGTTTCATAAAGCGAATGCTGCCTAACGAAAAAAGAGCCACCGCCGGCTCGCGGCGTGAACCGCGCCTGTCGCGCCGAAGTGAAACGTAGGCGGAACAGCGGAACAGAAAGCGCCAATAGGCGTTGGCTCCACTGCGAGCCTGTGTGAAAACTCATTTTCCGACCATTCCATCCATCTGCTCGTTTCATCAAAATGCGCCATATCGTAAATTGGATCGTTACCGATTTATACGTCAATACTTTTCACACAACCTCGCGCGGTGTTAGGCATCATGGCGTGGCCTTTTGTAAGGCTGTATCCTTATC
>CAYYWB010000261.1:0-3817 GCA_964475285.1 uncultured Bifidobacteriaceae bacterium | reverse complement strand
AATGGCTCGGCATCGTGACGCTGAACGCGGCGCTGCTGGCGATTTCCGGCGCGTGTGTTTTCTGCCTGCTGCAATGGCGCGCGGCGCATTTGCCGGAGGCGGAACAGAAGATTTTGCGCGAGCAGGTGCTGGTGGCGCGCGGCTCGGCCCGGCCGCCGGGCCATGCCGCGGAAATTGACGCCGAAACCCGGCGGACGCTGCAGGATCGTTTGAAGGCCAATCCTGAACTGGCCGGCTCGGCGGATTTGCCGGAGGTGGAAAAGCAAATCCGCGAGCAGGTCAAGGCATACTATCAATTGGTGCCGCCGGGAACTTACCGCGTCTGGGAGGTTGACTTGAGTCCGCAAAAGGAATCGCTACGCGACCGGCCGCTTCAATTGCGAATCAGATTCAACTCCGCCGGGGGCGGCGGTGGAGGCATATTCGCCGGTCGGTGGCTGGTTGGCAATTCTCAAAAAATGGAACCGTGGCAGAGCGAGGTGATGAGCCTCTCGCCGGACACCTTTCATGAATTCCAGGTCCCGGCGAATCTCCTCGACGACAAGGGCGTGCTGACCATCGTCTTCCTGAACGGCAACACCACGTCGCTGTTGTTCCCGGTTGAGGATGGCATGGAGGTGCTGTATCCCGAGGGCGGTTTCGCGATGAATTTCGCGCGCGGGCTGGGCATCATTTTTTGCTGGATGGCGCTGCTGGCGGCGGTCGGGCTGATGGCGGCGAGCTTCCTGTCGTTTCCGGTCGCGGCGTTTTTTTCCATGGCCGTTCTGGCCGTGGTTTTATCGTCCGGGATGCTGGCGGAAACGGTGGAAAACGGAACGGTCGCCGCGGGCAACGAGGAAAAGGGCATCGCGGGCCATTCCGCGACGGACGTGGTATTGATTCCCCTGTTCAAGGGCATTTTGAACGTCGTCAATCTCGCGAAGGATTTTTCGCCGGTGGATTCGTTGAGCAGCGGGCGCGTCATCGGTTGGGGCGAACTGGGCGCGGCGTTCGGGCAGATTGTTTTGCTGCTTGGCGGCATCGCCGGAGTCATCGGCATCGTGCTGTTCAACCGGCGTGAACTGGCGACGGCGCAGGGAAACCAATGAACGCGCGCGCAAAAAAAATCCTCCTGCTGCTGCTGGCCGCGGCGCTGCTCGCCTTTTCCGGCCGGGTGCAAAATTCCCTGGATCGCGACCGCGTCCAGCTCGGCCTGACCATCGGCGAGTCGCTGCAAAACGCGCCGCCGCTGCTCGCGTTCACAACGGTGGCGCTGGGCGGATTTCGCGGGCTGATTTCCAACCTGCTCTGGATTCGCGCCAACGACCTGCAGATTGACGACAAGTATTTTGAAGCCGCGCAACTGGCGGAGTGGATCACGGATTTGGAGCCGCATTTCGCGCAGGTCTGGGTTTATCAGGCGTGGAACATGGCCTACAACATCTCCGTCAAGTTCAAGGAGAACGGGCCGGGCGATTACTCCGACCGCTGGCGCTGGGTGCAGGGCGGCATCGAACTGCTGCGCGACCGCGCGCTGTTTTACAACCCGGATGACGCGCTGATCTATTTTCAACTCGGCCAGTTTTTTGCGCACAAGATGGGACAAAACCAGGACGACGGGAACATCTTTTACAAGCAACAGTGGGCCGGGGCCATGACGCCTTTTTTCGGCGCAAACGGGACCAATTTCGAATATTTGATCCATCCGCAAACCGCCGGGGAGAGGACCAACGCGGTGGCGCTTCGCGACAAATACAAGATTGACCCGGCGTTCGCGAAAAAAGTGGACGCGGAATACGGCCCGCTCGACTGGCGGCTGCCGGAGGCGCACGCGATTTACTGGTATGCGCTGGGACTGGAAAGAGCGAAGGAGAATCCCAGCATGGTCAAACCGGGCGATTTCAACCTGACGCAACTGCGCAGCGGCATTTATCAAGCCGAGCAACAGGCCTTCCGCCACGGGCGCATCATCTCCAATCCGTTCACGCGCCGCGTGGAGCTGGCGCCGAACCTCGATTTGATTCCCAAGGTCAGCGATTCCTATCTGCAGATGTATGCCGAAGAAACGGATCCGGGGGAGAAGGCCAGATTCTTGAAAGCCCACCGGAATTTTTTGCGCGACGCCATTTATTTCCTCTACGAAAACAACCGCATCGCCGAGGCGGACAAATGGTTCAAGTATCTCGGCGAAAAATACCCGGACCAGCCGATCATTGAAAAACTGCCGGATTCGCTCCCGAAAAATTTGACGCTCGACGAATACGTCGTCGCCGTCGTCAACATTGACATCGGCGAAAACTCGCAGGAACGCGTGACCTCGGCGGTGCAGGGATTTTTGATCCACGCGTATCAAGATCTGGCCATCGGGCAGGATGACCGCGCCGCCGGCTTCCAGTTGCTCGCCAAACAAGTTTATGACCACTACCAGGCAAAAAACCCCCAGCCTCGCACGGCGCTGCCGCCGATGAACGACATCAGGAACAACGTCCTGAACCAGATGCTCGACACCAAACAAGGGCTGCCGTTCGCCGCGCGCGCCGTGATTCGCACCCAGCTTGGAATGCCGGCGGAAACCAATGCGCCGCCCCCGGCGGTTTCGACCAACGCCATCGCACCCGCGGTTTTGCCGTCGTCAACCAATTCGCCCGCGACGAATTCCACCGGCAGATGATTTTCGACCAGGCCCGCCGCTTCGCGTCGTTTGATTTTCCTGTGACCAAAGAAAACTCCAGTGTCCGCCCGTTGCGCGTCGGCCTGGTCTCGCTCGGCTGCGCCAAAAATCTTGTGGACGCCGAAATCATGCTCGGCTCGCTGCTCAAGAGCGGCTTCGAGATCACCAACGACGCCACGCAGGCCGACGCCGTCATCGTCAACACCTGCTCTTTCATTGACTCCGCGCAGGAAGAGAGCGTGGACACGATTCTCGAATCCGTCGAACTGCGCGACGCAAACCGGCGCGGCCAGGCCGTCATCGTTTCCGGCTGCCTGCCGCAGCGGTTCCGCGAGGAACTGCCGAGGCTGATGCCGGAAGTGGACGCGTTCATGGGCATTGACCAGGTGGAGCAGGTTGGCGACATCGTGGGGAAAGCGGTGGCCAATCGCGCGGGGAAAGTTGGAAGCCAGAAGCCAGAAGCCAGAAGCCAGAAGCATAAAGTTGTCGGGCGTCTGAATGAACTGGAGAAAAACCGCGACCTTTCCACCCGCGAAAAAGAGGAATCCCCGCGCGGCGCGGAACAATTCGGAAAAACCAAAACCATTGTTGCGCCAAACTCCGCAATCCGCAATCCGCAATCCGCAATTCTGGACGTGACCGCGCGCCCGGTTTTTATTCCCGACTTTGCCACGCCGCGCTTCCGTCTCACGCCGAAACATTTCGCCTATCTGAAAATCGCCGAGGGCTGCAACCATCCGTGCAGTTTTTGCATCATTCCCCGGATGCGCGGCTCGCATCGCAGCCGGCAGCAGGCGGACATCGTTGCCGAGGCCAGGGCGCTCATCGCCGACGGCGTGAAGGAGATCAATTTGATTTCGCAGGACTCGACTTATTACGGACTCGATTTGCGCCCGAACCACAGCCGCGCCATTTCCTCGCCGGAGAAGTTTTCCGCCGCCGCCAAATCGCTCGCCGCCAATGCAACCACGATTTGCACGCTGCTGCGCGAATTGAATTCGCTGAAGGGCGATTTCTGGATCCGCCTGCTCTACACCCATCCCGCGCATTGGACGGACGAACTCATCCAAACCATCGCCGGGTGCAAGAAAGTCGCGCGCTACGTGGACATCCCGCTCCAGCACATCCACGAAAACATGCTCGAACGGATGCGCCGCGAAACCTCGC
>CAYYWB010000260.1:0-3825 GCA_964475285.1 uncultured Bifidobacteriaceae bacterium | reverse complement strand
CGCGCAGGACTGGCCGGCGGAACTCGCCGCGTTCGAGCAGGCGATTCCCGCCGGCGTCGCCGCCGCGAAGGCCCAGCAGGCCGGGCAGACATTTGACCAGACCAATCTCGCCGTGTTCGCCGCCAACATCTCGCGCTTCCAATTCATGGCCAATCTGGAGCCTCCGCTCGTTCTCCCGCCGGCCGGTGGAAGCGATTGGCGGCGCATGGGCGACGCGCTGCTTGACGCGCCGCGCGGCACGCCGCTGGACAATTTCGCCCGCGACTACGCGAAAATGGCCGGCGCGCTCGCCGCCAACCAGCCGGACCAGTTCAACGCCGCCATCGCCGGCCTGCGCTCGCAATTGGTGCCGGCCCAGTCCCGCGCGCTCGCCAAGGCGCGAGCCGAGGTCTTCTTCAACCAGATGGAGCCGTTCTACAACGCGATGGTCATTTACGTCCTCGCCGGGTTGCTTGCGATTTTTTCCTGGTTCAATTTGTCCGAAACCCTGCGCCGCTCGGCGGTGTGGCTGGTCGGCCTCGCATTTGTCATCCACACCACCGGGCTGATTTACCGGATGGTGCTCGAAGGCCGGCCGCCGGTGACCAATCTGTATTCCTCCGCCATCTTCATCGGCTGGGGCGCGTGCCTGCTGGGAATGATTCTGGAAAAATTCCACCGGAACGGCATCGGCGTGGTCGCCTCGTCGGGCATCGGCTTCATCACGCTCATCATCGCGCACCACCTCGCGCTTGAGGGCGACACCATGGAAATGATGCGCGCGGTGCTGGACACCAATTTCTGGCTCGCCACGCACGTCGTCGCCGTCACCGTCGGCTACGCGAGCACGTTCCTCGCCGGGTTCCTCGCGGTCATTTACATTTTGCGCGGCGTGTTCACGAAAACCCTGGACGCGGCCACCGGCCAGTCGCTGGCGCGGATGATTTACGGCATCGTGTGCTTCGCCACGCTGTTCAGCTTTGTGGGCACCGTGCTGGGCGGCATCTGGGCCGACCAGTCCTGGGGCCGGTTCTGGGGCTGGGACCCCAAGGAAAACGGCGCGCTCATCATCGTGCTGTGGAACGCGCTCATCCTGCACTTGCGCTGGGGCGGCATGATCCGCGAGCGCGGCCTCGTCAATTGCGCCATCATCGGCAACATCGTCACGAGCTGGTCATGGTTTGGCGTCAACATGCTTGGCATTGGGCTGCACAGCTACGGGTTCACCGACGCGGCGTTCTTCTGGCTGATGCTCTTTGTCGGCAGCCAGCTCGCCCTCATCGGCCTCGGCCTGCTGCCGGCGAAACGGTGGAAAAGCTTCTCCGCCCGGGCCTGACCTGATTTTTTGGATGGAGACAGGCTGGAACCGCTGTCCTGTAGTGGCGCGTCGTAGCGGCTTTCGGCAGAAAGCCGCCATCTGAAAAATGAAAAACAAGAATGCGGCGCTCTGCCGAGACGCCGCCACGCCCGATTGCCGTGACCTGATACGGGCGTCGCGTATTTTCTTACTCCGCCTCCGTAACGCGATACGGCAGTTCCGTAGGCTGATACGGAGGCAACGTTTCGCAATACGGCGGTCGCGTATCGTGATACGGAGGCACCGTATCGCGTTACGGCGGTCAAGGATTGCAATACGGAAGCGAAGTATTGCGATACGGAGGTCAAGTTTTGGCCAATTTCAGGCATCCGGCGCGTTCCAGAGGGCTTGTTTTCAATGATTTAGGCTTGGAAGGTTGAAAATAGCCCAGCCTTTCAAGGCTGGGTGGTTGGCGCGCGGATGATAAAAGTCCCGGCAGGGACGGCAGAACGATTCTTTCGTCCCGGACGGGACTTTGCGGTTTGCGGATGACGCAACCCAGCCATGAATGGCTGGGCTATTGTCAAAAACCCGGCGCACGGGGACGGAGGCGAAGACAGCCTTGTCGCGCTGACGTTTCACGCCGAAGCCGGACGAAGGCGGAAGTGAAGCGCAGGCGGAAGCGCAGCACCACGGAAAGGGGCGGGCGCAAGGTGGGAGGGATGGAAAGCCAGCTCTGGGCGAGATAATTCAATTGCGATGGACAACGTGATTTCGGCGACGAATACTTAACTCAAAGACAAATCTATGAAACACGGCAACAATCCTCGAAATTGCCACGAAGGCCATTTTACAGCGCACATTGGTATTTATAAAAAGTTCAATGTCTTCACGTCGTTTTATCAAGACGCCGTGGACAAGTTGTATCGAGAAGTTTCAGGAGGCAATGAGACCGCCGACAGTATTGCAATGCCATTGCTTTTCCTGATGCGCCAAACGATGGAGTTGGGCTACAAATACACCATCATGGAAATTTGCCGACTCAATGGCGCAATTTACAATCCAAAAACTGATGGCCATATATTAAAGAAGCTTCACTCGCGGCTCAAAAAGGAGTTCAACACGCTTTGGCAAAATGGCGGAGTCAACGACAACAAAAAAACTAGTTTTGATGAACATTATGAGCTTACAGAAATCGCTATGACCTAGTTCGACGAGATTGATCCGAGCGGTGAGAATTTTAGATATCCACAATCAAGTTTTGCGGCCAACAAAAAAGTGAATCTCCTCGATGTGAAGAACAAATTTGACGAAGCCATGACGTTGCTCAACTTTACGATTGATGTAATAGCTGACGGATTGCAAAGTTAGTTTAATGCGCTGGAGAGTGATAGGGACGAGCATCGTCAATTCGTAGGTGTTCAAGCAAGGCGAGCCGACAGGCTTCATCTTTTGCAAACTGCGGCATATCTGAAGGGCCAGTTGCATTCACTTTTATTGTGCGGTGACAGTATTTGCACTCAACTTCAAAAGAATGATTCCACAACCCGCCCGAATCGAGCACTCTGGAAACGTGGAACACCCCGTTCCCAAACTTAGTAACTGTTGCGTGGCGATTGATCTGCCTGTCTTGAATAGATGGAGTTGTGGGTAAGCGATCTGGAATCGGGTCAACTTCCAAACGAAACCGTGTTCTTGGAGAGCCAGGCCTGGTAGCAATCCTTTCTTCGATAGCTCGCAACCATGAATGGTAATTTGATTTGTTATCGGGTCGTTTGGGTCTAGCAGCAATTATTTCTGCTGGAGCTTTGGGACACGATGAAATCTTATGTTTTTCAATTTTCTTCTTGCTGACCGGGCATTTACACCAATCGCAAGTAACAAGATTGGGCGTGGCATCCATTTGTATTATTTATTTACAAAACCTTCGTTTGCCAGCGCCTTCTCAATCCTCGCCATCACCTTTTCTTTACCCAGCACTTCGAGCAGGTGGTAGAGGCTCGGGCCGGAGGTTTTGCCGGTCACAGCCAGCCGGCAGGGATGCACCAGAACGCCGGCTTTCACGCCCAGCGCCTTGGCGGTTTCCTTGAGCGCGGCTTCCAGCGTTGCGGCGTCAAATGCCGGAGCGGCGGCAAAGGCGTCGCGGAGTTTTTCCAATCGCGGTTTGTTCTCCGGTGTGAAATCTTTCTTCGCGGCCTCGGCGTCGTATTCAATTTTGTCGGTGAAATAAAATCCGGCGTATCCGGGCAGTTCGCTGAAGAGCTTGAACTTGCCTTTGCAGGTGTCGAGCGCGGCCTTGACGAAGCCGAGCGGGAAGGCGTTGGTGTTCACGCCGGCCTTGGCGAAGGCGTGGACGGCCAGTTCGTAAAAGCGGTCGTCCTTCAATTCGCGGGCGTATTCGCCCTGAAGCCAGAGGAGTTTCTCGTAATCGAACTTGGCGTTGTGCCGGAGAATCTGCGGCAGGTCGAAGCGTTCGATGGTCTCGGCGAGCGTGAGCTTCTCGCGGTTTTCCTTGGGCGACCAGCCGAGGAGGCAGAGGAAATTCACCA
>CAYYWB010000259.1:0-3833 GCA_964475285.1 uncultured Bifidobacteriaceae bacterium | reverse complement strand
AGCATCCCCATGTAATCGCCGGTGGCGCGCTCGATGCCGCGCTCGCTGCCGGACAGGCCGCGGAAAATATTCCCGCCGCCGACGACCACGACCACCTGCACGCCCAGTTGGCGCACCTCGCGGATTTGCGCGGCCAGATGATGCACCGCTTCGGGACAAATGCCGACGCCGTCTTTTCCGCCGAGCGCCTCGCCGCTCAACTTGACCAGCACACGGGTAAATTTGGGTGGTTTGGGCATGGTCATGCAGATGGTTGCAGCGGGCGCGACATCGGATAACTTTTACCATCCGCGCGCCAAATCGTCAAATCAAAGCCACGCCTGGAAACCCAAAAATGCTCTCGCGGACACCTCTGCCGTTTGGTTTCCGCCTTGCGTTTTCGCGGACGGGAACCGGCCGAACCCCAACACTACATTTTACTTTTCGGCAAATTCCGCAGGAATTTCCGTGATGGGCTGGACCTCCACGTTGCGGAAGAAACATTCGCCACCTTCGGTCTGCAAACAGATTTTCCCGGACATGATCGGTTCAGGCGCACCGTTGTCGAGACGCTGGGCATTGTGCAGCCGCATGACGACCTGGCCATTGACGACGTGAATGCTGTCGCCGTTGAAGGTGATCAAATCGAGCGTGTTCCATTCACCCTTGGGTTTTTCAGCGTCCACGATGTGCGCGCAGTGATTGCCGATGGGCGGTTTCTGAAGAAATAGCGTGTTCGTGCCGGCGGAGTCGTAGCGCCATAATTTTCCATCCAGCCGCGCAGGAACGGTGATTTGCGAGGCGAGCGCGTAGAGATCGCCGAATTCGTTCTGGCAGATTTGAAATTCAAACGAGCGCGGCCAGGTCCGGTCCGCCAGCCCGGCTTCGCTGTGACAGAAATAAAGCAGTCCGGTGTCGAACGGTTTGCCAATTTTTTTGCTCCACTTGAGGTCGCCCCATTTGATTTGCAGCCGGATGTGGACATTGGTGAACATCGCCGTGGTCATCATCACGCCAAAACCCTGCCCGGAAACGTGGATGACCGGCCCGCCGTCCAGATTGGTCACGGTGAAAACGTGGAGCGGGTCGCGGTTTTTTCCGAGGGGTTCGGTATAGTTGCCGGCCGCGTCGCGCTGAAGACCGGGCACGTTCCATGACTTGTCGGGAATGTTCATCATTTCGGTGTCCCAACCGGTGAGGTCTTTGCCGTTGAACAGCGGTTGCCACGAGCCGTCCGCGGCCAGGGCAATCTTTGCCGGCAACAATAATCCAGAAAGCAATAGTATTAGGTAACGCATAGTTGAGTATTAGCAATACCGAAGCGCCGTTTCAACAATTATTTGTGACGTAAAAAACAGGAAACTGGCTGGTGGCCGACCAAGTTTTTTTGTTTTTTCCCTGACATTTCCCCAACGATGCGCGTAAGCTGCCGGAAAATGAGAACAAAACTAATTATTCAAATTAGCAGGAACATTCATGCCCGGGTTCCCGCGTTGCTGGCTGTCCTGGCCATGACCGCCTGTTCCGCTCCCGCTCAAACGCCGGCGCCCTCCGCCGCCGCGAGTCCGGGGGAGCGCATCGAAGGTTTCACCGACACGCCGATGCTGCCGGGCGGCAAATGGCACCAGCACGATCCGAACCGCCCGCAACCGCCGGTCGTCACGCCGGGAGCAATTTCCAGCCAGGGCGCCACCCCGCCGTCGGACGCGGAGGTGCTCTTTGACGGCAAAGACCTTTCGAAATGGCAGGGCGGTTTGGAAAAGGATCCTAATTGGAAGGATCAGCCCGCCTCCTGGAAAGTTCAGGACGGTTACGTGGAAGTCAGCCCGCCGGACGGCACGGACATCCGCACCCGGGGGAAATGGTCTGATTTTCAATTGCACATTGAATGGGCCGCGCCCAATCCGCCCACGGGTCACGGGCAGGCGCGCGGCAACAGCGGCATTGAGATCAACGGCATGTATGAGATTCAGGTGCTGGATTCCTACAACGACAAGACCTATCCCGACGGCCAGGCCGGGGCGCTTTACGGGCAGATGCCGCCGCTGGTCAATCCCGCCAAACCGCCGGGCGAATGGCAGACTTACGACATCATCTGGGAATCGCCGCGCTGGGACGACAAGGGTGAAATGACCCAGAAACCAAAGTTGACAGTGATTTACAACGGGGTCGTGGTGCAGCATGGAACGGAGCCGATTGGCCGCACGGAGGGCATCGGGGCCGGCGTGGAATACAAGGCGAAGCCGTTTTTCAAGCCGCATGACCCGGCGGTCTTCATCCAATTGCAGAACCACCACAGCAACCCGGTGCGTTTCCGCAACATCTGGATCCGCAATTTAAATCTGGCGGAGCGGGAGTAGATGAAAGCAGACTGAAAATGTGCAGTCAAAAAAGATCGTTCCAACGACAACTTTAACTGATTATCACCATGCCAAGACCTGTCACCTTGTTCACCGGCCAGTGGGCCGACCTTTCGCTCGCCGAACTTGCGCCCAAAGTCAAAGCGATGGGCTATGACGGCGTGGAACTTGCCTGCTGGGGCGACCACTTCGAAGTGGATCGCGCGCTCGCCGAGCCGGATTACGTCAAAAGGAAATGGGCATTGCTTGCGAAACACGGCCTGAAATGTTTCGCGATCTCGACGCATCTCGTCGGCCAGGCCGTGTGCGATTTGATTGACCAGCGGCACAAGGCAATACTGCCCGCCGACGTTTGGGGCGACGGCAAACCCGAAGGCGTCCGCCAGCGCGCCGCCGAAAAAATGAAAGCCACCGCCCGCGCCGCCCGGAAATTTTTCAACGCCAGGCCCGGACACAAAGGCGGCGACGATTTCCCCGCCGTCGTCAACGGCTTCACCGGCTCAAGCATCTGGCACGCGCTTTACGCTTTCCCGCCGACGAGCCAGGATTTTCTCAACAAAGGATTCGCCGACTTTGCCAGGCGCTGGCTGCCGATCCTCGATGTGTTTGAAACGGAGAACGTCAACTTCGCGCTTGAAGTGCATCCGACGGAAATCGCCTTTGACATCGCCTCCGCGAAACGCGCGCTCGACGCGGTGAAGAACCACAGGCGCTTTGGTTTCAATTACGATCCGTCGCACCTCGGCTATCAAGGCGTGGATTACGTGAAGTTCATCCGCGAATTTCCCGGCCGCATTTTCCACGCGCACATGAAAGATGCCTGGTGGGGGCATGGCGACGGCACGGTCGGGGTGTTCGGCGGCCATGTGGATTTCACGGACGCGCGCCGCTTCTGGGATTTCCGCTCGCTCGGCCACGGCGACATCAAATTCGAGGACATCATCGTCGCGCTGAACGACGTCGGCTATCGCGGCCCGCTCTCCGTGGAATGGGAGGACGGCCGGATGGATCGCGTTCACGGCGCGACGGAGAGTTGCGCCTTCGTCCGCAAACTCGATTTCACCCCGAACGCCGCCGCCTTCGATGCGGCGTTTTCAAAACAAAAATGAATTATGTCCAACAAACGCAAACTTCGTTACGGCATGGTCGGCGGCGGCCAGGGCGCTTTCATCGGCGCAGTCCATCGCATGGCCGCGAATCTCGACGGCCAGATTGAACTGGTCGCCGGCTGTTTTTCCTCCGACCCGAAAAATTCCAGGACGACCGGCGAACAACTTTTCCTGAATCCAAAACGCGTCTATGCCAGCTACACGGAAATGGCCAGACGCGAGGCCGCGCTGCCGGCGCACGAACGGATTGATTTTGTCTCCATCGTCACGCCGAACGATTTGCACGCGCCGGTCGCGACCGCGTTTCTCGAAAAGGGCTTTCATGTCGTGTGCGACAAGCCGCTGACGCTGACGCTCAAGGAGGCGAAGGCGTTGCGCGCCGTGG
>CAYYWB010000258.1:0-3840 GCA_964475285.1 uncultured Bifidobacteriaceae bacterium | reverse complement strand
ATGCGGAGCTTGTCCGCGACCGAGAAATTGATGCCTTCGCCCTGCGAGCCGTCGCGCAGGGTCGTGTCGTATATTTCAACCTGGGGTTTCATAATAAATTGCCGTAAAAACGGACAAACAGTGTCTCTAAATTTGGCGGCTGTGGCAAACCGGAAAACCAAAAATCAAAGCAGGTGCAAAGCACGCCAGCCAGCCGGAGGTTCAGTTGGCTGACGCCGGGCGTGCCCCGCACCATTGCCGTCAACGCGGTTGGTGCCGCCGTCCCCGGCGACTGGAGCAATCCGGCCAGCCGGTTCGCCGGCTAAACTCAAATCCCGAACCTTTCAAAACCAGGGCACGCCGGACAAATCTGGCGTTCCTGCTTTCAGATCAATTTTGCACCGTGAACGCGCGATAGGAATGCGCCGGAATTGTGATGGTGTAGCTGGTTCCGGGTGTTGCGGGGCCGCCACGGCCGCGCCGGCCCATGTCCGGGGGCGGAGTTAGCGTGCGCGCGATATTCTGGCCGCTCACCAAATCCGTAATGGAGCCGGTCGCGCCGACAACCGAGACCGTCACGGTCACTTCGGCGTCCAGGAAGGATTGCACGACAAATGTGTGGTTGTCGTAAGGGAACAGGCTGACCTGGGCCGGGGCATCCGCCAGCCGATACGGGAAAGATCCCATGAGCTGGCTCCGGATGGCGTTGAGGGCCGGCGCGGGGACGCGGTAGAGATCGGCAAAATTGTCGGGCACCACCAGGACATAGAGCGTGCCGCGGTCATAGACATCGCTGATGACGATGGGATAAGCATTCCACGGGGAATTGGTGTCGTAGCCCATGACCTGGCCCCAGGATTGGTTGGTGAGGAAATGAATAATCCGGAAGAGGATGGGCGCGTTCACCGTGGAACTGGCAATGACCCGGCCGCCCCGGCTCTGGAAGGCGTTGACGAGGACTCTTTGGTCGGTGACTTCAAACTCGCTGATGTCCTCGATGCCCTTGCCGTCGAGCGCGCGGAGAAGGCCCGATGTGATGATGACGTTTTTGCCCGCGCTCAACTGGGTCTTGATTTTGTTGACGATGTCCGGGTCGCCCTTGGCGGCCTCGGTGAGCAGGCAGACGCTGCCGTTGGTGGGAAAGGTGGGATGCAGATCAATCGGGATGCCGACCATGCCGAGATAATCGTAGAGGAACTCCTCGCCGATGGCATGAGGGGGGCGATAGGCGGGAATGCCGATGGGATTGCCGAGCTTGCCGAGGAACGTGTCGAGTTGGTCCAACGCATAGCCGGCCACGCGTCCGGTCATTGCGCCGGCGCCACCGCTGCTCGCGCCCGTGACAGGGTAGGAATCGCGCACCTTTTGCAGGTTGAGGCTGGTCTCGGTGGTTTCCCATGGGCGGGTGCCGACGTTGATCGGTTGCAGCGCGTTGGCCCAATGCCAAAGGGTGAACTCGCGCGCCTTGGCGAAGCCCGCGTCCCAGAACTGTTCGGCGTAACGGTCTATGTGGCGGGTTTCACCCTGGTCAATCCACGCGCCGTCGTTCCCGCCCGGCTTGGCGTTCTCGAAATAGCGGACCAGGCTGAAGCTCTCATAGGATTGCAGGTGCTGCTCGCTGGCAATCGCGTCGCGCGTCTCGACGCCGGTATAAACCGCGTCAAAGATTTTCGGCTCGACCTCCACATCGTAGCCCAGGCCCTGATAATGCTCATACCAATTGGGGTATTTGATGATGAGCCGGAACTTGGGGTTGATGGCCTTGCCCGGCTTGATGAGCAGATTTTCCGCCGCCTCGTCCCAGGCGTCCAAGCGGTATTGCGTCCAGCTTTTGTTTCCCTTGGCCGCGATGTCTCCCGCCGTTTTGGATGACATGAAGAGCCAGTCGTCGAAGATCACCTCGTCGAAATGGCGCGCGGCGGCTTCGACGGCGC
Source organism: uncultured Bifidobacteriaceae bacterium (assembly GCA_964475285.1). Taxonomy (GTDB): domain Bacteria; phylum Verrucomicrobiota; class Verrucomicrobiia; order Limisphaerales; family UBA11358; genus UBA11358. The sequence continues at coordinate 1,927 of CAYYWB010000258.1, read as the reverse complement.
CCTTGAGGTAGGCGCGGTCGTTCTGATTGGTAAGGGAGAGGCCGTTGGGCACGATGGCGGCGGATACGAGAATGCCGCGGTCGGTAAAGAATTTTTTGATCGGATCGAGGGTGGCCTCGTTGACCATCTGGTGGCCGCCGGCGAATTCGAGATAGACCTTGTCGAATTTGATCTGGCGGGTCATCTCGTCGTAATCCGCCGCGAGCGCCTGCGAGTCTGACCATTTCATGACGTTGCCGCGCAAAACATACATGGCGACCCGGAAGTTCTTGTATTTGCCTTGCGTCGGCGCCTGGCCCCAAGCCGGAGATGCCAGGAATGCGCCCGCCAGCAGAGCGCAAAGTGACAATGCGGTCGTGTGTTTGAAGAATTTGATTTGTTTCATAGGCTCACTGGGAAAATGGTTCGCGGTATTGCAGCCCGCCCCGGCGCCGGGCGTCAAGACATTTCGGGAGCGCGGCGCACTGGCCGGCGCGGTTTGATTAACGCCGACAAATGTCGGCTTCGGAGTTCGGGATCAATCAAAGATGTATGACCTTAAAGGCGAGATCGCTCTGGGTCGTGGCCGGAATTTCCGACGTCACCGAGCCGTTGGCCACAGTCACGGTCTCTTTCGCAACCACGGTTCCCGTTGAGCAATCCCACCACTCCATGCGATAGGAGCCGTCGCGCAGCCCGGAGACGGTGAGACTCTTGCCGGAAATGGGCGTTGGCGGCACCGCTGGCGGCGGCGGCGTCCCGCGCCGGCCACCGGAGACGGCGATCTCACCGGTAATCCAGCCGAAGGAGATCTGGTCGCTCGTAATGCCCCACGCACTGACATCCGGCACGGACACTTGCGCCAAAGCGGGATTGGTGAGCCTGCCAAATTCGATGTCCGCGATGAACTTGTTGAAGGCGGGATACTGCGCTGCGGCGCTGTCGTTCCATCCCTGGTTAAATTGCCAGAGCAAGGGAGTGACGGCGATTCCGCCGGCGAGACTGCTCCAGAGCCGCTGGTGGGCGACCGGTCCGGTCCGATCCATGGCGCTTTCGCCGATGATGCACGGCTTTTCATAGCCGCTCCAAAGTTTGCGAACGACACCGACCACGGTGGCCGGGGTGGAGGGTCCGTAGTGCTCGGTGTTTGACAGGTCATTGACCTTGTCTCCGTCATCCCAGAAACCGCCGAGAGAAGCGTTGGTGGGATGTTTGAAAGGATCATTCTTTTGGAAGTAAGAGGCGATTTTCGCGATCCAAATTGTGCCTGCGGGTTTATCATACTTCCAACTGGTGGTGCCTTCAATTTCGTCAATCACCTGCCAGCCTTCCAGCCCCACGCTGTAGCCCCAGCGCGCGATGATATAACGATACATTTTCGCCTGGTAGTCCCACGCTTTTGCGTCGCTGTAGAAGTTCGTGGATGAGACGATCGTGTTGAAGGGATTCTGCGTCCACTTGGACGGCCAGGTGCCCATGTCGCCGTGGTTGTCGCACAGGTAATCATGAGGCCAGATGACGAGAATCATGCCAATGCCGCGCTCTGCCGACCAGTTGATGAGATTGTCGAGCCGCGAGCATTTGGCCTGGTCATACTTGTCAACTCCCGACGACATGGACGCGATCAGGTTGTCCCCGCCGGCACTGTCATAAGTGCCGTTCCAATACACATAAGTGTTGAATCCCAGGCCCTGCATCTGATCAAGAGTGGTGGTGGAAACGCTCCAGGCGTGGCACACACCGACTCCATAGAACGAAGTCCCGTCGTCGCAGGATAGATACCGCTTGTTCGGGGCGACCCTGACCCACCCGTGCAATTGGGAGGCCGTGCAGGCGAACGTGCCCACCGAACTCTTGGTCGTCCCGGTGGAATCCTTCGCGCTGACGACATATTTCCAATTGCCCGTCTCATTGGCCGCGAAGCGGATTCTCCACGCGAAATTGGTCA
>CAYYWB010000257.1:0-3853 GCA_964475285.1 uncultured Bifidobacteriaceae bacterium | reverse complement strand
TTTTATCGAGCCAAAATCGTTGTCTGGAAAATCTTAACCGGACAGTAGAGATTTTTTACTTCAAAACAAACACCAGTTCCGGCAGGATGCGCCGCAGTTTCCAGAACCAATGTATTTCAAAAAGAAAATCGTGGTGGTGATGCCCGCTTACAACGCGGCCCAGACGGTCACCAAAACCGTGGACGAAGTCCACGAACAAGGCATCGTGGATGAAATCATTTTGGTGGACGACCGCAGCCGGGACAACACGGTGGCGGTGGCGTCGTCGTTGCTCGGCGTGCATGTCCACGTGCATGAGCGGAATACCGGTTACGGCGGCAACCAGAAGACCTGCTACCGGCTGGCGCTTGACGCCGGCGCGGACATCGTCATCATGCTACACCCGGATTATCAATACACGCCCAAGCTGATTCCCGCGATGGCGTCCATCATCGCCAACGGGCTGCATCCGTGCGTGCTGGGCAGCCGCATTCTGGGCGGCTACTCGCTGCGCGGCGGGATGCCGGTGTGGAAATACGTGGCGAACCGGTTTTTGACGGCGGCGGAAAACGCCTTGCTCGGCGCGAAGCTGTCGGAATACCATACGGGCTACCGGGCGTTTTCGCGGGAAATTCTGGAGACACTGGACCTGTCAAAAAATTCGGACGACTTCGTTTTCGACAACCAGATGCTTGCGCAGATTTTGTGGCACAGGTTCACGATTGGCGAGGTGAGCTGCCCGACGAAGTATTTCAAGGAGGCATCGTCCATCAATTTCCGGCGCAGCGTGAAATACGGCTTCGGCTGCCTGAACGTGGGGCTGAAATTCCGGCTGGCAAAAATGGGGCTGGCGCAATCGGAATTGTTTCCACGACCGGGAAAATGAAAGACAGCCGGAACATTTGCCTGCTCCGGCTGTCTGAAATGCGGACGGAGTTGGCGGCCGTCCGCGAGGATGTGATAAATTATTTGAGGCGGGCCAGCGCGATGGCGAGGCGCGATTTCTTGCGGTTGGCGGTGGCGCGGGTGATGACTTTCAGTTTGACAGCCTTGTCGTAGGCGGAATGGACGGCGGGCAGCGCCTTGGCGGCCTCGTCCTTTTTGGAGGCGGCGAGCAGTTCCCGGTAATTTTTTTCCGCGCCGCGCAGGCTGGATTTGACGCCGCGGTTGTGCTGGTGTTTGCGCTCATTGCCGCGCATGCGGCGCTCGGCTGACTTTGTGTTCGGCATAAATCAAATTTGTCGTTTCGCTTAAAAGGGCAGCAATTCTGGACGAACGCGCGCGAATGTCAACGGCGAAAGACGCGCATTGCCGCTTTACTTTGGCGGCATTTTGGAAGAAATTTTTCCCCGCCACGATGGACGCGGCAGAGGTGGACGCAAAAGTTTCATCCGCGTCCGCGTGTTTTAATCCGCGGCCGGACACAAACCGGAATGAAAGAACAACTGCGCATTTTGCACCTGGAAGACGAACCGGACTTTGCCGAGCTGGTGCGGACGATGCTGGCGCAGGACGGCCTGGACGTAAAGCTGACGTGCGCCGGGGACCGCCCGGCGTTTGAAAAATTTCTGGCCGAGGACACGTTTGACGTCATTATTTCGGATTATCATCTGCCGAAGTTCACCGGCTTGGAGGCGCTGGCGATGGCACGGAAACGGTGTCCGCAGACGCCGTTCATCCTGGTTTCCGGCACGATTGGGGAGCATGCGGCGATTGAAAGCCTCAAGGCGGGCGCGGTGGATTATGTCCTGAAACAGCACCCGGAGCGGCTGCCGTCCGCCGTGCGGCGCGCCGTCGAGGAAGCCGGGGAGCGCGCGAAGCGCCGGGAGGCGGAGTTGGAACTGGCGAGGCGCGAAAAATATTTCCGCGCGCTCACGGAAAATTCGCTCGACATCCTTTGCGTCATGAACCGCGAAGGGAACCTGCTCTACAACAGCGCCTCCATCAAAAACGTGCTGGGTTACACGCCGGAGGAGATGCTCGGCGAAAACGTGTTCACGCGGGTTCACGCCGAGGATTTGCCGCGCGCGCGGGAGGCGCTTCAACTCGCGCTGGATGATCCTGACCGCATGGTCAAACTCCAGGTGCGCTATAAAAACAAGGCCGGCGAATGGCGGCGGCTGGAGCTGGTCGGCAAAAACCGGCTGGCGGACCCGGAGATCAACGGCGTCGTGGCCAGTTGCCGCGATGTGACCGACCGGTGGCGCGTGGAGGAGGATTTGCGGGACAGCGAGCAGCAATACCGCCTGCTCTTCCACAGCAATCCCAATCCGGTGTGGGTGTTTGACATGGAGACGCAGGCGTTTCTGGAAGTGAACGAGGCGGCCATCCAGCATTACGGCTATTCGCGCGAGGAATTTCTGGCGAGGACCATTTTGGAAATCCGTTCCCCGGAAGAAAGCCGCCCGCACACGAGCGCCATCCCGGATGCCGCCGTCCCGGGGCGCGTCTGGCGGCATCGCCGCAAGGACGGCAGCCTGATTGACGTCGAGGTCATCTGGGCGCCGATGATTTTCCACGGTCGTTTTGCGGCGTTGACGATGGCCGTGGACGTGACGGAGCGGCTGCGCGTGGAGCAGCGCAACGCCGTTTTCTCCAAGTTGAGCCATCGTTTGAGTTCGGCGACCACGGTGGCGGAAGCGGCGGCAATCATCAGCGAAGCCACGGACGCGCTGTTTCACTGGAGTGATTTTGCGCTCGACCTGTATGACGCCGGGAGCGACGAAGTGAACACGCTGCTGAACATCACGACCGTCGAGGGCCGGCGGGTGCGGGTTCCGCCGTCGCCACAGCCCAAGGCAAACAACGCGCTCATCCGGCGGGTCATCGAAAAGGGCGCTGAACTTCTGACGGCCAGCGAAGCCGGCGAATATGCCGCCGCCACCATGCTGGTGCCCATCCGCAAGGGCGAGCGCGTCATCGGCCTGCTCCTGATTCAAAATCACAAGTCCGCCGCCTACTCGAAAAATGATCTGGTCATGCTCCAGACGCTGGCCGACCAGTGCAGCGGCGCCTTGGAGCGCGTCCGCGCCGAGCAAAATTTGCGGGAAAGCCAGCAGCGTTTCCGCGACCTCTTCGATAATTCGCCCGATGCGATTTTTGTGGAAGACCTGGACGGCACGGTGCTGGATGTGAACATTGCCGCCTGCCTGCTGCACGGCATGACCCGCGAGCAATTGATCGGCAAAAACGCCGTCAACGATCTGGTTCCGCCCCGCGCTCGCGAGGAAACCCGCCGCATTTTCCCGGATCTGGCCAGCGGCAAAATGTCGTGGATCGAGGGCGAAAGCCTGACTGCCGACGGCCGGTTCACGCCCGTCGAGGTGCGGGCCGGGCGCATTGAATACGGCGGCAAACCCGCCCTGCTGCTGCACGTCCGCGACATCTCCGAGCGCCGCGCGGCGGCGGCGGCCCTGCAAAGTTCCGAAACGCTGTTCCGCTCCGTCTGGGAAAATTCCGTGGACGGCATGAGGCTGGCCGATGAGAGGGGCGTCATTGTGGCCGTCAACAACGCCTACTGCAAAATGACCGGCATGGAGGCGCGGTCGCTGGAAGGAAAGCCGTTCACGGTGGTTTATTCCGCGTCCGAAAACCGGGAGGCCATCCACAAGCAGTTGCTCGGACATTTCGCCGCGCGCGCCGTGCAACAGGAGCGGGAGGAACATTACATGCTCCACGACGGGCGCGCGGTGGTCCTGGAAATTTCCGACTCATTCATTGAAATACAGGGCCGTCCGCCGCTGATGTTGAGCTTGTTCCGTGACATCACCATCCAGAAGCGGCTGGAGGAACAACTCCGCCAGTCGCAGAAAATGGAGGCCATCGGCCAGCTCGCCGGCGGCGTGGCGCACGATTTCAACAACATCCTCACCGT
>CAYYWB010000256.1:0-3878 GCA_964475285.1 uncultured Bifidobacteriaceae bacterium | reverse complement strand
GCTCCATTTTTTCGCGGTCGCGGATGAACCACGCCGCCAGCGACGGCGTGAGCGTCAGCGCCAGAACCAGCGACGCGAGCAGCGACACAACCATCGTCAGCGCCAGCGCGCGAAAAAACACGCCGGCCACGCCGGTCAAAAACGCCAGCGGAATGAACACCACCACCGGCGTGAGCGTTGAGCCGATGAGCGGATACAGAATTTCGCCGATGGCCTCCTGAATTCCCGCCAGTCGCGGCCTGCCGGCGGCGATTTTCACGCACATCGCCTCCACGACGATGATGGCGTTGTCAATGATGAGGCCGATGGACGCCGCGATGCCGCCGAGCGTCATCATGTTGAAGCTCATGTTCGACAATTTCATGGCGACAAACGTGATCAGCACCGTGATGGGAATGGTGACGATGGCGGTCCAGACGCTGCCCCAATTTTTCAGGAAGAAATACAGAATGAACACCGACAGGATGAGGCCGAAGATGATGGCGAACCAGACGCTGCTGACGGAATCGTGCACGAACTGCGACTGGTCGTAGAAAAATCCGAGGTTCATGTCCGGCGGCAGCTCCTGCCGGAGTTGCTGCAGCTTCGCCTGCAACGCGCCGGCGATGTCCAGCGTGCTGCCGTCCGGCTGGCTCTGGATGTTGAGCAAAACGGCCTTGCGGCCCTGCGCGGTAATGTCGGTGAAAACCGGCGCCGGCCCGCGCTCGACGCGCGCCACGTCTTGGATGCAAATCGGATGCCCGCCACGGACGGCAATCACCACGTTCCCGATGTCGTCCGGTGAATGGACGCGACCGTCCACCGTCGTCAGGTAAAGATGGTAATTTTCCTCAATCATGCCGGCGGGCGCGACCAAGTTGTTCTTCGCCAGCGCGTCGCCTACATCCTGCAAACCGAGTCCGGCGGCCTGCAATTTCAGCGGATCCACGACGACGTGATATTCCGGCGTGTGGCCGCCGAGAATTTCCACCTTCGCGACGCCGGGGATTTGCAGGAAGAGCGGCTTCAACTGGTAATTCGCCGTCTCCCACAAATCCATGATGTCACGATTGGAACTGGTGAGGCTGATGCCGATGATGGGAAACGCCGAGAACGTGACGCGCTCGACCTCGGTTTCGGCGGTCGCCGGCAGATCGCCGCGGATTTGCGAGAGCCGGCCCAGCACGTAAAGTTCCGACTGCGACATATCCACGTGCCAGTTGAAAAAAATGTTGATCTGGGCCGAGCCGCGCTTGGTCGCCGAACGCACCGTGACCGCGCCGGGAATGTCCTTCATCGCCTCCTCGATGGGCCGCGTGACGGTGGCCATCATTTCGTCGGCGGGCATGATGCCGTTGTCCACGAGGATGACGACGCGCGGGAAATTGGTCTGCGGGAACACCGACGACGGCATCCGCAGCGCCGACAAGACGCCCGCCAGACACAATGCCACGGCGATGAACGTGACGGACAGCGCGTGCCGCGTGGCGAACCGGCCCAGGGCTGAAGTGGCGTCGGGCTTCATTTCGCGGGAGCTGAATTGGTTGTCGTGGTTTCGTCCGTCGCCGAACCGAACACGCGGATTTTGGTTTTCTCCGGCAGACCATAAGCGCCGACTGTCACGACGGAATCACCGGCTTTCAGTCCGGTTCCGGAAATTTCCACCCAGCCGTTTTCGCGCAAATCCGTCTGCACCGGCGTTTGAGCCGCCTCGTCGCTCTTGACCACGGCGATGACGCTTTTGCCATCTTCGTCCGTCACGACGCCTTCAGCCGGTGCGGCGAGGCAATTGGCGTGAACCGCCGTGACAATTTTCAATTGCACGAATTGTCCGGGCCGCAATCCGCTGGCCGCCGCCAGCGTCGCGCGCGTCAAAACCGTGCCGCTGGCCGCATCCACCGCCGGGCTGATGAATGCCAGCGTCGCGGTAGCGGAACGGGCATCCTGCCCGTCAACAGGCTGGAAGCCTGTTCCACTAATCTGCACGTCCTCGCCGGTTTTCAAATCTTTCGCCTCCGCCGCCGGAATGGCAGCGCTCACCGCGAGCCGGTTCAGGTCAATCACCTCGGCCACGGCCGTGTTCACATCCACCGACTCGCCGGCCTTGACGTTCACCCGCGTGACGGTGCCGGACAGCGGCGCGACAACGCGCAGCGAGGCGAGTTGAGCCTCGGCGCTCTGCAGATTTTTCAACGAGGTATTTTGCTGCGCGTATAATTGTTTTTGCCGCTCGACTTCCTGCTCCGCGGAATCCACCGTCATCGCGCCCGAATTCAACTCCGCCAGCACGTCGCCCTTTTTGACCTGCTGGCCGGCGATGACGTTGACACTGGCAACCACGCCCGCGACCGGCGCGGCCAGCATCGCGCCGGCAGCCGGCTGGTCCGCCGTGGCGGGCGCGGCTTCAATCGTGCCATAGCCTTCGACATAACGATGCAGCGTGACGTTTGTGAGCGTGCCGAGTTGAACCGTGACAACGCTCGGCGTTTTTTCCTCGTCGGGCGCGGCTTCCGGGCCGCGTGATTTGATGAACGCATAAATGCCCAGCCCGGCGGCCACGATGACAATGACTGTGATTAGTTTTCGAATCATTTGGAAGTTTGGTTTGGCGTTTCGGATAAATTATTTTCCACGGCGCGAATCGTTTCCGGCGCCAGCGTCAGCGGACTTTGGACGGCATCCTCCAACTGGCCGAGCGCCTCCTGCACCTTGACGAGCACGTCGAGCCGGCTTTGCGCGCCGGTGGCGTATTCGACTTCGGCGTTCGCCAGCGTCAGCGGCTCCACCGCGCCCGCCTGCGCCTGCGCGTGGACGGAATCCAGTTGTTTCTGCATATCATCCAGCAATGATTTTACTGTCGCCGATTTTTTCAACGCCGCGTCGTAACCGGCCAGCGCGCTGTCAATTTCCGAGATGGCGGTCGTCTGCACCGTCAGAAAATGCGCGGCGGCGGCGGCGCGATTTGCAGTTGCCTCGGCGATGGGTCCTTGATTTTGGTTCAACAGCGGCAAGGTCACGCCCAAGCCCAACGTCCACTCGTTGTCGCCGGCATTGCCGGTATTCCAGCCGTAGCCCGGACCGAGGTGAACGTCCGGATATTGATTCGCAATTTCAAGCTGAAGCGCGGACTGGCTGGCGGCATATTGGGCCAGCGCACCGCGCACGTCGGCCCGATTCAACAGCGCCTGTCGGCGGACTTCTGATTCGGTCAACTGGCGCGGAAATTCGTTCAATCCGGCAAAGGACAATTCCACGCCGTCCAGCGCGCGCAACGGCAGGCCGAGCGCGTTTGCCAGTTGCAAGCGCGCCTGGACAGACTGGCCAGTGGCGTCCTGCCGCGCCAGCCGTGTGGCGCCCAAAGTGACGCGGGCTTGCGTGACTTCATAGCTGGACAACGCGCCGGCGGAAAGCTGGCCCTCGAGCAGCCGGATGACGTTGCTTTGCGCCGCTTCCTGACGCGCGAGCTGCGATTCATTTTCCCGCGCGGCATAAATATTGAGCAGCGCCGCACGGACGTGGCTGCGCGTTTGCCACGCGGCGGAAACAAAATTCCAATACGCGGCCTCGGAAAGATGGCTGGCTTGCGCAATGCGGTTGCCCCGCTTGCCGGCCGTCTCGATGGGCACGTCAAAATTCACGTTCACCAGCCAGGGGCTGAAATTGCCGGGGATTTGAGAATCGTATCCCGGCGTCACGGACAGCGACGGATTCGGTCGTTCGCCCGCCGTGATTTTTGTCGCCTCCACCGCCGCCCATTGAGCCCGCGCCTCGGCCAAAGCGGGCTGGTAATAAAACGCGGCGAGCGTGAGCGCGTTCAAATCCCACGACTGACGCGGCCAGTCACCGGTGACATGATTGGTTTCCAGAAACGCGCGCAGATTTTCGTCGCTCAACGACCG
>CAYYWB010000255.1:0-3884 GCA_964475285.1 uncultured Bifidobacteriaceae bacterium | reverse complement strand
ATTTTCCAGGTGCGCATCGGCTCCGGCGAGGTGTTGAGCGCCGGCGACGAGGCGGACGTGCTGCTGCCGTTTTACCAGCATTCCTACGAAGACCACATCGGCTCGCTCAAGAAAGGCGGCATTGTTCTTTACGATTCCGATCACGTCCAGGCGAGGCCGGAGTGGGGAAAGGATTATCATCATGTCGGCGTTCCCATTTCATCGCTTACGGTCGAGGCCATCGGCGGAACGGCCAAGGACAAGGGCAAAAACATTTACGCGCTCGGTCTCATTGCGCGGATGTTCGATCTCAACGTGCCGAAGCTCGAAAAGCTCATCGGCGAGCGTTTCACCGGCAAGGACCCCAGCGTGCTGAACAACGCGCTCGCGGCGTTCCACGCGGGTTACTCGCACTCGCTCGGCAACGTGCTGGAAACCTTCAAGTTTGTTGACAGCAAAGACAAGGGCGGCCACCAGGTGGTGATGAACGGCAACGAGGCGCTCGGTTACGGCCTCATTGCGGCGGGCGTTCGTTTTGGCGCGGGCTATCCGATCACGCCGTGGACGGACATCATGGAACTGCTTCGCCGCGAACTCCCGAAATACGGCGGTTGCTTCATCCAGTGCGAGGATGAAATCGCCTCCATTTCGATGGCAATCGGCGCGAGTTACGCGGGCCGCGTCGCCGTCACCGGGTCGAGCGGTCCAGGAATTTCCCTGAAAACGGAATCGCTCGGCTGGGCGGTCATGGCGGAAATGCCACTGGTCATTGTGGACGTGCAGCGCGGCGGGCCGTCCACCGGAATGCCGACGAACATCGAGCAGTCGGATTTGAACATCGCCTGTTTCGGCGGCCACGGCGATTCGCCGCGCGTGGTGATTGCGCCCGCAAATGTGGAGGATTGTTTTTACATGGCCATTGAGGCCGTCAACATTGCGCGTAAATACGGCGTGCCGGTGATCATCCTGACCGACCAGGGCATCGCCACGCGCATCGAGGCGTTTGTCGAGCCGGATCTCGAAAAAATCTGCCAGGACATTTCGCCCGACTTCACGCCGGTGGCCGACCACAAGCCCTACGATTTGTCCGCGCCCGACGGCGTCACGCGCCATGTCGCGCCGGGCACGCGGATTCAGAGCGGCAATTATCCGATTGTCACCGGCCTCGAACACGATGAGCTTGGCCACCCGACCGGCTCGCCGAAATTGCACCTGCAAATGACAGCCAAGCGCCGGAAGAAATTACAGGCGCTCGGCGCGTCGCTTCCGGTGCCGAAAATTTACGGCCCGCCCGAAGGCAACGTGCTGCTCGTCGGCTGGGGCTCGACCCAGGGGCCGATCCGCGAGGCGGTGGACCGGGCGCGCGCCGCCGGCGACAGCGTTTCCGCGCTGCACATCAAGCACCTCAATCCGCTGCCGCCGGGGCTGGAAAACATTTTCTCCGGGTTCAATCACGTCCTCGTGGTGGAGATGAACGACGAGGGGCTTTATGGCTATGGCCAGCTCGGCGCGTTGCTGCGCGCGCGTTTTTGCGACCCGAAAATCCACGGCATCAACAAGACCGACGGCCTGACGTGGAAGGTGAAGGAAATCCTCGATCGCGCCAAGACCACCGTGGCCGCCGGTCTGCGGAAGCTGTGAATTTGAACCGTTGCCACGCCAAAACGTCTAATTATTAACATGAGCGAAACTTTGATAGAAACGCCCGTCCGCGCCAGCAGTGTTGCCGCGGTCGCCACGACGGCGCCGCCCGCGGTGGAAGAGCGCAAGGGCCTGACGAAAAAGGAAATCGCCGCCGACCACCCGACGTGGTGCCCCGGCTGCGGTGATTTTTCCGTGCTCGCGCTGTATTTCAAGCTGATCGAAAAACGCAAAATGTGGCATGAGAAAATCACGACCGTCGCGGGCATTGGCTGTTCCAGCCGGTTTCCGTATTTCGTGCAGGCGCACGGGGCGCATTACATCCACGGCCGCGCTCTGCCGTTTGCCAGCGGCATTTCGCTGTCGCGGCCGGATTTGCACGTGTTTGTTTTCGGCGGCGACGGCGACGCCTTTTCCATCGGCGGCAACCATTTCACGCACACCGCGCGCAAAAATGTGAAGCTCACCTACGTCGTCATGGACAACTGGGTTTATGGCCTGACGAAAAAGCAGACCTCGCCCACGTCGCCGCTCGGCTTCAAGAGCAAGACCGACCAGTGGGGCGCGGTGGATTATCCCATCAACCCGATGAAGCAGGCCATCGCCGCCGGCGCCACGTTCGTCGCGCGCACGACGCACACGAATCCGAATCATGTTTTGCAGATGATGGAGGCTGCGATGGATCATGACGGTTTCAGTTTCATCGAATGCCTGAGCGAATGCGTGGAATTTTACGAGGGCGCGTTCGACGCCGCGAATCCGCGCAAGGGCGGCGTGTTCATGGAAGTGCCGAAAGATCACGACTCAAGCGATGAATTGGAGGCTTACCGGCTGGCCGGCGCGGATTTCCCCGGCTACTTCGGCATTTTCTATCGGAACAACAAACCGACCAAAAATGCCAAGGAGGCTGAAATTCAGCGGGGCTTCATGGAAAAAGTCAAGGGCTTGAAAGACTGGCAGATTCTCCAGAAAAACTTCGACCGGATGAAATAATTTCCGTTTTCGATTTGCGAGTCAGCCGGAAACTTCGCGGACTCGCAATTTTTTGTGGCGCATCGAACAAAAATCGTGAATCGTAAATCCCGATGCCGATCTACGAATTTGCCTGTCCAAAGTGCCGCCGGATTTTCAGCTTCCTCTCGAAGCGGGTGAATCCCGCCCGCCCGCCGGTATGCCCCAAATGCGGCAGCAAAAAACTGTCCAAGCAAGTCAGCCGCTTTGCGATGAACCGGGGATTGGAGGAACCGTCCGCCAAAATCGGTGCGGACACGGAAGGTGGACCGCCCATGCCGGATTTGGGCGATCCGCGCGTCGAGCACGCCATGATGGAAATGGAGCGGGACATGGAACATCTGGACGAGAACAATCCGAAGCACATGGCGCACATGATGAAGAAAATGAAGGACCTCATGCCGCCGGGCGCGATGCCAAAGGAACTGGACATCGCCATCAAACGGCTTGAAGCTGGCGAAGATCCGGAAAAAATCGAGGCCGATATGGGCGACGTGCTGGGCGATTTCATGGGCGGCCCGGAAGGCGGCGCGGGAGGGAGCGGTTACACGAAGGACAGCGGACTTTACGATTATTGAAAAGCTCGCATGAGTTTGGATATTGCAATTCTAGGGAATGACGGCTCACCAGCCGAACAGGTCGGTATCGGTGTCGAAACGCACTGGAAATTGATTGAAGCTGTCAAACAACATCCTGACTCAATTTTGCTGCGAATGGCAGATTATTATTGTGAGGATACTCAATTTGAAACCGAGGAAGTGAACCAAGTTATTGAAGAAATTAAGCACCTTTTTTCTCGGTGCAAAGAAGATGTTGAGCTAACGAATTTCTTGAGCGCTTTCAAAAAGCTGGCTTCAACAGCAGAGGCGCAGGGAAAGCCACTTGTGGTTATTTCCGACTAGAATGGTGCGACATGGCCCACATCCACGAAAAAATTGATTTCACCGTCGCAATTTTTGTCGTTCACGACGGCGAGGTGCTCCTCATCCACCATCGCAAGCTGGACAAATGGCTGCCGCTCGGTGGACACATTGAGCCGGACGAAGACCCTGAGCAGGCCGCGTTGCGCGAAGCGAAGGAAGAAAGCGGTCTCGAAGTCGAACTGCTCGGCGAGCGTCCGCCCACGACCTCGCCCGGCACACGCGCCCTCATCGCGCCGCGCTTTCTGGACATTCATCGCATCAGCGACACGCACGAACACATCGGCATGATTTACTGGGCGCGGCCAAAAAATTCCACCGGCATCAAATGCG
>CAYYWB010000254.1:0-3899 GCA_964475285.1 uncultured Bifidobacteriaceae bacterium | reverse complement strand
GCGCGGCACGATGGAAAACCTGCTCTCCACGCCGGTGCATCCGGGCGAGGTCATCATCGGCAAAATTGTGCCTTACATCGCGGTCGGTTACGTGCAGGTGTTCCTGATTTTGCTGGCGGCGAAATTTCTGTTTAACGTTCCCATTGTTGGCAGCGTGCCATTGCTGGTGGTGTTGACGTTTCTGTTCATCGTGGCGAACCTTGCGGTCGGCATCACGTTCTCGACCATCGCCAAGAACCAGTTGCAGGCGGTTCAGATGGCATTTTTCTTTTTCCTGCCGTCACTGCTGCTGTCTGGCTATATGTTTCCATTCCGCGGGATGCCGGGCTGGGCGCAGGATATCGGCGAATGCCTGCCGCTGACGCATTATCTGCGGGTGGTGCGGGGCATTTTGTTGAAAGGCAACGGCCTGCCGGAAATCGCGCCCGACTTGTGGCCAATTGTGCTCTTTCTGGTCGTGATGCTGGCAATTGGCATCAAACGCTACCGGCAGACACTGGATTAACAAGTATAACAAATTGATTCATAGGCAATTACCCGCCAAACTTGCAAATTGCGCCTTTTTCGGTTTTCATCAGGGAAATGTGGCGATGGTTTTGCCTGCTTTTAACGGTCGGGTTGGCGTTGACCGCATCGGTTTGTGCCGGCGCGGAGTCTGCGGAGGTGAACTTGGATTACGTGGCGCAACGTGCGCTCGAACGTGCGCAGAAGCCTTTCCATTCGCCGCGCGCCGACCTGCCAAAGGTGCTGCGACAGGAGAATCTCGATTACGACAAATACCGGGAGATTGAGTTCCGCCACGAGAAGGCGCTGTGGCTGGCCGAAGGGTTGCCGTTCCGCGTCGAATTTTTCCATCCGGGCTATCTCTACCAGGAACCGGTGCATATCAATGAGTTCACCCCGACCTACACGCAGCCGATCCGGTTTGTGCAGGACTTTTTCAATTACCGGGCGCTGCACATCCAGAACCAGATTCCGTCCAACACCGGTTACGCCGGATTCCGGCTGTTGAACCAGTTGAACGAGTCGAACAAGTGGGACGAAATCGGCGCATTTCTGGGCGCGAGCTATTTCCGGCTGCTGGGCAAGGATCAGCGTTACGGCGAGTCCGCGCGCGGCCTGGCGCTCAATTGCGGCGGCGACGGGCCGGAGGAATTTCCCATCTTCACCGACTGGTGGCTGGGCAAGCCGCAGCCGGACGACAATCATCTGGTCTTGTTTGCCATCCTCGACAGCGTGAGTTGCGCGGGCGCGTATGAATTCGACATCCGTCCCGGCGAAAGCACGGTGGTGAACGTCGAGGCGGAATTGTTTTTCCGCGAGCCGGCAATGATTCACGCGGCGGACACAAACGCCCCGCCCGTCAAAACCATCGGATTTGCGCCGCTGACGAGCATGTTCTGGTTCGGCAAAAACACGGAGCGCAAGTTTGACGATTACCGGCCGGAAGTCCACGACAGCGACGGGTTGCTCGTGAAAATGGGCAACGGCGAAATCCTCTGGCGGCCGCTGGACAATCCGCCGGCGCTGCGGCACCAGGTTTTTCACGCGCCGAACATCCGCGGCTTCGGCCTGTTGCAACGGGAGCGGGCGTTCCGGGCGTATGAGGACACGTTCAATTTTTACCAGCAGGTGCCGAGCGTCTGGGTGGAGCCGCACGGCAATTGGGGCGACGGCGATTTGCATCTGGTGGAATTGAGCACACGCTACGAGGGGCTGGACAACATCGTCGCGTTTTGGGATCCGAAAGAAAAACCCGCGCCGCTGAAAGCCTGCCGCTTCGGCTACCGGCTCACCTGGCAGGGCGGCGCGGCGGATTTGAAACTTTCCGAAAACCGCGTCGTTTCCATGCGCGTCGGACTGGATGCGCATTTCGAGAACACGCGGCAGTTCGTCATGGATTTTGTGGGGCCGAAACTGGAAGCCGTGCCGGAAAGCGAGCCGCCGGCGGCCATCGCCAATTGCAGCGCCAACGCCGCCATCGTGGACAATCTGGTTTTGCGCAATCCGTTTCTCAACGGCTGGCGCGTCGTTTTGAAAATGCAGCCCAAGCCCGGCAACGCCGACCCGGTGGACCTGCGCTGCACGCTGCAAAAGGGGACGAACATTTTGAGCGAGACCTGGACCTACCAATGGAGTCCGCCGTGAAATGAAGAAAACATCCAACATCCAACATTCAACATCGAACACCGAATTGACGTTCCTTCGGCAATTCATTGGATGTTGGATGTTAGATGTTGGATTTTCGATGTTCCCATTTAACCCGCCGTGAACCCGACGAACATTTTGCCCGACGCCGCCGGTCAGCTTGCCGGACGCCCGCTGGAAGAATGGAACGCCGCCTACGTGAAGGTGGAAAATTATTTTCACGCCCTCCGCGTCCGCAACAAGGTGCTGCTCGGCCAGCTCGTCCTGCGCGTGCTGGACCGCGCCATGCGCCGCGCGCCCGTCGAGCCGGAAAGCTCCGCCACGCAGATTGCCGCCGAGGAAATGGATCATCTCGTCACCGAATGGTTTGCCGAAGTGCTGCAATCGCCGTCCGCCAAGGCCGACCAGACTTTATCCACGCGCGGACGGCTGGCGCTGCTGCTGGCCGACATGCCGGGGAAATGGCAGGAACAGTTTTTACGCCCGGGCCCGTGGCCGGAGGAATTCACCACGGCCATGCGCGAGGCTTTTTTGCGCGCCGGTCCGGATTTCCAACTTTCCAAAATGACGCCACGCCCTCTGGATCTCGGCCCCATTGCCACATTGACCAGCCTGGGGCGGATGCCCTATTTCCGCATGATTCTGGCATGGACGCTGTTCGCGCTGCTGCTCATCGCCATTTTCTGGCTCACCCACGGAGGATTTGAACAGGTGAAATCGCAAGTGTCGTTGATGATTGACGGGTTCAAGAACCTCTATCACTGACATGGCCGCCGAACCCACTGTTTTGTCCGCCGCACTTCCGCGCGCCCGTCGCGGCTGGCGCCTGTTTATTTTCTATTCGTGGGCATTGTTGCTCACCGGTCTGGTCTCGATGCTCTTTGCCGATCTGCTGTGGCGCACGGGCTGGTCCGCCTCGCGCACCGTGCTGCTGGCGTTGTTCGTGGTGTTGATGTGGTTCGCGGCCATCGGCTGCATGCACGGGGTGTATGGCTTCGGGCTGCGGACATTCGGCGCACGGCGGCGCATCACCGCGCTGAAAAATTTCCGCGACCGGAAGATTGACGGCACGAGCACGGCGATTGTCTTCCCGATTTACAACGAAAATGTCGTGCGCGCCTGCGAGGGTCTCCGCGCCACCTACGAATCACTGGAACGAACCGGGCAACTGGAGCGTTTTGACTTTTTCATCTTGAGCGACTCGACCGACCCGGACAAATGGGTCGAAGAGGAGCGCCGCTGGCATGAATTGGTCAGCGACCTGGACGCGCTCGGCAAAATTTATTACCGCCGCCGCCTGAACAACGAGGGCCGCAAGAGCGGCAACGTGCGCGATTTTCTCAACGCCTGGGGCCGCCGCTACCGCTACTTCATGGTCTGCGACGCCGACAGTGTGATGCGCGGTGAAACGCTCGTGGATCTGGTCAGATTGATGGAAGCGCACCCGACCGCCGGCCTCGTCCAGACCGTGCCGGCGCTCGTGAACGCCGAGTCGCCGTTCGGGCGCATCCAGCAGTTTGCCAACCGGCTTTACGCGCCGGTGTTCATCGCCGGCCTGAATTACTGGGCGCTCGATCTGGGCAATTACTGGGGGCACAACGCCATCATCCGCACCGAGCCGTTCATGCAGTTCTGCGATCTGCCGCAACTGCCCGGACGCAAGCCGTTCGGCGGCCAGATTTTGAGCCACGATTTCGTCGAGGCCGCGCTGTTGCTGCGCGAAAACTGGGAGGTCTGGTTCGCCTACGATT
>CAYYWB010000253.1:0-3900 GCA_964475285.1 uncultured Bifidobacteriaceae bacterium | reverse complement strand
GGGAAAATTACCGCCGGACCGTCAATCAGGTTTATCAATCTCCGGTCATGCCGGGAGCCGCGTGATCACGGTTTCAAAGCCGGCTCCGCCAGACGGCGGTGGGCCTGGGCACATCGAAGGTCACGCGCCGATCGGGGCTTTGCAGCGTGTAAATGGAATAACTCGCCGGCTTCAGGAAAAAATGTCCCGCCGCCAGCCGGCGCAAACGATGGTGGCCAATCCAGACGGGTTTCAACGCGCGCACCCAGTGCGGCGTCATCGCGTCCGTCTCGGCTTTTTCGCGGATGGCGTTCGGCTTCAAATTCATGTTCCCGCCGGTGTCGGCGAAGGCGGACGTGAAGGCGTCGCAAACGGCCATCGGCACCCGGTTTTTCATCAGCGCCAGCAGCCAGTGGAAATCGCCCAAGTCGCGCCATTTCGTGTCGAAAAAAATCCCGCGTTCGGAAATGACCTTGCGCCGGATGAAAATGGAGCTGGTCAAAATGGGAAAGCGAAACCAGATTCCCTGCGGATGTGGCGTCATCAGGTGGCGATGGCAGATGTATTTTCCGTCGCCGTCGGTGATGATGGTGCCGGCCAGCGCCGCTTCGATTTGCGGATGTGCCTCAAAAAAATCGCGGACGGTCTTGAGCGCGCCGGGCAGGTATTGCTCGTCGCAATTCAGGTAGGCAAGGATGTCGCCGGTCGCGCGGCGGTATCCGCGGTTCACCGCGTCATACATTCCGCCGTCTTTTTCGATGAACGCCTTCACGCGCGGATCGCGCGGCAGCCAGTCCCGCGTGCCGTCGTCCGAGCAGGAATCCTGCACGATGTGTTCCCGTTCGACGCCGTGCTGGTCGGCGACGGACGCGACGCAAAGCTTCAGCCAGTTGGAATTGCGGAAGCTCGGCGTGACGATGGAAAATTTCATCCGTTACGGGGAATTGGTTTGCGAAGCGCCGGGCGAAACGGCGCCAAACGGCGGCGCGCCGGTAAAGACGGTGTTGAAAATGGTCACCAGATCCTGCTCGGCTTGATTTTTGGGATGATCCAGGGAAACAAGTTGGCTGGGGCCGCCGCCGACCGGAATGACGGTGAGATTTCTGCCGAATTTCGAAACGGAAGGCGAGTTCAAAACTGGATCAAAAATGCTTTCACCCCACCAGCCGGGGGAAGGCGGCAACCCAAGCAAATGCACGATGGTCGGCGCGAAATCCAACTGCGTAAGGGGTTGCCGTAAATCGGCGGGAGGCAGCGGTTGTCCGCTGATAAACGCCAGCGGCAGGCGCGCAAAGAAAGTGTCCGGAAAGCCGGGAATGTTTTTTAACATCGCGCTGTGCGGAAAATTGTGATCCGCCGTGAAAATGACGAGCGTGTCTTCCGTCAACAGGTTCCGTTCCCGCATTTTTTTGATGGTCTGGCCGACATCATAATCGTGCCTGAAAATGGCCGTAAGCGTGTCGCGGACATCCGGATCGGCTATTTTTTCCACTGAAGCGGGAGTTGGCGGATACTGCAGCGTGCCGTAATACGTGCGCGGAATGGGCGAATGAGTGTCACAATTCATGATCTGAATAAAAGTCTTTTTATCACGGTTTGCCTCCATGTAATCCAGCGCCTCGTTGTATAGCATCTGGTCCATCATCCCGCGGTCCTCGACGAATGGCGCCAGCCTCGGATCCTTGAGCCAGGTCTGGCTTCCAATGACGTGCTGGAAACCCATTTTCCTGAAAGTCAGACCGTCGTTGAGGAACGTCTCCGGGCCGCTCATCAGGAAATAGGTGTCAAACCCCCGTGCATTCAGATATTTGATCAATGAAGTTTCGTAGTCGCCCGTCAGGAGGCCGCCCACATTGGGATGACTGTTAAACGTCACCGCCAGTCCGGGCTGTGTCGGCAGGGCAACGCATTGATAATTCAGAAACATGCTGTTGGTGAGCGAACCGTAAAATGGCGTCAGATCCGGCGGCAGGTTGGTGTTGTAAGGCGCCAGGAAATCCAGGGACAACGATTCGGTTCCGAACATGACGACATGCCTGAAAGGCTTCAAGCCGAGCGGCGGATATTTCCTGTTTCCCAAGGGCAGTTGCCATGTTTTCAAGGCATCCGACATGGCTTTCAAATCGCTGGCCGGATGCGGTTGCAGGGGCTTGAGCCGGTGCACGGTCACCGCCCGTCCAAAAATGACGAGCGGATTTTCCGCCAATGTCCGAAGCGAGTAAGTTTGATCCAAACGCCAGATTCCCTGCTGGAGCGAGGCGTGTGCAACGGTGACAGCCACTACAGTTGGCCGGAAAATTCCAGCGTCGCGCAAAACCGGCGCCAACCAAAGCAGAGCGGTCAGAACGATCAGCCATCGCGAATGCGCCGCTGCAAGCGTCTTTGCATTTTTCCGGATCAGCCACGTCGCCAAAAACCCGCTCAACACCCAGAATACCGCCAGAACAACAATCCACTTCCTGAAATAATCCAGGAAATACGCAATCCCCGCCGTCGGCTGGGCAACCCAGACAAAATACGGCCCGATCACCATGCCCATGTGATAGAGAAAACCCGCATTGATCGCGTAGAGCAAAAGATAAATCCATGCAAACGCCGCCGCCAGCCACCAGGCACGCAGATATTTTGTGAAAATCACCAATCCCAGCAAATAAACCGCCGCCGCATACATCCAGCCATACACCAAGTATTCCCAGAATTTCACGGTGTTCGCGGAGAGGTTAAACGGCACCCATGCCGTGATCCACAACAACGCGAACATCACCAGCAACGGCAACAACTGAAGCCACACTCCCAGGGCATAACGGGGCAGCCAGTTTCTGTGTAACATTTTCGTCACATTAACGGATGCGAATTGCCGGCGCAAAACCAAAAAAGTTGTCCCGCCGTCTTTCCCGGCTACCGGCCAATGGCCCTGAACCGCTGCGCGATCGGAATCCGCCGCCCGATGCCGAACGCGCGCGGCGACACCTTCAATCCCGGCGCGGCCTGCCGGCGCTTGTATTCACTGAACGTGACCTTGTTGAGCACGTCATTCACCACCGCCGCGTCAAACCCGCCGCGGACGATCTCCTCCCGGCCCAGATTTTGCACGACGTAGGCGTCCAGTATCCGGTCCAAAATTTCATACGGCGGCAGCGAGTCCTGATCCGTCTGGTTGGGCCGCAGCTCGGCGCTCGGCGGTTTTGAAATCGAGGCCGCCGGAATGATTTCGCGGTCGCGGTTCACCCAGCGCGCGATTTTGTAAATGTCCGTCTTGAAAACGTCCGCCAGCGGGGCCAGCGCGCCGCACATGTCGCCGTAAAGCGTGCAATAACCGGCCGCCATCTCCGACTTGTTGCCGGTCGTCAGCACCAGCGCGCCGAACTTGTTCGACAGCGCCATGAGCGTCACGCCGCGCAGCCGCGACTGCACATTTTCCTCGGCCTCGTTCGGTTTCGTGCCGGCGAAAACTTTTTGCAACTGCTTTTCCACCGACTTGAACACCGGCTCAATTGGCAAAACCTCGTATCGGATGCCCAGATTTTTCGCCAGCGCCGCGGCGTCGCTCAAGCTGCCCTCGCTCGAATAACGCGCCGGCATCGAGACGCCCAGCACCTTGTCCGCGCCCAGCGCGTCCGCCGCGAGCACGGCCACGAGCGCCGAATCAATGCCGCCGGACAAACCGACGATGGCGGATTTGAAACCGCATTTGTGGACGTAATCGCGTATGCCCAGCGACAGCGCGGAAAATAGCTGCTGCTCGCGTGCCGGGAAATCGAAACCCCTCACCCGTCCTTCGGACACCCTCTCCCCATCCGATGGGGAGAGGGACGGGGTGAGGGGCGCGACGAAAACCTCCTCCTCAAATCCCTTGCCCATCGCGATGACCCCGCCGCGCGCATCCAGCGCGACGCTGTGGCCGTCGAAAATCAATTCGTC